>CAMAVU010000003.1 GCA_945861935.1 Bifidobacterium breve | reverse complement strand
GGGTCTGCTGGAATCCGCCTGATCCCCGCCCGACTTCGAAAGGCGTTCCATGGCCGACCTGCCGCCCATTCCCCCGATGCCAAAGTTCCTGACGGCCGCCGTCACCGCGACGATCTTCGTGGTGATCGCCGTGATCGTCCTCATCGTCGTCATCAACGCCTCGAGCTAGATCAGGCGGGGCGGAGGGTCTCTCCGGCGGAGGCCATCTCCAGGGCGACGCGGCGTTTCACCCGCGCCAGCATGCTCGCCATGCCCCTCATCCGCATCGGGCTGACCAGTTCGTCGAGGCCCATCGAGACGTAGAAGTCGCCCGGGGTCCCGAGCACCTCGTCGGGCGTGGCGCCGTCGAGGCCCCGATGGAGCACCGAGGCGAACCCGCGCGAGGTCGGTGCCTCGGGTGGGGCGTCGAAGTACAGGTGCACCGCGTCGGGCCCCACGTCCACCGCGAGGAACACGGGTGCCTGGCACTCCTCGACGTGCTCCATCGAGGCGCGGTCCGCGATGAGTCGCTCCGGTAGCGGAGGCAGGGCGTTGGCGAACTCGAGCAGAAGCGGAAGCCGCAGTTCCCGCGGCGTGTCCGCGAACTCCTCGATGATCTCGTGGAGGGCGTCCCTCATCGCTCGATCGGCACCCGGACCGCGTTGCCCCACTCCACCCACGATCCGTCGTAGTTGCGCACGTTGCCGAAGCCGAGGAGATGGCTCAGGACGAACCACGTGTGGCTGGAGCGCTCGCCGATACGGCAGTAGGCGATGACGTCGTCACCCGGGTCCAGGCCGACCTCGTCCTCGTAGATCGCGCGCAGCCGGTCCACGGGCAGGAAGGTGCCATCCTCGTCGGCGGCACGGCGCCATGGGACGTTCGCGGCGGTGGGGATGTGCCCGCCGCGGAGTGCTCCCTCCTGCGGGTACTCCGGCATGTGCAGGAGCGCTCCCGAATACTCGCCCGGCGAGCGCACGTCCACCAGCCGTCCGTGGCCGATCTGCGCCAGCACCTGCTCGCGGAACGCGCGGATCCCGCTGTCGTCGCGCTCGGTCACGGGGTAGTCGGTGCGCACGGGAGAGGGGAGTTCCGTGGTCACCGGGCGCCCCTCGTCCACCCACTTCTTCCGTCCGCCGTCCAGAAGCCGCACGTCTGCATGCCCGAACAGCGAGGTCACCCACAGCGCGTAGGCCGCCCACCAGTTGCTCTGGTCCCCGTAGAAGATGATCGTGGTGTCGGGGGTGATGCCCTTCGACGACATCACCTCGGCGAAGCCGCGGGCGTCCACGTAGTCGCGGGTGAGCGGGTCGTTCAGGTCGGCGTGCCAGTCGATCTTCACCGCGCCCGGGATGTGGCCGGTGTCGTACAGCAGCACGTCCTCGTCGCTCTCGGCCACCACGAGCCCCGGATCGCCCAGATGATCGGCCAGCCACGTGGTGGTGACGAGGCGCTCGGGATGCGCGTAGGACTGGATCTTCGCGTTCTGGTCGTGCTCAACCGGCATCGGACGGCCTCCTGGGCGGTGTCGTGGGGTCGTTGAACAGCATTATGGTCCCACGCAGAGCGGGCTCGCGTGCCGGTGATCTGGCGGCCATCAGCGCCCGGCGGCCGAGAAGTGCTGGTAGTCCTTCGTGCCGGTCCAGCGGCCACCCCAGTGCCAGCCCTCGCGCTCGAACGCCCGCACCAGCGCACCGCCCGCCACCGCCATCCCGGGCCGGGGACTGCGGTTCACATAGGGATGGCTGGCCACGTGGTACACCACCCCTCCGGGCTCCACCCACGGGTTCTCGATCGGATTGATGTCGATGGCGGTGCCGTGGGCGTGGTTGCTCCAGCGTCCGCTCCCAGCCGCCCTCCGGCAGTTGAACGCCGATGTGTTATCCGCCTCGATGGAGACGAAGTCGCTGCCCCCGTACCGCTCGATGGGCTGCATGCGCCGGATGCGGACACCGGAGGAATGGAGGCTGCGAAAGATGCGCGCCACCGCCCTGGCGACGTCCTCGTGCACCACGATCCGGCCCGTGCGCTCGTGCCCGCCGAAGTCGCGGTATGTCGTCCGGACCATTCGCAGGTCATCCAGCGACACGGGGCATCCGGGGCGCCACGCCGATGGGGTCATGGCCTTGCGCTCTGCCGACGTCAGGGGCCGGACGCTCGACGAGACGCCGACGGCCGCGACGGGCGCGCCTATCGCCACCACGCCGGCGGTGATAACGACCGTGAGAAGGTGCCGACCGGTCACGTCGCCTCGCACTCCGGCCGCCCGCGGGTCCAGAGGACGGTGGCCCCGGCGACGGCCGCGACCACCGACCCGCCGAAGACCCCCAGGCGCGCGGCATCCGAGAGTCCCGGGGCCCCGAACGCGAGGTCCGTGATGAACAGGGACACGGTGAAGCCGACACCCGCGACCAGACCGATGCCCAGAATCTGGGACCACCGTGCACCCTGCGGCATCACCCCGATCCCCGAGCGCACGGCCAGCCAGGCGCCGAGCGAGAGGCCGGCCGCCTTCCCGACGAGCAGGCCGAGCCCGATCCCGAGTGCCGCCGCCGCCGCGCCCTCTGCGGCCAGAGTGCCGGTGCCGAACACGATGCCGGCGTTGGCGAGGGCGAAGATCGGCAGGATCACGAACGACGACCACGGGTGCAGGGCACGCACCGTCCGCGCGAGCGGTGAGACCGCTTCGTCCCCCGGCTCGGCTGTGGGGCGCCGCCGGGGTATCGCCGGCATCAGCAGGCCGACCGCCACTCCTGCGATCGTCGCATGCACTCCGGAGGCTGCTGTGAACGCCCACGCGAGGAGGCCCAGCGCGATGTAGGGCAGGCCGGTCTGCACGTGCATACGGGTGAGCACCCCGAACAGCACCAGCGCGCCGATCGCGGCAGCCAGCCAGGCGAGGTTGAGACCCCCGGAGTAGGCGAGAGCGATCACGATGATTGCGCCGATGTCGTCGATGACGGCCACGCCCAGGAGAAGCGCCCACAACGAGGGCGGCACGCGCGTCCTGAGGGCGGCGAGCACGGCGAGGGCGAAGGCGACGTCCGTGGCCATCGGAATGCCCCACCCGCCCTGCGCCGGTCCGCCCGCGGTGAAGGCGAGGTACACCAGCGCCGGGAGCACCATGCCGCCGAGGGCGGCGGCGAGGGGCACGGCCGCCGCCTTGCGATCTGCGAGCTCGCCGATGGCAAGTTCGCGCTTCACCTCCATGCCGATGAGCAGGAAGAACAGCGTCATCAGCCCGTTATTCACCACCTGCAGCAGGGTGGTGTCGAGCGCGTGGTCCCCGGATCCGATGGTGATGGGTGTCGTCCAGAACGCCGAATAGCCCGACGGATCGGTATTCGCCCAGATCAGCGCCACGATCGCTGCCGCGAGCAGTGCGACGCCTCCGGCGGCCTCCCACGCCATGAACGAGCGGATCGGACTCGCCATCCGGCGCGCGGATCCGCCGGGGAAGCGCGACCACGGGCGAGTGATGGGGCGCTCCGGGTCGCGGTCCACGTAAGGAGCGTAGCCCGCGCGGCTGATACACCTCCATGGCGATGGCATCACCTACGGCACGTTTGCGTAACGCTGTGGCACTCATCCTCGTTACGTCGGTGACGGGAACGCTGCTCGGTGTGAATGCCGGCGCGTCAGTGCCGCCGACCGTGCTGCGCGGGACGGTGACGAAGGTGGTGGACGGCGACACACTGCGGATCTCGGCCCGTGGGTTCGAGACCACGGTGCGTCTGATCGGCGTGGACACGCCCGAGACCAAGCGTCCGGGGTATCCCGTGCAGTGCGGCGGGCCCGCCGCAGCGGCGGAGACCGCCCGCCTGCTGCCGCTCGGGGTGGCCGTGCGCCTGGAGTCGGATCCCTCGCAGGATGTCCGCGACCGGTACGGGCGGTTCCTCGCCTACGCCTACCGCGCCGGGCGGGGTGGGGCGGTCGGGTCGGTCAACTACCGGCTGGTGCGGACCGGGTTCGCCAAGACCTACGTATACGGGCGCATCCCGTTCCGGCACGCCGGCCAATTCCTGAGGGCCGAGATCGCCGCGAAGAAGGCGCGCCTCGGGGTCTGGGGCCCTCCGTGCAATGGGAACACGCTCAAGCCCCAGCGGCCTGCCACGCCCACGACCCCCACGACGCCGACGATCCCCACGACCCCCACGACCCCCACGACGACGGGGGGTACGTCAACCGGGGCATGCGACCCCAACTACTCCGGCGCGTGCATCCCGCCGCCGCCGCCCGATCTCGACTGTGGCGAGATCTCCGCGCGGCGCTTTCAGGTGGTGGGTGTGGATGTCCACCACTTCGACACCGATGGGGATGGGATCGCCTGCGAGGGGGCCACGTAGGCCCCTCCCGGGGGCTGACCGCCACCACCATCCCAGATGGCGCTCGCCATACGGCACCATGTGGGCGTGGATCTCCAGTTCTGCCCCGGACCCGAGGACATGGTCACCTGGATCGCATCGGATCCCGGGTTCATGCAGCGTGCGTCGCATGCCCTGGTCGTGGACGGCCGCACGTGGCTGGTTGACCCTGTTGACCACCCCGATGTGCGGACCCGGCTGGACGACCTGCCACCGGTCGCCGGGGTTGTGCAGTTACTCGACCGCCACGGGCGCGACTGCGTATCCATGAGCGCGTCCCTGGGGGTGCCGCTCATCATCACGCCGTACACGGGGATCGGGCCCGCCTCCCTGCGGGTCATCGTGGTGCGCGACGGGCGCGGTTGGCGGGAGCGGGCACTCTGGTGGCCGGCCCGGGCCACGCTGGTGGTGGCCGAGGCGGTCGGCACTGCGCCGTGGTTCCGGTCGTCCCCGACCGAGGTGATCGGGGTCCACCCGATGATGCGCATCACGCCACCCCGGGTCCTGTGCGGGTTCCCGGCGCGACACGTGCTGATGGGGCACGGGCCAGCAGTGCACCGTGATGATGCGGGCGCATGTGTGGACGGGGCAGTCGCATGCGCGCGGCGTACCACCCCGCGGTGGCTGCTGTCATGTGCCACGGGATCCGTCCGGCGGACCGCCCGGCGAACGCCTATGGTGCCCCGCCGATGAATGGCCACCCCGCGCCTCCACCACGCGTGCCGCTTCCCGGGGACGCGGGTGCGCACCATAGGCTCTGGGTCAACCGCATCACGGGCATGCCGTGGTGGGGGTGGCTGGGGGTGCCCCTCCTCGCCTGGCTGGTGTCGCGCGTATTCGTGACGGCCACAGGGCTGATCGCGAGTTTGGCCTTCGGTCGCGCCGAGATCGGTCTCGATCAGGCGGTGCCCGGGGCCCTCGACCTCTTCGGTTCGTGGGACACGACGTGGTATCTGGACATCGCCCGTCGCGGCTATGCGTTTGACGTCGGCCAGGTGGGCGAGGTCTTCACGAACGTCGCCTTCTTCCCGCTGCTCCCCGCCATCATGTGGGCGGCTTTCGCGGTGGGGCTGAACCCGTTCTGGGTCTCGCTGGTGGTCGGCAACGGCTTCTTCCTCGTGGCGCTCATCGCCCTGTACCACCTGACCCGCGACCGGTTCGGCCGCGCGATGGCGACCCGCGCCACCTGGGTCCTCGCCCTGGCACCGCCGGCGGTGGCGGCATCGATGGCCTACACCGAGGGCATCACCCTCGGGCTGGCGGCGCTTGCGGGGTATCTGGCATGGAAGGGGCGCTTCGGATGGGCGGGCGCGGTGGCGGCTGTGGCGGTGCTCACGCGGCCGACGGGCGTGCTCGTGGTGCTGCCCGTGGTCATGCTGGCATGGCACCTCGGTCCCGAGGGCCGGCGGAGGCGCATGCTGATGTCGGTCGCCCCCGCGGTCGTGGTGATGGTGGCCTTCCTCGGGTACATGCAGTTCCGGCAGGGTGCCTGGAGCCTCCCACTCCAGGCACAGGCCGCGTGGGGCCGGGGGCAACTCGGCGTGGGGCTCCTGTCCCTGCTCCCCACCGACGTGGGACAGGCCCTCGGTGGCCTCTTCGGGGGCGATCTCATCGGCTCGCGCGACCTCCTCGGAAAGGAGAGCATCTCCCAGCTCTCCGGGCTCGGGGTCGGCGATTGGTCAGCCGTCGCCCGGGATGTGCTGTTCGGGAGCGCCTACGTCTTCCTGCTGATCCGGCTCTGGCGCAGCGAGGGCGGCCTGCGCTCGCCGTGGGTGATGTACGCCTTCGTGGTGCTCATTGTTCCGCTGTCGAGCGGATCGGTCACCTCGTTCGCCCGGCTCGGGCTGCTGGCCTTCCCGCTCGTGTGGCCGATGGCCCAGTGGCTGGGCGAGGGCGGCCCGGGACGCGGTCGGAAAACCGCTGCCTTGGCGCTTGTGGCGACCGCCCTCCTGATCACCCAGTTGACGATCCAGTCACCGTAGGGGCGGCCACCCCTCCTCCCCCATGACCCGGGTCGGGCGGCCGACGATCACGGGAACCTACTGCGCCAGCGCGGCCATCACGTGGTCGAGGCACATGGTCAGCTGACGCGCATCATCCGGGGTCACGGCAGGGAACGTGGCGATCCGGATCTGGTTGCGACCGAGTTTGCGGTAGGAATCGGTGTCCACCACGCCGTTGGCACGGAGCACGGCCGACACGGCCCCTGAGTCCACGCGCTCGTCGAGGTCGATGGTCACCACGACCGGGCTGCGCATGGCGGGGTCGGCCACGAATGGCGTGGCCAGATCGTGGGTGTCGGCCCACGCGTACAGCACCCCCGACGACTCGGCGGTGCGGCGCCCTGCCCAGTCGAGCCCGCCCTGACCGAGGATCCACTCGATCTGCTCCACGAGCAGGAAAATCGTCGCGAGCGCGGGCGTGTTGTAGGTCTGGTTCTGGCGGGAATTGTCACGGGCGATCGTCAGGTCGAGCGACGCCGGGCACCACCGGTCGCCAAGGTCGTCAATGCGCGCGAGCGCCCTCGGGGAGCACGCGGCCAGCCACAGACCGCCGTCGCTCGCAAGCGCTTTCTGAGGGGACAGGTAGTAGACGTCGAACCCCGCGGGGTCCACCTGCATGCCGCCGGCCGCCGAGGTCGCGTCCACCAGCACCAGCGCATCGTCGTCGGCCCCGGCGGGCCGGGCGACGGGCATGCACACCCCGGTGGAGGTTTCGTTCTGGGTGAGCGCATAGGTATCGGCCCCGGACATGGCCGCCAGCACGGGGTGCGTACCCGGTGCGGACTCGACGGTGGTCGTCGTGGCCACGTGCGGTGCTCCCGCCATCGCCTGCGCGAACTTCGACGAGAACTCGCCGAACACCGCGTGGTGGCTGTGCTCCTGCACGAGACGGAAGCCGGCGACGTCCCAGAAAGCCGTGGCCCCGCCGTTGCCGAGCAGCACCTCGTAGCCATCCGGCAGGCCAAGGAGATCGGCAAGCCCCCTGCGCGCCCGGCCCACCATGTCCTTCACCGCGGGCTGCCGGTGCGAGGTGCCCATGTATGAGGAACCCGTCTGCGCCAGGGCATGGAGGGCCTCGATACGCACCTTCGACGGTCCGCTGCCGAACCTCCCGTCGGCGGGAAGGTGGTCGAGGGGGATGCGGATATCCGCGACGTCAGTCTGTTGGCTCATGGCGCGGAAGATACATGGGGAGGGGCGGTCCCCGGCGGCGCAGAATACGGTCGGACGACTCCCGATCAGGAGCACGCGATGAGGCGCAGGAGGTCGGTGCGGATCGTCACGATTGGCGTGGCCGCGTCGTGCGCGGCGGTCCTCGTGGCGCCGGCCACCGGGCTGGCGGATGCCGAGGACGTGGTGTTCACCTCGGCCGGGCTGATGCGCCATGCGGTCATCAGCCTGCCCCCTGCGCCCCCGAAGGGCACCAGCCCGCCCGTCGTCGTCATCTTCGCGGGCGAGGGGACCACGGCAGAGGACGCGCTCGACCGCTTCGGCTACTCGGTGCACTCTGCCGGTGCGGTGGCTGTGGCGCTCGACGCCCTGCCATGCGCGGCGCTGGGGGATCAGCCGTGCTGGTACCCGCTGCAGGCTGATCGTCGTGCTGTGGACGCCACAGCGGTTGCCGAACTGCTGAACGTGCTCGACCGGCGCACAGACATGGACAGCACGCGGCTGGTGACGCTGGGCGAGTCGAGTGGCGCGGCGTTCGCCGTCAGGATGACGACCAGCCTGCCGAGCCGTGTGGACGGCGCCCTCGGTGTGTCGGCGTTTGATCCCTCCCGGTCCGTCGTGCTCGACCCGTCCACCCGGCAGGTGGTCCTCCCCCTGCAGTTGCGGGGCAACTCGACGATCGGGCACCGGAACCAGGGGCAGCACATCACGCTGGTACGTGGTTCCGCCGACGCCGCCGTCGCCCCCCGGCTGACCATGCAACTGCGTGATCGGCTGGTCAGGGCCGGCTGGACCAACGACGACATCAGGCTCATCACCGTGCCGAGGGCCCCGCACGCATCGGCGCTGCTCGCCGCGCCCCAGCGCATCACTCCCGCGCTGCGTGACCTCCTCCGGCACACGCTCGAACTGGATGTCCCGACCGGGCAGGTGAAGCGCCTCGCCGCCCAGGGGTATCTCCCGGCGAAGTCAACACCGGCGAACACCTCGGACTACGCGCTGTCCCAGGCCCTCATGGCCGTTCAGGGCTGGAATGGCCTCGAGCGCACCGGCAGCGCGGATGCCGGCACTCAGGAGCGCATGGCGACCGCGGGCCGCCCGGAGCCGCGTTTCACGGGCCGGGGGAGGTGGTTGGAGGGCGACATCGACCGCCAGGTGCTGCTGCTCGTGGATGGCGGCAAGGTCACCCACGCGATCCACATTTCGAGCGGGGCGGCCGACAACACGCCGCGCGGGGACTACTCGATCATCCGCAAGGAGGTCATGAGCTGGTCACGGCCGTTCAGCAGTTGGATGCCGTACGCGTCGTACTTCACCGGCGGCTACGCCTTCCATGAGTACCCGTATGTGCCCGGGTACCCGGCATCGCATGGATGCGTGCGGATCGCGTCGCCGTTCGCGCCGTTGGTGTACGAGTTCGCGACGCAGGGAACCCCGGTGCACATGTACTAGGAGGGTGTCGGAGGGTCAGCGCCGCGTGATGAGCGCGACCGTGGCGGCGACCCCGGTTGCGGTGCCGTCGCTGACGGCCGGGATCGTGGGGGCAAAAAGTAGGGGGTGGGCCCGAAGGCCCACCCCCAAGGGTGCTGCTGCTTCCGTATCTGAGGTGAACTCAGACGCCAGGAGGCTGCGGGAAGCGGTGACGCATCGTGTACTTGTACGGGGTCGAGAACAGCAGGTCCATCAGGTCCTCGTCCGTGCGCTCGATGGTCTGGGTCCAGAGGGTGTCGGCTCCCGGAATGATCAGGTCGAAGCTGAAAGTCATCAGCCCGATCATCTCGCTCACCGGCAGCATCGCACCCATGTTGTCCCACGGGGTCGCCTGAAGCGCCCACGAGCGGATCGCCCCCGCCGAAGCGGTACGGATCGACTCGGGCTTCAACTGGAAGCGGTGCTGGCCCTCGGTCTCCGGCCGGCCCATTGCCGCGGCAAGCCCCGGCGTGACGGTCGACGGAAGGTACGTCAAGTCCCACTTGGTGGTCTTGAGCGACGGATCCGTGATGAGACGGAGGTTCATGCGGCCGTAGCTCGGGTCGCCGTAGAACGCCGGCTTCGCCGGCAGCGCTGCGTCGTCGTAACGGCCTGTTGCGGTGTGAATCAGGTAGCCGCGACGCTCCATCGTGAAGTTGAAGTAGTCGTTGCCGAACCCACCGTAGCCATCGTCCTCCTTGCCACCGTGCTCCTGCGAGACGATGTAGGCGATCTTCTTCGGGAATCCGAAGGGCTCACGGCCGGCGAACACAGCGGCGTCCTGCGTGAGGTACATGTACGGGTAGTACCCGGCGTAGTACGTGATGCCGTCCCCACCCTTGTGGGATGCGGCCACCGTCAAGCCGAACTCGCCGTACGGGCCAAGTCCGGTGTGAAGGTGGTCGACGTACCAGAACTCGATGACGTCGTCCTCAAGGTCGAGGCACTTCGGCAGAACGTGCTTCAGGTCTGCCTCGGTGCACCGGTAGAAGAACGCGCTCCAGCGCGAGTTCGTGTACGTGAGCGGCACGATGTCGTAGTCGACGAGCGGGTCAGCGATACCCTGACTGATGATGTCGCGCTTGTCACGGTCGAGCGCCAGCGGTGGCGCGTCGCCCGAGTCGATCCACGGGGTCGACGTAACGTCAACAATCTGTCCCATTGTGAATTTCCTCTCTCTGGGCTCTGGTTTACGCGCCGAGGCCGATGGGCTTCGGGAAGCGGTGACGGAGACCGTAACGGTAAGGCTTAGCCGCGCCGGCCCACGTCGCGTCGCGCGTGTAGGTCTCGGTCCAGAGGGTCATGCCCGCCGGGATGATGAGGTCGAACGAGAAGGTCATGAGACCGATCATCTCGCCCACCGGCAGCTCCGCGCCGAGGTTGTCGAACGGAGTCGCCTGCTGGAACCACTCGATGTTGTCCGGCGACGTGGTACGGATGCTCTCCGGCTTCACCTGGAAGCGGTGGGCACCTTCGGTCTCGGGACGACCAATGAGGTCTGCGAGGCCCTTGGTGACCAGCGAAGGCAGGTACACCAGCTGCCACTCGGAGCTCGAGACGTCCGGAGCGGTAACAACCTTCATGTTCATGCGGCCGTACTCGGTGTTGCCGTAGAAAGCCGGCTTGGCCGAGAGCTCAGCGTCGTCGTACTTACCAATGACGCTGTGGATCACGTAACCGTTACGGATCATCATGAACGAGAAGTGGTTCCACTTCCAGTTGTGGCCGTCGTAGACGCCGTAACCGTCGTCCGGTGCGCCACCGTGCTCGTTGATGCGGATGAAGGCTTCCTTCTTCGGGAAACCCAGCACGCGACCGGCGTCGATCGCGGCGTCCTGCGTGAGGTACATGTACGGGTAGTAACCGGCGTAGTAGGTCTTACCATCGCCAGCCTTGTGCGAAGCGGCGACCGTGAGGCCCCACTCCAGGTACGGGCCAAGCATGGTGTTGCGGTGGTCCACGTACCAGTGCTCAATAACGTCGTCCTCGACGTCGAGGCAGTCCGGCACCACGCGGCGCAGGCGCTTCTCGTCGGCACGGTAGAAGAACGCTGACCAGCGCGAGTTGGTGTAGGTCAGCGGCAGCGTGTCGATGTCCCAGACGGGGTCGACGAGGCTGTAGATGAACGCAGTCTTCTCGTCACGATCGACGGGCGACGGCGGGATTTCCCCGGTCTCGGCACCAGGGATGTAGGTAACAGCAAACTGGTCGGCCATTAGTGGCGTCCCCCCCTTGAAGAGTCATAGGGTGTTGCATTAGTGAGCCTGAGTTCGTGCCCCGCCCCGGTCGAGCCGGGATTGAAGCCTGCCCCCAGGTGATGCAGGCAGCATATGTCACGAACGAACGGCCCGACAAGGCCCTGCATGGCCAGTTGCAAGGCGTGTAACGAGTGCGAAACACCAGACACCATGCGCGTTTACGGGGGTCGCCTACACTCGTGACAATGTTTACAAAGTGTGATGGTGCACTGCTACAGCGTAAGGCTACAACGTAAGGCAACGGGCGGTCACGTCGCCCACCCGTGTCGGCCGGCAAGCAGGATCCCGGCGGCCCACGGAGAACCACCTCCGGATGCGCCCCTGCGCCGCGACAGCGCACCGATGACCCCCCGGCGCCCGGCGCCGGCGTCGATGCTGGCCGTTCTCGCGATGGCGGCATGGGGGCTGGCCTACGTGCCCTCGGCGCTGCTGGTGGAGTCGTGGCCCCCTCTGCTGGCGGCAGCAGCGCGCATCGGGCTGGGGGGCGCCATCATCATCGGTGCCCTCGCCCTCCTGGGCCGCCCGGTCCTCCCTGGTGCCGAATGGCGGGTGGTGCTCATCCTCGCGGTCACCCAGTCCGCAATCTTCTACGGCGCCACGTTCGTCGGGATCGCCGAGGAGGGCGCGGGAACCGCGGCGGTGCTCTCGAATACCGACCCGCTCTTCGTCGCGGCCCTGGCGGTCATGTTCCTCGGCGAGCGCCTCACCGGGCGCCAGTGGGCCGGTCTGGCCGTGGGTCTGGTGGGTGCCGCGGCCGCTGTCTGGCAGGGGCCGCTCTGGCCGCTCAGCGTCTCGTGGGTGTCGGTGCTCGTGGTGGTCGGCGCCATCGCATGGGCCATCGGCACCGTGGCGGTATCCGGCCGCCTGCGTGCCGGCGCCCGCCCGGTCGCCATCGCCGGTTGGCAGATGCTCATCGGTGCGGCCATGCTCGCCGTCATCGGCCTTGCGGCGGGGGGCGCCCCGGGCACCACGGGCCCGCGGGAGATCGGTCTCATCGTGCTCATCGCCCTCGTCGGGAACGCGGTTCCCTTCGCGCTCTTCTACATGGCTCTGGGCCGTGGCGATGCCGGCCGCGTGTCGGCATGGTTCTTCCTCGTCCCGGTGATCGGGGTGCTCACGGCATGGCCGCTGCTCGGGGACGTTCCCGGCCCACGCCTGTGGGCGGGCCTGCTGCTCGTGTGCGCGGGGCTGTGGATGGTGCTGGCGCCGCGCCTGCGCTGGTAGCCTCGCCCCGTGATCGTGGCGCTTGCCGGGGGCACCGGCGGTTCGAAGATGGTGCACGGAATCGCGCTCGCCCACGGGCAGCGCGACCTCGTGGCGATCGTCAACACGGGCGACGACGGGGATCTCTTCGGCCTGTTGGTCTGTCCCGACCTCGACATCAACCTCTACTGCCTTGCTGGCGTGGTGGCCGAACGGGGGTGGGGATATGCGGACGACACGTTCCGCTGCCTCGAGGGGCTCGCCACCTACGGCCGCGACGCCTGGTTCGGGCTGGGCGACCGGGACCTGGCGACGCACATCCACCGCACGCTCATGATCCAGGGCGGTGCACGGCTATCGGAGGTGGTGGACGACCTGCGCGTCCATCTGGGTGTGGAGGCCCGGGTCCTGCCCATGAGCGACGACCCGGTGCGCACGATCATCGCCACGGCGACGGGGGAACGGCGGTTCCAGGAGTATCTGGTGCGCGACGGGGCGCGGGAGGAGATCACGTCCATCCGGGCTGAGGGCCTGGCTGACGCCGCGCCCGCGCCCGGGGTGCTCGAGGCCATCGCAGCCGCCGACCTCATCGTGATCGCGCCGTCCAGCCCCATCGTCTCCATTGGGACCATCCTGGGCGTGCCGGGCGTCCGTGATGCCGTGGCTGCGCGCCGCGATCGCGTGGTCGGCGTGAGCCCCATCGTGGGTGGGGCGGCGGTGGAGGGGCCTGCCGAGAAGTTCCTGCGCGGCGCCGGGTACACCGAGTGCTCTGCCCGGCAGATGGCGGAGATCTATGCGGACGTCTGCTCGACCTTCGTCATCCACGAGTCGGATGAAGCCGAGGCGGCGGGCATCGAGGCCCTCGGGGTGCGGCCCGTGCTCACGGACATCCTCATGCCGGACCGGGCGGCCCGTGAGCGGCTTGCGCGGGTCGTCATCGGGGCGGTGGGCTGATGGCGGCGCACGATGTGGGCGCGGTGGTACCCGTCAAGCGTCTGGGCTATGCGCTCGGGCGGCTTTCGGGGGTGCTCGATCGCGCCGAGCGCCGCGTGTTCCAGTCGGCGATGCTGGGGGACGTGCTGGCGGCGCTCGCCGGCAGCACCCGTTTGGGCGAGATCGTGGTGGTGACCTCCGACCACCGGGCGCGGGCGGTGGCCGAGAGCGTCGGTGCGCGGACGGTTCCTGACCACGACCCGCCCAGGGGTATCAACGCCGCGGTCTCGCGCGGCATCGCCTCCCTCGATTCCCACAGTGCGCTGGTGGTGGTGAGTGACCTGCCGCTGATGACTGCGGCCGATGTGGACCACCTGATCGGGGCGGCCCCCGATGGTGACGCCGTGGTGCTGGCCCGCTCGGAGGACGCCACGGGCACCAACGCGATGCTGCTCACGCCGTCCTCGGTGATTGTGCCTGCGCTGGGTCCCGGGTCGCTCGGGGAGCACCTGGCGCGCGCCGCCGCCGCCGGGATCACCGCGGATGTCGTGTACCACCCCGGTATGGCCCTCGACGTGGATACGCCGGAGGACCTTCTGGAACTGGTCCGGCGGGAGCCCGACGGCGCAACGGGACGTGCGCTCGTGCGGTTGGGGTTGTGGCATGGCGTGCCGGAGGCGACCGGGTGAGCCCGCTGCGCGGCGCGGCTCCCGCGGACGAGGTGCACATCGTGGTGCTGGGGGTGCTCCCCGAGGTGATGCCCGGCGACGACATCGCCATGATGCTCGCCTCTCTGGCTCTCGACGCCGGCGTGCTGCCGGGTGACGTGCTGGTGGTAGCGCAGAAGGTGGTGAGCAAAGCCGAGGGGCGCGTGGTGCGTCTGGCCGATGTGCGCCCGGGCGACGCTGCCCGTCGGTTGGCCGGGGAGACCGGGAAGGACGCGGCGCTGTGCCAGGTGATCCTGAATGAGAGCCGCGCAGTCGTGCGCCGCCGCAGGTCGCTGGTGATCTGCGAGACGCATCACGGGTTCATCTGCGCGAATGCCGGCGTGGATGCCTCGAACACGGCCGATGGCACCGTGGTACTGCTTCCGGTCGACCCGGATGCCTCGGCGCGGCGGATTCAGCACGCCGTCTCCCGTGCCGCGGCTGGCAGTGTGGGGGTCGTCATCACCGACACCCACGGCCGGGCGTTCCGCCGCGGACTCGTGAATGTGGCGGTTGGGGTGGCGGGATTCGACCCGGTACTCGATCATCGTGGTGGACGCGACAGGGAGGGGAGAGTCTTGGTGGCCACGGATCAGGCGCTCGGCGACGAGATCGCCGCTGCGGCGGGGATGCTGATCGGCAAGGCGTCGGGGCGGCCGGCTGTGCTCGTGCGCGGGCTGCACACGGCTCCGGCCCCGGGCTGCGTGGGCGATCTGGTGCGCCGCGAGGATCAGGATGTCTTCCGGGCACGCGTCGGTGACGACGGAGTGGTGATCTAGATGCCGGTGGGAAGCCCGCTTTCCCCCCTGCGCGTCGCCATCGTCGGCTCGGGCCCGGCCGGCTTCTACGCCGCCGAGCACCTGCTGTCACATGAAGGCGTCAACGTGCAAGTGGACATGTTCGACCGCGTCCCCACCCCCTTCGGGCTGGTGCGCGCGGGTGTGGCCCCGGACCACCAGAAGATCAAGTCCGTCGCACGGGTGTACGAGGCGACCGCGGCCAACGAGCGATTCCGCTTCCGCGGTCACGTCGAGGTCGGGCGCCACATCAGCCACCAGGACCTCATGGAGTACTTCCATGCCGTCATCTACGCGGTGGGGGCGTCTGCCGACCGGCGTCTGGGCATCCCGCACGAATACCTCCCGGGCAGCCATTCCGGGCCGGAGTTCGTGGCGTGGTACAACGCGAGCCCCCTCGATCGCAGCCGCACCTACGACTTCAGCGGGTCCCGCGCCGTGGTGGTGGGGAACGGCAACGTGGCGATGGACATCGCGCGCATGCTGGTGCTGCCCCCGGAGGAGTTGGCGCGCACTGACATGGCCCGCCACGCTGTCGCTGCCCTCCGGAACGGGAACCTGCGCGAGGTCGTGATGCTGGGGCGCCGCGGCCCGGCGCAGGCGGCGTTCACGCCCAAGGAACTCCGCGAGGTGGCCGAGCGCGACGACATCGACGTGATCGTCCGCCCGGAGGATCTGGTGCTCGATCCCCACTCGTTGCACGACGCCGAGCAGCATCCCGATCGCAATCGCGACAAGAACCTGGCGATTCTGGGTGAGCTCGCCGCCCGCGGTGACCGAGGGCGCGACCGGCGCATCATCATGCGCTTCCTCACCTCACCCGTGGCCCTGCAGGGCACCGACCACGTGGACGGCATCGAGGTGGCGCGCAACGAGCTGTACCGCGGCGACAGGGGCACGCTGCGCGCGCGGATGACGGACGAGCGCGAAATGGTTCCGACGGGATTGGTGTTCCGCGCGATCGGCTACCAGGGGGTGCCGATCCCGGGGGTGCCCTTCAACCCGGTCACGTCCACGATTCCCACCGAGGCCGGCCGCGCGATAAACCCGCTCGATGGCAGCCCCATGTACGGCGAGTACGCCACGGGCTGGATCAAGCGCGGCCCGACGGGGATCATCGGCACCAACAAGCCGGACGCCCAGGAGACGGTGGAGACGCTGCTCCAGGATCTCCGCGCCGGCCACCTCGAGCGGGATGTCCCCGCCCGTCGCGTGCTGGCCCGGCTGGTGCGCGAGCGGCAGGGCGAACTGACCTCATGGGAGGACTGGCGCTACCTCGACGGCATCGAGCAACAGATGGGCGAGGAGGTCGGCGCCCCCCGCATCAAGGTCGCACGTGTTGAGACGATGATGCGCTTCCTGCGCGAACGGGACGAGGGCGGTATCTAGAACCCCGGGAACCCCGGGAACCCCGGGAACCCCGGGAACCCCGGGAACCCCGGGAACCCCGGGAACCCCGGTGCCAGGCACCGGGGTTCGGGTCACCGGTTCGGTTACGTGCCTGGCACCGGGGTTCGGGTCACCGGTTCGGTTACGTGCCTGGCACCGGGGTTCGGGTCAGGGTCCGCCGGTCATCGCGACGCCCAG
Source organism: Bifidobacterium breve (assembly GCA_945861935.1). GTDB lineage: Bacteria > Actinomycetota > Thermoleophilia > Miltoncostaeales > Miltoncostaeaceae > SYFI01. Next base: position 53,390 of record CAMAVU010000003.1, on the reverse strand, counting down.
TCCTGAGGGGCCGAGCGGTGTCATGACGGAGATCGAGGTCGGGCCCGGGCCACCCGGCCGCCGCCACCACGATGGAACCGGCGTGGGCCACTGCAGCGTTGCAATCCAGCCCAGGGAGGACGGTCCGAAAGTGACCGTCCCCCCGCCTGCCAGTGGGGCGGTGCACGGGGCGTCCGGTATGGGCGGTGTGGTGCCATACGGGGTTGGCGCGTAACTGCATGACGCCGCCGGCCACGTGGCGCCATGGAAGTCGTTGACGCCGTCCAGGGACCATGTTGCCTGGGTGAAGGCTCCGGTCATGGTCGCCGTCCCCGTGTTCGACGACAGGAAGGTGACCCCGGTGAGGTTGGCGTTGGTGAAGTCCGTTCCGGCGAGCGTCGTGCGTATGAACGCCGCCCCCACCAGCATGCGCACGCCGCCGGTCACCGGCAGCGGCCCCGTCGCGGTCGTCTCCGACAGGTCCGCGCCGGCCAGATTGCTCGTCTGGAAGAAGGCCCCGGCGAGTGTCGCGCCCTGCAGGTTCGCACCCGTGAGGTTGGCCCCGAACACCCGGACGCCCGCCATGTCGGCATCCGTGAGGTCGGCGCCCGCCATCTGCGGGTAGGGGCACCATCCGCCAGGGCCCGGCACGCAGATTGCCGTGGCCCGTTGTGCGGTCGTGGTCCGCCCGGGGCGCGCAGCGGACCCGATCCGGGCCCCGGCCAGCTGCACTCCGTGCATGTGGGCGCCCCTCATGTCGGCCCCGTGCAGGGTCACCCCCCTCATGTCGGCCCCCGCGAGCCGGGCCCCGCGGAGGTCGGCGCGCGACAGGCGCGCTCCCCGCAGCCGGGCACCACGCAGGTCGGCGCGCCGGAGATCAGCACCGCGCAGATCGGCGCCCTGTAGCCCGGCCCCACGGCACTGGTCCCCGGGGCCGGGCTGCAGGCACGGATGTGTGGCCGGGGCGACTCCGGGCAGCAGCACGCAGGCACCTGCCACGAGCGTGGGGATGGCGAGGCGGGGGAGCAGGACGCCGCTGAGCCTAAACCGGTGCTTCGATGATCTCGTAGAGGGTGTTCCGCCGGGCCGGCACGCGCCCATGCGCACGGATGGCGGCCTCGAGTTCGTCGGCGGTGACCTCCTCGCCATGGGAGGCGCCGGACGAGCGGCTGATGCTCTCGTTCATCAGCGTGCCACCCATGTCGTTGCAGCCGGCGTGGAGCAGATGGGCTCCGCCGTCGAGCCCCAGCTTCACCCATGAGGCCTGGATGTTGGGGATGAGGCCGTCGAAGGCGATGCGTGCGACGGCGTGCACCAGCACGACCTCGTCCCAGGTGGGTCCGGGCCGTGACCGGCCCTGGATGAAGATGGGGGAGGCCATGTGCACGAACGGCAGCGGGATGAACTCGGTGAAGCCACCCGTGCGCCGCTGGATCTGGCGTAGCACCTCGTAGTGGTTGGCCCACGATGACGGCCCGTCGATATGGCCGCACATGATCGTGCTGGTGGCGCGGATGCCCACCTCGTGCGCGGCGATCATCACCTCGGCCCACTCGGCCGTGCGGATCTTGTCCGGGCAGAGGTGCTCACGCACGCCGTCGTCCAGGATCTCTGCGGCGGTTCCCGGGAGTGACCCCAGACCCGAGGCCTTGAGCCGCTCCAGGTAGTCGCGCACCGGCACACCGAGCGTGTGGGCGCCCTGCCACACCTCGAGCGGGGTGAAGGCGTGCACGTGCATTTCGGGCAGCGCTTCCTTGATGCTGTCGAGCACGGAGGCGTAGAAGTCACCGGTGAAGTCCGGGTGGATCCCGCCCACCAGACACACCTCGGTGGCCCCCCGGTCCCAGGCCTCCTGCGAGCGGCTGACGACCTCATCCAGGCCCATGCGGTACGGGGTCTCGCGCGCGTTGTAGCTCTTGGGTCCGCGCGAGAAGCCGCAGAATCCGCACCGGAAGTAGCACTGGTTGGTGTAGTTGATGTTCCGGTTCACGACGTAGGTGACCTGGTCGCCATTGGTGCGCTCGCGCAGGTGATCGGCCACGTGCGCGATGACGTCCACCTCCACGCCGCGGGCCCGGAACATGCGCTCCATCTCGGCGACGCCCGGGGCGGTGCCCGCCAGCGAGCGGTCGAGGATGCCGGCCAGATCGGGCGGGACGCGGTCAAGATCCCGCACCCACCCGGCATCCATCCAGGCCGGGTCGGGCCACTCCGCGCTCATGCGGCCTGCGGGGACGGGCGGGTGCATGTCCCTTCCGGGCGCCCACGGGTGGCGGGGCCGCGCGGCGCCGCGGCAGTCCACCTGCTGGAGCCAGCACGTGAACAGGGGCATGGCAATCCGGTCGCGTACTGCCTCGATGGGCGTGTCCAGGGGGAACGCCGTGCGCTCCACGAGTACCTCGGGGAGGATGGCGTCCCGGAGGGCGGCTACCTCGTTGTGATCCCACCCATCGGCAACGATGTCGCGTGCCCCCCCACGCACGGCGGCGACCGCGTCGTCGAGGTCATGGGCCACCACCGAGACCCGCGCGTCGCACGCTGGCAGGCTGGCGATGTCCACGGCCTCCGCCAGGCGGTCGGGGGTTGTGCGGAGAAACGCAGCGCCCGACCGGACGAGGCCGTCGAGGACGTCGGCCCGCGCGGTGTCGTGCAGCACGGTGAGGCGCAGGCTGTCCACGCCGTCGTCGTGCAGCGCGATGGCCTCTGCCCAACCCGTGACGAAGGCGGCACATCCCCGGTGCACGGCGTCCCCGCCCGCTGAGACCGGCAGGATTCGTGCGCCCGTGGCCCCGGCGATCGCGGCCTCGTCCCAGATCGCGCGCTCGCGTGCGGTGCCACCGTCCTCGCGGGCGTCACCCAGCCGGAGGAGTGTGACGACGTCCATCATGCGGCCACCTCGATTGCCTGCTCACGCGGGTACCCCGCGTCGTCGGCGAGCGCCCTCACATGGGGCAGGACGCCGGGGTCCATCCACTCGGGATCGAGGGCGTACTCGGGGTACACCGTCAGCCGCTCGCGCAGCGGGTAGCCCGCCTCCTGGCACATGCCCGCCATGAGGTCCAGATCAGGCCAGGGCCGCTCGGGGTTGATGAAGTCGGGTGTCACGGGCGACACGCCGCCCCAGTCGTTGATGCCCGTGAGCAGCAGCGGTCCGTAATCGGCCGACAGGTTGGGCGGCGCCTGCAGGTTCATGTCCGCCCCCAGCACCAGACGGGCGGTGGCGCAGGCGGTCATCAGGTCGATGAGGCCGGGTTCGTCTGAATCGGCCATGGGCGTCTCGGGCTTCGCCCGGAAGTTCTGGACGATGACCTCCTGGATGTGCCCGTACTCGTCGTGCAGGTCCCGGATCGCGAGCAGTGCGTCAACGCGCTCGTGCTCGGTCTCGCCGAGGCCGATGAGGATCCCCGTGGTGAACGGGATGCGCAGCCGGCCCGCACGGCGGATCATCGCCAAGCGCGTACGCGGCTTCTTGTCCGGTGCATGCTCATGCGGTCCTCCCGGCGCGCAGAGCCGCTCCGACGTGCTCTCGAGCATGATCCCCTGGCTCGGCGACACCTCGCGCAACTCCCGCAGTTCGCGCTCGCTCATGATTCCGGCGTTGGGGTGCGGAAGCAGGTCGAACTCCTCCATCACCATCCGGCACATCGCGACGAGGTACGACTGGGTGCTGTCGTGGCCGAACCCGCGGAGCACCTCCCGGTACCCGGGCCACCGCACCTCGGGCCGGTCCCCGATGCAGAACAGCGCCTCCTTGCAGCCCAGATCGCGCGCCTCACCGGCCATGGCCCGGACCTCGTCGGGCGACATGGTCTTCGCGCGCGGGCTGTTCTCGTCCACGGCGAAGGTGCAGTAGGAGCAGATGTCACGGCAGAGGTTGGTGAGGGGGATGAAGACCTTGCGCGAGTACGTGATGGTGGTCGGTCGCGTGAGGTCCCGCAGGTGCGCCGCTGCAGCCCAGAGCGCCGGGTGCTCGGCGCCCGAGGCCCCGGCCAGCGCCAGGGAATCGGCGCGCGACAGGCGCTCGCCGGAGAGGGCCTTCTCCACGGCCCCGCGCCGCGCGGGCGCCAGACCGGTGAGCAGGGCCTCGTTCACCCCGGGGTCCGCCGGGTGGTCGCCGTGCGCCTGCCGGTGGTCCCCTTCGCCGAGGTCGCCGGCTGGGCCGCGGCCTTCGCCGCAGGAGCCTTCTTGGGCGCGGAGGCCGTGGGCGCGGCCGGCGTCTTCGCCTTGGCAGGCGCGGTCGTCGTCGCTGCCGGCTTCGCTCCCGCCGACAGCGCCGGGGTGGCCGGGTCGGGACCCTGCCCCGCCCGGAACTTGCGCCAGTCCGCGGCGCGCTTCTCCTGGAACGACGCGATGCCCTCCTTGGGCTCCGGGCCGTAGACGTGGTTCAGCGCCACCAGTTCGAGGCCGTGCTGCACCGACGAGTACAGGGCGTCGGTTGAGGTGTTCATCGCGATCTTCGCGAGCCGCAGGCCCTGGGGCGAGCGGCGGAGGATCTCGTCACACCACTCGTCCACGAGCGCGTCCAACTCGTCGTCGGGCACCACCTTGTTGACCAGGCCCATCGCGAGTGCCTCCTGCGCCGTGTACTGGCGGGTGAGGTACAGCAACTCGCGCGCCTTCTTCTCGCCGACGACGGAGGGCATCAACTGGCAGCCCCACCACAGGGGCGCCGAGCCGATCTTGGGCCCGGCCTGTCCGAACCTGCCGGACTCGCCCGACAGCGTGAGGTCGCACATCACGTTGAGCTCGTTGCCACCGCCGATGCAGTAGCCGCGCACTCTGGCGATGACCGGCTTCCCGTTGTTGCGGATGGCGTTGGCCACGCGATGCGACAGCGTGTGCAGATGGCGCTTCTCGGCAGCGGTGCGGGTGGGGTCGGCCACGTCACCGCCCACGCAGAAGGCCCGGTCACCCGCGCCGGTGAGGACGACCACCCCGACCGACTCATCATCGGCGGCGCGCTCCAGCGCCTCGCCCATCTCGATGATGGTCTGCATCCGGAAGGCGTTCAGGCGCTCGGGCCGGTTGATCGTGACGGTGGCCCGCCCGTCGCCGACCTCGTAGATGATGTCCTCGTAGGGCACGGCTCGGTTCCCCTCCGGTCGCCTTGGTCCGTCAAGCGTACCGGGGCGCCCGCACGCGGCAAGCCGGTTCCGTGCGACTCCTGTATCCGGAGTTTCATGATGCGATACCGGCAGGGGTTCGTGCCGGTGGGGCCTTGCCCGTGGGGAACCGCACTGCTACATATGCCGCCTTCGTCGCAACCGTCACAAGACGGCGTTTCGCGATACGAGACATGGCAACGATCGCCCACACCGACACCGCAGTTGCGCCGGGCCGCTACCGCATCCAGGCCGTCGAACGCGTGGGCGTCATTCTCGACGTGTTCACCCCCGAGGAGCCGGAACTGGGGGTCACCGACATCGCCGAGCGGACGGGCCTGCACAAGAGCACGGTGCACCGGTTCCTGGTCAATCTCGAGGCCGTCGGGTTCCTCGAGCGGGACGCGCGCTCCCAGCGCTACCGGCTCGGCCTGAGGATGTTCGAGATGGGCGGCATCGTCCTCGAGCAGATGAGCCTGTGGGATGAGGCCCTGCCGTTCCTCGAGCGGCTGGTCGTGGAGTCGGGGGAGACCGGTCATCTCGCGGTGCTCGAGCGCGGCGAGGCGATCTACATCGAGAAGGTCGAGGCACGACGCGCACTCAGAATCCCCTCGGCCATGGGCCGGGGATACCCCGCGCACGCCACGAGTCTGGGCAAGGTCCTCCTCTCCGATCTGCCGGACGCCGAGGTGCGTGAGACCATGGACGCCCACGGCATGGTCTCGTACACACGTACGACGATTACCGACGTCGAGCGGCTGCTCGTCGAGCTCGCGGTCATCCGCGACCGGGGGTACGCCGTGGACGACGAGGAATATGACGAGGGCCTGCGCTGCGTCGGGGCCCCCATCCGGGACCACACCGGTCGGGTCGTTGCCGCCCTCGGGATCGGCGGCCCCGTCACCCGGGTCACCCCCGCGCGCGTGGACGATCTCGCGCGCTTGGTCATCGCCGCCGGGAACGGGTTGTCCCGTCGCCTCGGCACGTCCCAGTCCGGGGCCTACGCGCGCGCCGCCAGTCGCGTGCGGGCCACCACCAGTTCAACCCCGCGGCCGAGCGCCGCTCTCCGCGCGACCCGGTAGTCGGGCGCGCTCATATCCAGAAAGGAGCAGGACCCCTATGAGCAGCGACGCTCTCACGGACATCCGCGATGCGCTGTCCAGCCGCACCCAGCACTTCGTCCTTCCGAAGCAGTGGGCCGCCATGCGCAAGGCCGAGGCCATCGAGCGCGAGACCGGCACGAAGATCCTCCACTTCGAGAAGGGTGACTTCCAGGGCGACGAGTTCTTCCCCGCCCCGCACATCTATGAGGCGTGTGCAAAGGCCATCCACGACGGTCACGTGCGCTACGTGCCGGGCCCGGGCCTTCCCGAGCTCCGTGACGCCATCGCCGAGGAGATGACCTCGCGCGGCCGTCCCACCAAGCGTGAAGAGGTGCTGGTGACCATGGGCGCCAAGCACGCGCTCACGCAGGCGCTGCTGACACTCGTGGATCAGGGCGACGAGGTCATCTTCCCGAACCCCGGGTACCCCCCGGACGAGTTCTGGATCACCTACGCCGGCGGCAAGATCGTCTACGCCCCGCTCGTGGAGCCCGACTTCCACTTCGACCTCGAGTCGCTCGAGTCGCTGATCACGCCGCGTACGAAGATGCTCGTCATCAACACACCGCAGCGCCCGAACGGCATGGTCGTCGGTCAGTTGCCCGAGATCGCCGAGATCTGCAAGCGCCACGGGGTGGTGGTGCTGACCGACGAGATCTTCTCGCACATGGTCTATGACCCCAGCAAGCACGAGAGCATCTCGTACATCGAGGGCATGAAGGACCAGTCCATCGTGGTGGACACCTTCTCGAAGACCTACATCATGACCGGCTTCCGCATCGGTTGGTGCGTCGCCGACGCGGATCTCATCACCGCGATGGACATCTTCCAGCAGAACTCGGTCACCAACGTGCCCGCGTTCGTGCAGTTCGCCGGCCTCGCCGCCCTCACGGGCCCGCAGGACCACGTGCTGCAGCAGACCGCGCGCCTGAAGGCCAAGCGCGATCTGGTCGTGAGCAGGTTCAACGAGATCGAGGGCATTGACTGCCCGACGCCTGACGGCTCGTTTTACGTGTTCCCGAGCATCCGGGGCACGGGCATGACCGCCCAGCAGTTCGCCGACTACCTCGTCGAGGACTACGGCGTCGGCGTCGTCGCCGGTAACGCCTTCGGCGACCGCGGTGAGGGCCACATCCGCTTCACCTACGCCTCTCCCGACGAGCAGCTCGAAGAGGGTCTGGCCCGCATCAAGACGGCCGTGGAAGCCCTCTAGGACCTCCACCCAGTCACGCGAGCACCCGAAGGGCCCGGTGGCAATGCCACCGGGCCCTTCGTCGTGTGATGGGCCCCAGTCCTCCCGTCGCGTCTACGCGCCGGGGCTGAGCGCCACCTTCACGGACCCCTCCTGGCGGGACGACATGACCGCATAGCCCTCGGTGCCCTCTGACAGCGGGAGGTCGTGGGTGAGGACCGGGGAGGGGTCGAGGCGGCCGGACTCGAGCAGCGGCCACAGTTCGGGCAGGTAGTGCTTGACCGGAGCCACGCCTCCGCTGATGGTGATGTTCTTCAGGAAAGCCTGGTCCCACGGAATGACCGGGGCCCCAAGGAAGACCTCCATCCCGACCCATGAGATGGTGCCACCGGGCTGGATCTGCTCCATGGCGAAGCTCATCGTCTCGGGGCTCGCAATAGCGAGGATGATGCGGTCGGCACCGAAGCCGTCCGAGAGCGTGGCAATGGTGTGCTCCGCCCCGTCGGCACGGGTGTCCACGGTGTGCGTGGCGCCCAGATGCGCGCCGATCTTCAGGCGGTCGGGGTGGTGGCCGCACAGGATCACCGAGTTCGGGTCGAAGAGGGTGCAGGCGTGGGCGGCCAGCAGGCCCACCGCGCCGTCACCGACGACGACCACGTTGTCGCCGGGCCGCACGTCGGCGCACCGCACTGCGTGGTACGCGGTGGGCAGGACGTCGGTCATCGGGAGCACCGTGTGATCGTGCGAGTCGGCTGCCAGCGACTCGGGGACCCTGTCAAGCGTTCCGTCGGCCATGGGGACGCGCACGAACTCTGACTGGCCGCCCTGCACGGGACCCTCGACGGGCCAGAACGTCTGGAACCCGAAGGAGCCGCCGATGAGGCATGAGGTGTGAAGGCCCTTCGTGCAGAAGTGGCATTCACCGCACGAGATCCAGAAGGGCGCGCACACCTTGTCGCCTACCGTGATGGTGCGGACGGCGGCACCCACCTCTTCCACGACGCCCACGAACTCATGCCCGATCCGGCATCCGTGCTCGAAGCCGAAGGCCTCGCCATGGTTGAGGATGTGCAGGTCGGATCCACAGATCCCGGCCTTGGTGACCCGGACGATGGCATCGCCCGGGCCCATGATGGTGGGGTCGGGGACGGTCGCAACCGTCATCGTGCCGTTGCCCTCGAAGACGATTCCCTTCATGCATGCCGCCCTTCCGCAGGTCCCGGTGAACGGGGAGTGGTTCGACTTTACCCCCGGGCGGTCCCCGGAAGAGCCGCCTGTCGGTGGCGTTCCCCCGTTATGCTCCCGCGCGTCTTTGGCGCCCGTGACATCGGGCGCCCCAACGATTTCCGAGGAGTTTCTGTGGCTGAGCGTCTTTTCTGGGAGCAGTTGAACCCCGGCGACACCGCCGAGTCGCTGCGCCGTACGGTGACGGAGGCCGACATCGTCAACTTCTGCGGCGTGTCGGGCGACTTCAACTGGTTCCACATCGACGATGTCGGTGCGAAGGACTCCGTTTTCGGTCAGCGCGTTGCGCACGGCATGCTGGTCACGTCCATCGCAACGGGCCTGCAGGTCGAGAAGATGGAGCCGAAGATCGCCACGGCCGCCTTCGTGGGTCTGGACTCCTGGCAGTTCCGCGCCCCGGTGTTCATCGGTGACACTCTCCGCGTCAAGCGGACCATCGGCGAGAAGGCCGAGAACGAGAAGAACCCGAAGGCCGGCTGGTGCAAGTACGAGATCGAGGTCCTCAATCAGGAGGACAAGGTCGTGCAGCGCGGCGTCTGGAACATGCTGATCCAGCGCAACGGATGATCGCGGCGTGGCATCGGCCCGCCGCCCCGCGGGCCGATGCCGGCTGATCCCCCGCGCGTTCGGAGAGCGATGAGCGCTTCCCTGCGCACCGCCGTCCGGGCAACCGCAGTGCTGGTTCTGACTGCCGTTGCCGTCGTGGGCTGTGGCGGCTCCGATCTGCGACAGCCCACGACGGCCCCCGGCCCCGGTGACGCCGCCGCGGGCGATCGTCCGGTGCGCGTGGTGCATTCGATCCTTCCGATGGGCATGGATGGTGACGACACGAAGGACGTCGTCGCTGCCATGCGTCTCGCACTCGAGGAGCACGGTCAGGATCAGGGCGCGGTGCGCGTGAACCTCGCCGTCGATGACGACTCCGGCGCCGACGGCGACGCCGACCCCGCTCGCACCAAGGCGGTGGCGACGGAGGTGGTGGCCGACCCGGCGTCCATCGGCATCATCGGCACCATGACGTCGTCGGGATCCATGGCGATGGCGCCCATCACAAACCGCGCGTCACTGCCGGTTCTGGCTATCGCGGCAACCGCTGTGGGTCTCACGCGCCGTGCCGACGGCCAGCCGGGCATGCCACCGGACGCGGCTCCGACGGGCAACCCCACCATGGTGCGCATCGTCCCGAACGATGCCCGCCAGGCGGTGGCGCTTACGGCCTATCTGAAGAAGGAGGGGGTCGGCGAGATCATCCTCATCCACGACACCCAGCTCTACGGAGCGGGCCTGACGGCGGGGGTGGCGCACGATGCCACCCGCGCAGGGATCAGGGTGCGGGGCACGATGACGATCACGGGCGATGGGGATGCCCGGCGGGTGGGGCGCGCGGCGGCTCTGGCCCTGTCGGACACCCGCCGCACTCCGGCGATCCTGATTGCCGCGAACAGCACCACGGCATCGGTGGCAGTCACGGAGGCGGCCGCCCTCGCGAATGACCGCCTCCTCATCTTCGGCCCCGACAGCATGGCCCTGCGCGGTGTGTACGCCAATCTCCTGCCGACCGTGGAACGCCGCGTCTACATCACCAGTTACCTCCTGCCGATCGCGTACTACGGGCCGATGGGCGTGGAGGTATTCGAGCGGCTGCGCGTGAGACTCGGCCGCAGGCCCACGCCCACCGCGTTGTACGGCTACGAGGCAATGGCCCTGTTGCTGTCGTCGATCGCGGAGGCGCTGCCCGACGACGCCTCGCTGAGCCGCCAGACCGTGACGCAGCAGCGGGCGGCGGTGACGAGGGCCCTGCTTCACACCCACGATCGCGGATCGGTGGTGGGCACCTATTCCATTGACGTGCATGGAGACACTCAGAACTCGCTGTACGGCGCCTACCGCGTGGAGAACCGTGAACTGGTCCGCGGTCAGGTCATCGACACGGAGGCTGTTGGGTGAACATCCTCACCGCTGTCGTGATCCTCGTGTCCACGGTGGGTTTCGCCGCGGGCGCGTGCATCTTCGCGCGCCAGCAGGCCGTCAACCGGCCCCTGGTGCGACACCCCGGGCATACCAGCGAGCGTCCCAACGATCTCTCGTTCGGCTACTCGATCATCATCGGGTTCGTGCTCGTGGCTGCGCTCGGCACCTATCAGGACGCCAAGGTGGCGGCCACCACCGAGGCCCAGGCCGTGACGGCGCTGTCGCGCACCGCCCTGCAGGTCCCGGCCGTGTTGCGCGATGACCTCGATCACCAACTGGTCTGTTACGCCCGTGATGTCATCCGCTACGACTGGACGGCAGCCACCGACGGGTCCGGGGGCGGCGTCCTCGGCGGCAGCCCCTACGTGGATGCCTCCGCAAATCGCATTCCGCAGACGATCCAGCGCATCGCCTCTCCCGGTGTGGAGGTGCGCGATGCCACGCTGGGTGCGTTGATCGAGGAGTCCGAGGCGCTGAGCCAGGCCCGGGCCGATCGGCTTGACCAGGCACAGCAGTTGCCCCTGCTCTTCTGGGTGATGCTGGTGATCGGCGGCGCCATCTTCATCGCGCTGAGTGCGATCCTGCTGGCGGATGAGAACTGGTACCTGCAGATGCTCATCACGGGTGGCACGGCCCTGCTCATCGCGTTCACGCTCATCCTGATCGGCGCGCTCGACCGTCCGTTCTCCAGCGACCCGCCCTTGCCGGTGATTCAGCCGGTGGCCATGGAACGAGCCCTTGCCGGCGTCATCGCCTCGGCACCCGACCCGGCGGTGGACCGCCCGTGCCCGTGACCTGATCGGCGAAGGGCCCGGACGAGGTCCGGGCCCTTCGCCAGATCTCCTGATTCCCCGTGGGTGCTACAGGCCGAGTTGCCGGCTGATGATCAACTGCTGGATCTCGGACGTGCCCTCGGTGATGGAGGCCAGCTTTGCGTCGCGGTACAGGCGCTCGACCGGGTACTCCACGATGTAGCCGTAGCCACCGTGGATCTGCACGGCGTCACGGGTGACCTCGTCGGCGACCTCGGCCGAGAAGTACTTGGCCATCGAGGCCTCCTTGACGCACGGCTTCCCCTCCGCGTAGAGCCATGCCGCCTTGTAGGCCAGTGCCTTCGCGGCCTCCACCTTCGTGGCCATGGTTGCCAACTTGAAGCTCAGGGCCTGGAACTTGGTGAGCGGCCGGCCGAACGCCTCGCGCTCCTTGGCGTACTTGATGGCGTGGTCCAGCGCGGCCTCGGCGATGGCTGCCGACTTCACCCCGTGAGAGACCCGGCCGGTGATGAGCGCCTCCATGAGGGCACCGAAGGAACCCTCCTTGCCGCCGAGGAGTGCATCCTCGGGGACCTCGCAGTCCTCGAACACCAACTCGGCGGTGTCGGATGAGCGGTGCCCCATCTTCTCGAGTTTGCGGGTCACCTCGAAGCCGGGCGTGTCGCGGTCGACGATGAAGACCGAGATGCCCTCGCCCCGCTTGTCCTTGTCGGTGTACGCGGCCACCAGGCAGAAGTCGCAGATGGTGCCGTTGGTGATGAAGTTCTTGCGGCCGTTGATGACGTAGCGGTCGCCCTTCTTCTCGGCACGGCTGAGCAGGCCTGCGGCGTCGGAGCCGGTGTTGGGCTCGGTGATGGCGTATGCACCGATGATCTCGCCGGCGATGGCCCGGGGCAGGTAGCGGACCCTCTGTTCCTCGGTGCCGAACTTGAGGATCGGGAACGACGCCAGGTCGGCGTGGGCGTTCACCGACGCGGTGATGCCGGCGCAGACCTTGGTCATCTCCTCGACGAAGATGCACTCGGTGATCTTGTTCTCGCCGATCCCGCCGTACTCCTCGGGGAAAACGATGCCGAGCAGCCCCAGCTCCCCGAGCTTCGGCATGATCTCAACGGGGAACTTCTCCTCGCGCTCGGCGGCTTCGACGAGCGGTGCGATCTCCGCCTCGGCGAACTCGCGCACCATCGCGCGGATGTCCTCCTGCTCCTCGGTGAACGCGTAACTCAGCATCGTGCTCCTGCCTCCGGGGTCGGGTCCTCAGGCCTGCGGCATCGTAGAACGGTTTGTGAGGTCCTGCGGGGGCGGAACGACAGGGACAGGTGCCCCCGGCCGCGTGGGTGACCGCTGCGCCCCCGGCGCTGGGTACCCTTGTCCCATGGCGAACCCATTCAGGCTCGACGGTCGTGTGGTCATCGTGACGGGCGCCTCCCGGGGCATCGGCAAGGGCACGGCCATCGCCGTGTCGGAGTCGGGGGGCAGCGTGGTGCTGGTCGCTCGCTCCGCCGACGACCTCGCCGCGGTCGCCGCGTCGCTGCCGGGCCCGAGTCGCGTGGTGGTGGGTGCGGTCGAGGACCCCGAGGTGCCGGCCCGGGCGGTCGCGGCTGCGGCCGAGCTGGGCGACATCTGGGGCCTTGTGAACAACGCCGGGATCTCGCCTGCGTATTCGCCGACCGTCGACACGACCGACGAACAGTGGGATGAGATCCTGCGGGTGAACCTCCGCGCCGCGGCTGCCTTCGCGCGCGCCGCGATCCCGGCGATGATCGCCGCCGGGAAGGGCGGACGTGTGGTGAACCTCTCATCCATCGCGGCATTCGCCGGCCTGCCCAACCTGGTGGCCTACAACGCCACCAAGGCCGGGCTCGATGCCATGACGCGCACCATGGCGGTGGAGTACGGGCGTCAGGGCGTCTGCGTCAACTCCATCGCCCCGGGGACGATCACGACCGAGATGGTGCAGCAGCTGATGGACACCAATCCCGTGCTGGCCGAGAAGTTCGTGGCGAAGACGGCCATCGGCCGGGTCGGCACGGTGGACGAGACGGCGTGGCCGATTGTGTTCCTGCTGTCGGATGCCGCGGGGTTCATGACGGGGCAGGTCATGCTCATCGACGGCGGGCGACTGGCCGCCGCCTAGCGCCGGGGGGATGCACATGCGGGTCGTCATTGCAGGGGCGGGAACCGCTGGCTGCGTGCTGGCAGCGCGCCTGTCGGCCGATCCGGGGATTGAGGTGGTCCTGCTGGAGAGTGGCCCCCACTACCACCGTGGGCAGTGGCCCGATGCGCTGTCGCACGCCTACCGCATCATCAAGGAGACCCACGACTGGGGCTTTCAGGCGCAGGCCGGCGCGTCGCCGCGCAGCGTGCACGTGCCCCGCGGCCAGGTGGTGGGCGGGTCGTCCATCACCAACGGCGCCATCGCACTCCGCGGCCTGCCCGAGCACTACGACGACTGGGCGGCATTTGCCCCGGGGCTCGACTGGGCCACCATGCTCCCCTGGTTCCGGTTCATCGAGACCGACACGCAGTTCGGTGACACGTCGTACCACGGCGACCACGGGCCCATCCCCATCGCACGCCACCCGCGCGACACCTGGTACCCGCTCATCGAGCGCTTCGCCGAGGCGGCGCTCTCGCGGGGCCACGACTGGGTGGACGATCACAACGCGCCCGGTGCCATCGGGATCGGGCCGACCCCGTTCAACATGCGCGACGGCAAGCGCCAGACGCCGGCCGACCACTATCTCGACCCGGCGCTCTCGCGCGACAACCTCACCCTCGAGGTGGGGGTGCGCGTTGACCGTCTGGTGCTCGACGGCACCCGCGCCACAGGGCTCGAGGCCATCCGCGAGGACACCGGCGAGCGCGTCACCTACGACGCCGATCACGTCATCCTGTGCCTCGGCACGTACCAGAGCCCGGCGGTGCTGCTGCGCTCAGGGGTAGGGCCGGCCGACGCGATCACCCCGCACGGCATCAGGGTGGTGCACGAACTCCCGGGCGTGGGCCGCGGCATGCAGGACCACCCCAAGATCTCGTACCGGTTCTGGATCGGCAGTGCCATTCCGCAGTGGCCGTACCCGTGGATTCAGGCTCTCCTCACATCGAAGGCCGAGGTGGGTGGCGAGGATCGCCTCTTCCAGGTGATGCCCTACGTGGGCTTCGTGGACGGCGGACATCGCATCAGCGAGTTCAACGTGCAGGTGTCCGACGCGCGCGGGCGCACCGGGCGTGTGGACATCCAGTCCACCGACCCCATGGACCAGCCCGTCCTCCGGATGGGGTGGATGGAGGATGCGGGCGACCGGGAACTGGCGGTGGCCGCCGGTCGCGAACTGCTTGCCGTGGCCCGCACCGCCCCGCTGGCGGATGTGCTGGACCCGTGGCCGAACCTGGACGACCCCGACCACGTGTTACGCACGGTGGAGACCTTCCATCACCCGGTGGCGTCGCTTCGCATGGGGCTCGACACAGACCCCATGGCGGTCACCGACGGCGACGGCCGCATCCGCGGGCTGGGTGGCGTGTGGTGCATGGACGCCTCGGTCATCCCGCGGGTGCCATCGGCCAACACCCACCTGGCGGTCATCGCCCTGTCGGAGAAGCTGGGTGCGGCCTTCCTCACAGGCACCGGGCACGGTGCCGCGGCGGTGTCACCCGACTAGGCCGCGCCGGCCCTATCCGGTGCGCCGCGACGACCCCGCCGCCGCGCGCGCCAGGCGGTCGCGCACTGCGACGCCGATTCCCTCGGCCGGTGGGGGCACCGCCAGGATCACCGCGACTCCCGCTGCGTCGGCCTGCCGGAACGCGCCATACAGCCGCGCGGCGTAGTCGTCCGGGGACCCGAGGGGGCCGAGCACGAGGGCACCCGCAGGGAGGGGGGAGACCTCACCGGGCGCGAGTACGGCGATGCGGATGCCCTGCCCTGCCAGCGCATCGGCCCGCGTGGGCACATCGGATGCGGCGACCACCTCCACCCGGGCCCCCGGCGCATAGTGCGCATCGAGCATGCCCGGTGCCCGTGCCGGGCCGGTCGCGGTGGCGCTGACGGCGCGCCCGATCACCTGGGCCACCTGTTCGGCCGAAATCCGCCCGGGCCGCAGCACCTGCACGGGGTCCGACGTGAGGTCGAGCACGGTGGACTCGATGCCGATCGCGCACGGGCCGCCGTCGAGTAGCACGGCCACGGCGTCACCGAGTTCGTCCACGACATCGGCAGCGCACGTGGGGGAGGGGCGCCCGAACCGGTTGGCCGACGGCGCCGCCACGGGCCCGCCGAACCGCCTGAGCAGAGCGAGGGCCAGGGGGTGGGCCGGCACGCGCACGGCCACGGTGTCGAGACCGCCCGTCACCGCGTCGGGCACCGACGGGGACCGGTGCATGACCAGCGTAAGGGGCCCGGGCCAGAACGCGGCTGCCAGGGCCCGTGCGGCGGGAGTCACCTCGTCCACGAGCGCTGCGAGCCCGTCGGCGGATGCGATGTGGCAGATCAGGGGATGGTCGGAGGGCCGGCCCTTGGCCTCGAACACGCGGCCGACCGCAGCGATGTCCAGAACGCTTGCAGCGAGCCCGTAAACGGTCTCGGTGGGGAACGCCACGAGGCGGCCCGCCGCGAGCGCATCCGAGGCCGCCGCCACCGCCACCGCATCCGATCCGATCAGAGGCATGTGCTCACCCGGGGTACGCCACCGCATTTATCCACAGGGCTGAGGCCTGTGGAGAGATGCCGTGGGACGACGCGCCGGGCTCCGTCCTGATCGGGGCGTGGCGTCCGCACCGGGGCCGATTGCGGCCACCACCGTGGTCCCGGTCGGGGAGGACTGAGCCCTGTGGACAAATGTGGTGGGACGCCGCGCCATGCTCACTCCTGAGTCGGGGCGCGGCGACCCTAGCCGGGCAGGTTGGGCGCGTGCCCCGCTGCCGCGGTGCGGGATCACCACGAACATAAGAACTATATTCGTCAAGTCAGGCCAATTGCATCGGGGTATGGGTATGGTCCCGCGTCCATGGGTACCGCCCCCTCTTGGGAGATCACCCTGCTGCGCCGGCCACCCGGTGCGCGGCGCCCGCGCGTCGCGGGTCGCGTGGTGTTCGAGGCGCCGGATCTGGCTGGCGCACGCACTGCGGCCAGACGCCATCTGGAGACGCGGGAGTCCGGTGGGGGCTCATGGTCGCTCGGTGTGCTGAAGCCTCTCACCCCGCAGGCCCCTGGCACTCATCGGTACCGCGTGGTGTATGCCGTGTGGGAGCCGGTGGACGACTTCTTCGAGCGCCGCGATGTCCATGCCATCGAGGTGTGGGCCGCCGACGCCCAGGACGCCCGCCGTCTGTCCCACGCCGAGATCCAGGACGTCGAGGGCTACCAGCCCGTCTGGCGCGTGCGTCACGTGGCGCAGGCGTCCGACCCCGCCTGAGTCCGGTGTCCACTCCCCGGTATCCGCTGGTCATCGGCGATACGCGGGTCGAGACGCCCGAGTGGCTGCCGGTGGACGATCGCGCCACCGGGGAGGTGATCGGCGAGGTCGCGGCGGCCCGTCCGGAGGATGTGGATGCCGCGGTGGCACGGGCGCGGGCGGCGCTGCCCGCGTGGGGGGCTCTGGGCCCGGTTGGCCGCGCCGGTGCGATGCGCCGGTACGCCCAGGTGCTCGACGAGCACCAGCCCGCGCTCGCCCTGATGATCCACCGGGAGGAGGGCAAGCCGCTCGGCGAGGCCCAGGCCGAGGTGGCGCGTGCGTGCGAGGTGGTGCACCACTTCGCGGGCGAGGCCGAGCGCCTGTGGACGATGCATCTGCCGGGCGCCAACCTCTCCACCGGGTCCACCGTGCGACCGGCCCCGATCGGCGTCGTGGCCGCCATCACGCCGTGGAATTTCCCCGTGGCCCTCGTCCTGTGGAAACTTGGGCCTGCGCTGGCGGCGGGCTGCTCCATGATCGTGAAGCCCGCCGGGGAGGCGCCGCTGGCGGCACGCATGGTGTGCGATCTGGCGACCGTGGCCGGGCTGCCCGATGGGGTGGTGTCGTGCCTCACGGGCGACGGCCCGGCTCTGGGCGAGGCACTGTGCACCCACCCCGGCGTGGACAAGGTGGCGTTCACCGGATCGCGCCGCGTGGCCGAGCAGGTTGCCGCCTGGGCGTCCCCCCGGCTCAAGGCCATCTCGCTCGAACTCGGTGGGCATGGGGCACTGCTCGTGCTGGACGACGCCGATCTGGACACCGCCGCCGAGGTCGCCCTCGTGCAGGGTTTTGCCAACTGCGGGCAGGCCTGCTATTCGGTGAACCGGGTGCTCGTCCCCCGGCATCTGGAGGCCGCATTCCTCGATCGTCTCCGGCCGGGCATCGCGGCGCTGGATCTGGGGCCCATGGCGACGGACCGGGGTCCAGAGCGTCACGCGATGCTCGTCGGGGACGCACGCGCGAAGGGCGCGACCGTTGAGGGTGGGGCGCTCCTCGGGGGGAACCGCGTGGAGCCGGCGCTCGTCACCGGCGCGGGCCCCGGCGTGCTGCTGGTGGACGAGGAGCCCTTCACCCCGATCGTCGCCGTGATGCCCTACGACGACCTGGAGGAGGCGATCGCCGAGGTCAACCGTCCCGACTACGGGCTGGTGTCGTATGTCTGCGGCGGGGGCTCGCGTCGCACTCTGGAGGTGGCGGAGCGCATCGAGTGCGGCACCGTGGCGGTGAACGGCTGGCGGGTCGTCGTGCCATACGCCCCGTACGCCGGATGGAAGGGATCGGGGATCGGGGCCGAACTGGGTCGGCCCGGTCTCGAGGCGTTCATCCGGTGGCAGCACCTGCGGGTACACGCGTAACGCCTCACCCCCCGGCGGCCACGTGCACGCGCCGCGCGTGCACAAGTTGCTCCACCTTGGGCCGCGCCCCCGCCAGCCCCGAGTCGCCGATACCGCCCACCACGAGGTGAGGGTCCTGATAGAGCGGACCCTCGTTCACGGTGATGCGCCCCCCCTTCAGCGCCGCCGCCACGGCCATGGCCTTGTCGTGCGGTCCGAACACCGAGGCGCCGAGCCCGTACGGGGAGTCGTTCGCAAGTGCCACGGCATGCCGCGCGTCGTCGGCCACGGCGAGGCCGCGAAGCGGTGCGAACGACTCATCGCGCCACAGCCGCACATGCAGCGCGGATCCGGGAAGGAGCACGACGGTGGGGAACCCCCCGAACCGCGGGGACAGTCCCTCCCCGGGGGCTGTCCCCGCGGTTTGGGTGAGTACCTTTCCGCCCACCGCGAGGGCTTCGTCCAGATCCTCCGCGGCCCGGGCCAGCGCGGCGCCTGCGAGGGGGGCGACGTCGGTGCGGTCATCATCGGCCGGCCCCGTGACCAGGCGTCCCACGGCCTCCAGCAGGAGGGGAACGAACTCATCCCGGGCCGATCTCTCCACGATCAGTCGCTTGGCCGCCATGCACAACTGGCCGGAGTTCGCGAACCCGGAAAGCGCGGCGGCGTCGGCTGCGCGCTCCATGTCCGCCCCGGCCAACACGATCAGCGCATCGTTTCCCGATGCCTCGGGGATGTACGGGCGCATGGTGGCGCCGCTCTCGTATGCCGCGGCGAGGCGCGTGATGTGCCGTCGGCACGTGGCGGTGGAGGCGTGGGCGACCACGGCATCCACGCCCGGGGCGGCGATCATGGCCTCGGCCTCGTCCGGCGGGGTCGTCACCACCTGCACCGCGCCCAGCGGCCAGCGATAGGTCAGGGCCTCAAGCACGCGGGCGGTTGCGGTGCCGACCCGGCGCGACGGCCGGGAGAGGAGTGCGTTGCCCCCGGCGAAGGCGGATGCCGCGAGAAGCGTGGGAACCCAGATGGGGGAGTTCGAGGAGTGCCATCCGAACACCACCCCGTAGGGCGCGAACTCCAGGAGTGTTGTTCCGGACCGCGACGGGACCTCGCGCGGGCGGATGGCCTCGGTCAGGGCGGGCAGCGCATCCAGCAGGTCCAGGGCGCTGGCGATCTCCCGGCGGGCGAACTTCCGTGGCTGGCCTGCCTCAGCGACCGCCACATCCTCGATGGCCCTGGCCTCGGCGGCGATCGCGCTGGCGCCTGCCGCGATCATCTCCAGCCGCGCATCGAGGTCGAGGCGCCCGATCTCCTGCACCGCGTAGCGCGCGGCGGCGATCATGTCGGTCACGATGGTCACCGCGGGTGAGTTTACGAGTGCACTGCTGCCGCGCATCCTTGTGCGCGGCAGCCGTGCACAGATCGCCGATGCGTTTGGCGCGCTGGCGGACTTGGAACCCATCTCGTGGGAGGACGGGGGGATCGTCCTTGCCCCGCTTGCGGGCGGGCGGGACCCGCGTGAGCAGGCCGTGCGTGTGGCGGCGTTGCCGCTCGATTGGGAGCCGGCACCGGGTCCGACACCCCCGCTTCCGTTTCCGGCCGCTGTGGGAGGTGGCGTCTACCGCCGCTCATCCGGTCATGCGCCCGCTCCCCCGGGGCTTCCCGAGATCGTGCTGGCGCCGGGTGAGGGATTCGGTCTGGCGGAGCACCCGACCACGGCGATGTGCCTCGAGATGCTGGCGGACCTGCCCGACGGCCGTGTGCTCGATGCCGGGTGCGGGTGCGGAACCCTCGCCCTCGTGTGGGCCGGGCTCGGCCGAGGGCGGGTGGATGCGGTGGACCTGGATCCGCGGGCGGTCACGCAGGCCCGGGAGTCCGTCCGGGCGAGCGGCCTCGATGGCCTGGTGGCGGTGCGCCGGGCTCCGCTGGATACCCTGACGCACGAGGATGTCCACGACCGCGTGGTGCTCGCGAACGTGCCCCACATGGCTCACGACGCATTACTGGGCGTCGGGCGCACGCCCGTCCCCACAGCCGTCCTGCTCTCGGGGTTGCAACCTGAGCCGATGGATGCGGTGATCGGGGAGTGGGAGCGCCGCGGCCTGCATGTCATTCGTCGCGATTCGGTCGGCCGATGGCAGGCGGCCGTGCTTCGCGCCGCATAGGTTCCCCGGCCATGGGTCGTGTCTGGCGTACATGGGTGGTCCTGCTCTTCTTCGCGATGGGCACCAGCCTCATCACCCCCCTCATCCCGCTTTACCAGCAGGATCTTGGATTCGGCGACACCGTCGTCACCCTTTTCCTGCTCTGCTACGTGGTCACGCTCGTCCCCTCGATGCTCGCATTCGGGCAGTTCTCGGATCAGGTGGGCCGCCGTCCTGTGCTGTTCGGGGCGATCGGCACGCTTGCCGTGGCCCAGATCATCATCCTCACCGAGCCCGGTCTGGTGGGGCTGCTCCTGGCGCGTGGCATGCAGGGTGCCGCGACCGGGGCTTTCTTCGGCACCTGCACCGCTTTCCTGGTGGACGCCAGCCCGGCCGGACGGCGGCGCTTCTCGTCCGCGCTGGCGTCGATCTCGGTGCGGCTCGGCCTGGGGCTGGGCCCTGGCATCTGCGGTGTTCTCATCCAGTTCGCGCCCGACCCGTTCCGCCTGCCGTTCGCCGCGCACCTGATGCTGCTCGCCATCGGCGCGGCCATCGTGTGGTTCCTGCCCGAGACGGTCATCGAGCGCCGTCGCCAGCCCCTGCGGCTCAGCCTCGAGGTGCCTGCGCGTGAGCGGGCGGTCTTCTGGCGGGTGCTCGTGCCCTCGGGGATGATCCTCAGCCTGTTCGACGGGGTGGCCCTCTCCCTCGTGCCCGTGTTCATCGTGCGGGTGATCGGAGTGACCAACTACGCGCTCGTGGGCGCATCGGGCTTCCTCGTGCTGGCGAGCGGTGCCCTCAGCCAGGCCATCGTGCCCAACATGCCGCCGCGCCGCGCCCTGATCATCGGCCTCGCCGTCAGTTCGGTGTCGTTCTTCGGCGTGGTCATCGCTGCGCCCCTCGCCTCGGTCACCCTGTTGCTCGTGAGCGTGGCCATCACGGGCGCCGCATGCGGCCTGATGATGAAGGGCGGCATTGACCTGACCACCGAGATCGCCCCGCCCGAGCACCGGGGCAAGTTGCTGTCGGCCTACTACGTGGCCTGCTACCTCGGCGGCTTCTCCATCCCGCTTCTGCTCGTCGGGCTCATCGCCGATGCGGTCGGGCTCACCACCGCCCTGCTGGTGCTGGCGATCACCAGCGCGTGCGCGGCGCTGTGGGTGGGCACGGTGGGGTTGCGTGCCCTCCGCGGGTTGTCCGAGCAGCCCCCCGTGACCATCTCGTAGGCTCCCCCCATGCCGGACGACCTCGCCGACGGCATCCAGCGCCTGGCCGGGATGCTGGCTGCATCGGAGCGCTGCGTGGCCATGACGGGCGTTCGTCTGGGCGCCACCGAGGAGACCGAGGCTCGGGCCGCGGGATCTGCGTGGGGCGAGGCGGCCAGCCTGGAGGTGCTCCTCATCGAGCCCGGCCGCTTTTGGGCCAACTGGCTGCCCCGTGCAGTGGAGGCATCATGGCGCACGGTAACGCCCGCGCACCTCGCGCTCGGGCGCCTGCACGATGCCGGGATCATCACGGCCGTCATCACGCAGGCCGTGGATCACCTGCATGCTCAGGCGAGCGGTGGCGAGGTGGTCGAGGTGCACGCCAACGTGCTCTCGTGCCGGTGCGAGCGCTGCGACGATGTCTATGCGCTCTCCGAGGTCCAGGGGCTGATTGAGGACTCGGCCGACGGCGTGCCCCGCTGCACCCGTGAGGGGTGTTGCTACCCGCTCCGCCCGACCGGCACCCTGTGGGGGGAGCCCCTGATCGAGGCCGCCATCATCCGTGCGTGGGACCTGGCTGCCACGTGCGATCTGTTCGTCATCATCGATTCGCAACTGCGGACCGATCCGATGGCGATGCTGCCCTCCGTGCCCCTGCAGGCGGGCATCCCCGTGGTCATCGTCGGGACCACCCGCACGCACTACGACCGCTACGCGACGATGGTCATTCCCCGGCCGGCCCCCGAGGTGCTTCCCGGGGTCGTCGACCTACTGGTCCCCTAGTAGAACTCCGCGATCCTGACGCCCTTGCGGATCGTCTCCTCGTCGAAGTCCATCTCCTCCTCGAGGTTGGCCGGAATACGGGCCGGGAGGACTACCTCGAACTCACCTGCGGGCGTGACGTGCGCCTCGTAGTACGTGGAGAACTGCGTGATCGAGAAGCCGAGGACGTCATGGTTCTCGGGGTCGAAGAAGACCGTCACGCCCTCGGAGTTGGTCACTGCCGACGCGCTCGCGTGACCCTTGTGGATCACACGGTAGGTGTCGGACTCCTTGTCGTAGTACGGGTCGTCTGCCAACAGAATCTCCTTGTCACCGATCTGGGGTACCGGATCCTCGGGGCGATCGTAGCGCCGTCGCCCCGAGGATTGGACGGACAACAGCGTGGTGTTCCCGGCTGCCGGGGATACGCTTCCGGTGTGGATCGCGATCTCATCGACCTGAGCGCCCACCATGCCCTGTGCGTGCACGGCTTCCGGGGGATGGGCTACTCCGAGGGGTTCGTGGCCTCTCTGGCGGCGATCGTCGGACGCCTCCGGGACGAGCCCGGCGTACGGGTGCGGGTACGGGTCGGCTCGGATGCGGTGTGCCGGGCCTGCTCGTCGCTGTCGGCAGGGGGATGCACTCGCTACGGGATGTCCGTGGTGCATCAGGACGCCCGCGTGGCCGATGTCCTCGGAGTCGCGTCCGGTGACGAGATGACGTGGGACGCCCTCCGCGCGCGGGTGCGGGAGGCCGTGGCCCCCGATGACCTCTCCGATCTCTGCGCCGGCTGCCCGTGGCTCGGGTACGGCGTGTGCGCCGAGGGCATCGCCGATCTCCGTGCGGGTCTGCCCCTCACCTCGGGTTGTCCCTGACGCCTGACCCCGGCGTGGAGTCCGTCACGACCGTTCCGAGGCGAAGCAGCGGTCTGGTGGGTATGTTCCCGAGCCGGTAAGACGGCGGTCCACAGCGAGGACCGCGCGACCAGGTTTCCGGTCGTTGGCGAGGCGGTCCCGACACCCCCGGGTTCGGAGGCCGCCATCGGTGCGCCCGGATCCGCGACGATCCCGCTGGGAGGACATGGAATGGCCGAGGGAACGCCCGACGTCAGGGAAGCACGCCGGATGCTGGCCAAGGGCATCTGCATCGCAGGTGTTGGCGAGACCGAGCAGGGCATCATCAGCGACCGCGGCTCGTTCGAGTTGCTCGCCGAGGTGACCCGCACCACGCTCGACGACGCCGGTCTCGAGCTGAAGGACATCGACGGCATCGTCACCGCGTTCTCGTTCGTCGAGTCCACGCTGATGCACTCCACGACCCTGGCCGACTACATGGGCATGAAGCCCGGCTATTTCGCCTCCGTCGCTGTGGGCGGCGCCACCGCCCCTCTGATGGCCGTTCAGGCGGCGCTGGCCATTGACGCCGGTCTGGCCGAGGTCGTGCTGTGCGTCCGCGGCGACAACACCCGCTCGGGCATCTCGTCGTCGGGCATGATCGCGATGGCCCGCGAGATGAGCCACGGCGCCTACGAGGCCCCGTTCGGCCTCACCACCATCGGTGGCTACGGCCTGCTGGCGCAGCGCTACATGCACGAGCACAACGTGCCGCAGGAGGCCCTGGCCGCCGTGGTGGCCACGCAGTCCGAGCATGCTGCTCTCAAGTGGAATGCCATGCTCCGCAACGTCGTGACCATTGAGGACGTGCTGGCCGACCGGTGGATCGCCACCCCGTTCCACGTGATGGACTGCTCGCTGGTGACCGACGGCGCAGCCGCGTTCATCGTCACCACCGAGACCCGCGCCAAGAGCATGAAGAAGAAGCCCGTGTACATCACCGGTATCGGCGAGGGCTTCTCCCACCAGTACATCTCGCAGGCCGAGTCGGTCGCATCGGTACGGGATGGGCTCGGCCGCGCCGGACGCCGTGCCATGGAAGTGGCCGGCATCACTCCGCAGGACCTCGACGTGGCCGAGATCTACGACTCGTTCTCGTTCACCCCGCTCATCGCGCTCGAGGGCTTCGGCATCTGCGGTGTCGGCGAGGCGGGCGACTGGGTGATGGAGGGGCACGCCAAGCTCGGCGGGACCCTGCCGATGAACACCCACGGCGGTCTCATCCGCCAGGCGCACCTCGGCGCGATGCACCACATCATCGAGGCCGTACTGCAACTCCGCGGCGAAGCGGATGACTCGGGCAGGACCGAGTTCAACGGCGGCAACCATCAGGTGCCGGACGCCAGACTTGCGATCACGAACGGCTCGGGCGGCATTCTCGCGGCCACGAGCGCGCTGGTGCTGTCCAGCGAGCCGCCGTCGGCGGCGTAGCAGCGCTCACGACCGAGACGAACGAGGAGACACCGAGAGATGTCCGAGAAGCCCGCCTACACCAAGCCTCTTCCCGACCTGCGCCCCGAGGACGCCACCTTCTGGGACGCGCTCAGGGAGCACCGCTTCATCCTGCCGTGCGATGACGCCGGCAAGCCGTTCTGGTACCCGCGCAAGTACGCACCGGGCACCCTTGGCCAGACGTCCTGGATGGACGCGTCCGGTCAGGGGACCGTCTACACCTACTCGACCCACTTCATCGGGCCCAGCAAGTCGTACAAGGGCGACCCGCCGCACATCGTGGCGCTCATCGACCTCGACGAGGGTCCCCGGATGATGACCATCCTCGTGAAGGATGAGGATGGGTTCCCGTCGCTCGACGCCGGGGACGTCCAGATCGGCATGCGGGTCCGCATCGTCTTCGACGACGTCACGGACGAGATCACCATGCCCAAGTTCACCCCCGCGGCCTGACCGCGGGCTTCCCACAAGACCGCACGAGGAGAACGACGGCGCCATGGCCGACTGGAGCGATTGGTACAGCAAGGAGGATCCCACCAACTGGATCCTCGCGAAGATCCTCACCGAGAAGGCCGAGGCCCACCCTGACCGCGACCTCCTGAAGTTCGCGGGCAACCCGTGGGTGAGTTACGGCGAGATCAACAGCCGGGCGAACCGCATCGCCAACGCGCTGCTCGCCCGTGGCGTGCAGAAGGGCGAGTCGGTCAGCGTGATGCTGCCGAACTGCGAGGAGTTCCTGCCGGTCTGGTTCGGCATCCTCAAGGCCGGCGCCGTGATGTCGTCCATCAACACCGCCTACAAGGGTGACTTCCTCTCCTGGACGATCAACCTGGTCGAGGCGAAGAAGCTGTTCATCTCGGACACCTTCCTGGAGCGTCTGGACTTCGTCGCGAAGGAACTCCCCCTGCTGGAGCACGTGATCGTGATGAAGACGGGTAAGCAGGAGGGTCCCGACCCGTCGCTCAGGTGGGAGCCGCTCGACGCGCTGATGGAGGCGCCCGACGGCGAGCCGGACGGCGTCGAGTACTCGTGGGTGGATGACGCCCGCATCATGTTCACCTCGGGCACCACCGGCCGCAGCAAGGGCGTGATCAAGCAGAACGCCGCCGACTACTTCTCGGCCCGCGGTCTGCTGGAGGTCGTGTCGGCCACGTCGGGCCGGAATCTGGAGGAGCTCGCCGACGACACCTTCTTCTCGTGTCTGCCGCTCTTCCACAGCAACGCGCAGGTGCTCTCGGGCTACCCGGCGCTGGTCGCCGGCGGCCGGATCGCCTACGTCGAGCGCTTCTCGTCGAGCCAGTTCTGGCAGCAGGTCATCGACGCCGAGGCGACGGTGTTCAACTCGATCGGCGCCGTGTCGTACTTCATCTGGAACATCCCGCCGTCGGATCTGGACACGGCGCACAAGGTGCACACGGTGTTCGCCGCGCCCACGCCGAAGGACATCTACTACGAGTTCCAGGACCGCTTCGGCGTCCGGTTCATCGAGGGGTACGGCCTCACCGAGACCGGCATGGCCACCTACATGGACCCGACCAAGCCGGCGGTGCCGGGCTCGATCGGCGTGGCCAACCCCGGCTATGAGGTGTTCGTGGTCGAGCCGGGTACCGACCGGCCGCTGCCCGCGGACACGCCCGGCGAGATCGTCGTGGACATGAAGATCCCGAACATCGTGATGCGCGCCTACTACGGCATGCCCGAGAAGACCGCCGAGGACTTCAAGAACCTCAAGTTGCACACGGGCGACCTCGGCCGCATGGATGAGGACGGCTACATCTACTTCATGGACCGCGTGAAGGACTACATCCGCCGCCGTGGCGAGAACGTCTCGTCCATGGAGGTCGAGCGTCAGGTGTCCGAGCACCCGGGCGTCAAGGAGGCCGCCGCCATCGGTGTGAAGGCCGGCGAGGGTGCGTCGTCAGAGGACGAGATCATGATCGTCTGCGTCGCCGACGGTGCGGTGCCCGACATGGTCGAGATCACCGAGTTCATGGCGGAGCGCATGCCGTACTTCATGGTGCCGCGCTACATCCGTTTCGTGGACGCGCTCCCGAAGACGCCCACCGAGCGCGTGCAGAAGAACAAGCTGCGCGACGAGGGCATCACCGCCGACACCTGGGACCGCGAGGCTGCCGGCGTGAAGGTGAAGCGCTAAGCCGTGGCCGTGCTCACCCGCTACGGGGCCTATGTACCCCAGTACCGGGCCCCGCTCGGTGAGATCCAGAAGTTCTACGGGCGGCCGGGACGTCCCCGGTCGCGTGCGCTCGCCACTCCTGGTCTGGATGAGGACACCCTCACGATGGCCTACGAGGCGGCGCGCGAGGCGCTGAAGGGCGACCGGGGCGTGGGGGCCGTGATCGTGGCCACCCAGGCCCCGCCCTTCGGGCTGAGGAAGATGTCTCAGACGCTCAGTCAGGCCCTGCGCCTTGATGACGGCGCGCTGCACATCGATCTGGGTGCCAACGCCACGGGCCTGCTGGACGGCTTCCGCATCGCGCAGGGTCTGGATGTGGGGCCGGTGCTCGTGGTGGCAACCGACCACCTGGTGGCATATCGCGACCGGGTGGCGGACGTGCTGTCGGCCGGGGCGGCGACCGCCTTCCTGATTGACCCCGCACCGACGGCGGAGGGCATTGCGACCCTCGGTCCTCAGGCGCGCGCCGCCGAGGAGGTCTTCGACGTCTGGATGCTCGGCCGGGAAACGGAGCCCCGGTTCCGGCTGGAGGTGCTGTTTGACGCCTACGCGCAGGCAACGTCGGCGGCGGCGAAGGGACTCGAGCAGGCGACCGAGCGCGCCACGGGCCGGTACACCGCGATCTGCCCCAGCCAGCCGCACCCCCAGGTGCTGCGCGGGCTTGCCCGTCTGGGAGCGCAGCCGAAGCAACTCGAGGCCACGCAGTTCGTGGCCGACATCGGCAACGTCGGCGCGGCGTCGGTGGGTCTCGCCCTGTGCCTGGGTCTGGACGCATCGCGGAAGGGCAGCACCCTGCTGGCGCTGGCCTACGGCGGCGGCGAGGCCGTGGCTCAGGAGGTGACGGTGACGAAGAAGCCCGCGGCCATCGGCACCCGTGCGATGATCGACGCGGGCGAGACGATCGCCGTCGGCACCTACTACCGCTGGACCGAGGGGCGCCAGCAGGTTCCTCACTAGGCCCGCGAGGGCACGGGAGATACGCATGAAGGTCGGCGTCCTGGGGATCGGCAAGACCCCGCACAAGATTCAGCACCACAAGTCCCTGAAGGATCTCGCCGTCGAGGCCGGGCGTCAGGCGCTCGCCGACGCGGGCGTGTCCCCGCGGGACATCCAGATGCTCTACGTGGGCAACGTCGGGTCGGTCGGGTTCAACTACGAGAACTCCACCGGCCTCATGGTGGCCCACCACCTGGGCCTTGTTCCCGCTGGCGCCGTGCGGGTCGAGGCGGCCTGCGGCACGGGCGCATGGGCCGTGCACTCGGGCTGCGTGGCGATCGAGTCGGGTCTCTACGACATCGTCATGGTGCTCGGCTGCGAGAAGATGAACGACCTGGCCACGGTCGAGGGCACCTCGATCATCGCCCAGGCGGCCGACAGCAAGGAGGAGTACTTCACGGGGCTCACCTTCCCGTCGGGTACCGCGCTGACCGCCCGCAAGTACATGCAGACCTACGGTGTGAGCGAGGAGGACCTCGCGCACACGTCGGTCAAGAACCACTACTACGGGGCCCGCAACCCCTCGGCCCACCTGCGCTTCGAGTGCACCGTCGAAGAGGTGATGAACAGCCCCAAGGTTGCCGATCCCCTCAAGTTGTACGAGGTGTGCCCCATGACAGACGCCGCGTCGGCCCTCGTCCTGTGCCGCCCCGAGATCCTCGCGGCCCAGCCGGACAAGCCGCAGGTGTTCATCACGGCCACGTCCATGGCCACCGGCACCTGGTACCAGGCCACCGACACCCTGGACGACGGGTACAACCTGTTCGCCGGCCCTGCGGCCCGGGCCTACGCCATGGCGGGGGTCACTGCCGATGACATTGACGTGGCCGAGATCTACAACTCGTTCGCCATCCAGGAGCCACTCGGCATCGAGGGCCTGGGTTTCGCTCCGCGCGGTGAGGGCTGGAAGGGGGCCATTGACGGCTCCACGTGGCTCGACGGCAAGGTGGCCGTGAACCCGTCCGGCGGGCTGCTGTGCAAGGGGCATCCGCTGGGCGCGACCGGGTCCACGCAGGCCGTGGACATCGTCGAGCAACTGCGCGGCACGGCGCCCGAGGGCACGCTGCGCAAGGACGCCCGGATCGGCCTCTCGGCCTGCCGCGGCGGGCCGGGTTCGGTCGGCGCCATCCACATCTACCAGCGCATCGAGGACTAGCCGATGACCGTCTCCGCCATCGAGTTCTCCCGGCTCGGCCCGCCCAAGTTGCACCTGTTCGCGATGAAGTGCTCGGGATGCGGCGGGCTCAGCCCCTGGTGGGAGCGCAGCCACTGCTACGCGTGCGGCGGCGATACCCTCACCGAGTTCCCACTCAAGGGAACAGGCGAGATCACCAACTACACGGTCGTGTACTACCCGCCGCGGGAGTTCCTCGGCCAGGAGCCCTACGTGGTGGGCCACATCCGGATGGACGAGGGCGTCACCCTGCCGGCACCCGTGATGGGCGTGGAGCCCGACGACGTGGAGGTGGGCACCCGCGTGGCGGCCACCCTGCGGCGGGTCAAACTGGGCCACGAGGGCGACATCTACTACTCGTACAAGTTCGTGGTGGATCACGACCCGGCGCCGAAACAGAAGGCTCCGGCGCGTAGGAAGTAATCCCGGAGGGCGCCGCGCGCGCCCTCCGGCGTGGGTGCGGGCACCCACGCCGTCGTGATCTACTCGCCGGTCCCGTTCGTGGTGGCTGGGGGCTGATCCCGGGCCGGTGGCCATGCATCGCCGACGCCAGCGGCCCGTCCGGCCGCGGCCGCGCGGGCAGCCGACAGCGAGGGCCCCCACACCGGCAGTCCATTCAGCCCGGGATCCGGGGCGTCCGGCCCCGCCAGTACCCAGGCCCGTGCATTCGGGAGATGGGCCAACTCGGCAACCGCGGCCATGGCCGAGCCGGGGTTCGTGCACACGGCCACGCAGGCACGCGCCCTGTGCTCGTGGGCCACGGCGTCGGCCTCATCCAGCGGCATGTCGGCACCGAGGAAGGCCACCCGCCAGCCGTCCTGGGCCATCAGGACGGCCAGACACAGGGCCCCAACGGCGTGGCGCTCCCCCGCGGGGCACGCCACGATCGCGACGGGCCCCGTGGGACGGCGCGCGGCGGAGAGGCGGGCCGCCAACCGGCGCTCGGCCGCTCCGCTCAGCAGGTGTTCGGCCGCGACGACCTGTTCGCCGTCGGCCCACCGGCGTCCCAGTTCGGCGAGGGCCGGGAACACCATCAGATCCATCGCCTGCTCGAGGGGGAGCGCGGCGAAAATCCGGTCGAGATCTGCGTCCAGCCGTGATGCGTCGCCCTGCCGGGCGGCTGCAGCAAGGTGCGATGCAAACCCGGTCGTGGGTCCGTTCACCCCGGGAGCGGTGTCGTACGCACCCTCGAGCGCGTTCAGGGCGGCGACGGCATCGGAGATCCGCTGCCCCTCGGCCACACGCGCGGCCAGCCACAGCACGCGCTCCATGTCGGCGCCGCAGTAGCGGCGCTGGCGGCCATGTGTGCGCATGGGGTGCAGCACCCCGTACCGTCGCTCCCACGCGCGCAGGGTGTCCACCGGTACGCCGGTGCGGCGCGCGAGCGCCCCGATCGCCATTCCCGCATCCTGATCCGACGGGGTGCTCACGGGGGGCCTGCGGTCACGTGGGAAAACCGGGGGTGCATCCCCGGGATTGTCCCCCGCTCTCCGGCGAGGTGAAGGGACTACGGTCGCAGTCGCCCGGGGGGAACGGGTGCAGGTCGGAGTGAAGTCGTCTGAACTGGTGTAATCGACTCACCGGCATAGAGAGCAGCGTGTCGCTCGATTACCTCCCGGTCCTCTTCGCCCTGGTCCGCTAGGACAAGGGCGAGCGATTCCTCCTGAGAGGGACCCCGTCCGCTACTTCTTGGTCGGATCCCTCACCATGACGGCGCCGGGGCCCTTGCCCTGCGGCACCATGGGGAACACCTTGGCGTCGCGGTTGACCTGGATGTCGATGAGGGCGGGGCCATCGGTGGAGAGGGTCTCACGCAGGGCGTCGTCCAGCTCGGCCGGGTCCTCCACCCGCATGCCGGGGATCCCATAGGCCCCCGCCAACTTGGCGAAGTCGGGCTGGAAGTCGCCGAACGAGGTGTTGGAGTACCGCTTGTCCCAGAACAATTCCTGCCACTGGCGCACCATGCCAAGGAAGCCGTTGTTCAGGATGACGATCTTGATGGGCAGGCCGTAGGTCTGCGCTGTGGAGAGTTCCTGCAGGGTCATCTCGAACGATCCGTCGCCGGCGATGTCCACCACCAACTCGTCGGGGAACGCCACCTGAGCGCCGAGCGAGGCCGGCAGGCCGAAGCCCATGGTGCCCAGACCGCCCGAGGTGATCCACCGGCGCGGCCTGTCGAACCGGTAGAACTGCGCTGCCCACATCTGGTGCTGGCCGACCTCGGTGGCGATGATGGCGTCGCCGCCGGTGATGTCGTACACCGACTTGATGACGTTCTGCGGGGCGATGACGCCCGGCTCGTCATCGTCCACCTGATATGGGAATTCGTCGAGCCACGCGTTGATCGTGTGCCTCCAGGCGGCGCGCGACTCGTCATCGTGGCGTGCCTGCTGCTGCACGTAGGTGTCGGCGAGCGCGTGCAGGACGGCCTTGGCCTCTCCTGCGATACCGATGTGCGCGGCGCGGTTCTTGCTGATTTCGGCCGGGTCGATGTCGATGTGGATGATCTTCGCGTTGGGTGCCCACTCGTTCATGACGGTCGAGAGCACCCGCTCGTCGAATCGCACACCCACGGCGAGGATCAGGTCGCTCTCCTGGAACGCGAAGGTGGAGGCGGCGATGCCGTGCATGCCGGGCATGCCGACGAACAGCGGGTTGGACGCCGGGAACCCGCCGAGGCCCATGAGGGTGGTGGCCACCGGGATCTGCGCGACCTCGGCCATGCGCGTGAGCTCTTCAGCCGCATTACTGGCGATCACGCCGCCCCCGGCATAGAGCATCGGCTTCTTCGCCGCCGCGATCGCCCGCGCCGCGGCCTGCAACTGCCGCGGGTGGCCGGCGCCGGTGTGCGGCGCGTAGCCGGGCATCTCGGGGGGGCGGGGCCCCGTGTAGTCCTCCACCTCCACGGCCCACTGGTCCACGCAGACATCCACCAGCACCGGCCCCGGGCGGCCCGTGGTGGCCACGTGGATGGCCTCCTCGAGGACCGTGGGCAGTTCGTGGGCATCCTTGACCAGCCACGAGTGCTTGACCACGGGCAGGGAGATGCCGACGATGTCGGCCTCCTGGAACGCATCGGTTCCGACGCGTGCGGAGCCCACCTGTCCCGTGAGGGCCAGCATGGGGACGGAGTCCATGTAGGCGTCGGCGATGGGGGTGACCAGGTTGGTGGCGCCCGGGCCGGACGTGCCGGTGCAGACCGCGATACGTCCCGAGGCCTTGGCGTAGCCCTCGGCCATGTGGCCCGCGCCCTGCTCGTGGCGGGTGAGGAAGAGGCGGATGTCCGAGTGGTCGAACAGCGCGTCGAACAGCGGGATGAGCGGGCCGCCGGGGATGCCGAATATGGCATCCACGCCGTTTCGCTTCAGGACCTCGAGGGTCGCGTCGACTCCTCGCATGGGGTGGTGACCTCCCGCCGCACCGCGGCACCGGACCTCGATTGACGGGGTACATTAGCCCATCAGCCCGGGATTCCCGGACGTGTTCACGAGCGTACGGAGGTCGCGCCAGATGGCCGACGAGACCCAGACTGACGGCCCGGACTACGCCGCGGAGAACGCCATCCGCAACGCGTCGGAGTCGCTGCACCACTACGACACGGCAGCCGACACCTTCTCGGCCACATTCGGGACGCCGGTCCCCGCGGCGACGGTGCTCGACGAGGAGCGGGGAATCCTGGTGCGCGTGGAGCCCCAGAGCCGCGCCGTGGTGGGTTTCACCATCCCGTCCTTCACCGAGTGGTATGCGAAGCACTACCCCGACGGCGGCGAATGGGAACTTGACCTGCCGCAGGTGTGGCCGACCCCGGACGACGCAGCACCCGAGGAGTGAGGTCCGTACCGGTGGGGGTGGGCCGGTCCCCGGCGGGGCTGTAGGATCACCGGCCACTTCGTGACGAATCCCTCGAGCAAGGAGCACCGACCCAATGGCGGTTGAGACCCAGCGGATGGCGGATTTCCGCATCGTGGAGGAGCCCTACTACCTCCCGGTCGGAAACGAGATCGCGCTCTTCGAGGCCGCGTATGAGGCCCACCTGCCCGTGATGCTCAAGGGGCCGACGGGATGCGGCAAGACCCGCTTCGTCGAGCACATGAGCTGGAGGCTCGGCCGCACGCTGGTGACGGTGGGCTGCCACGAGGACCTCACGGCATCGGACCTGGTGGGTAAGTACACCCTCCGCGGCGACGAGACCATTTGGCAGGACGGGCCGCTCACCACTGCGGTCAAGGCCGGCGGCATCGCCTACCTCGACGAAATCGTGGAGGCCCGCAAGGACACCACGGTGGTCATCCACCCCCTCACGGACGACCGGCGCATCCTTCCGATCGAGAAGAAGGGCGAGGTCGTCCAGGCGCCGATCGAGTTCATGCTGGTCATCTCGTACAACCCGGGCTACCAGTCGGTGCTGAAGGACCTGAAGCACTCCACGAAGCAGCGCTTCGTCGCGCTCGAGTTCGACTACCCCAACGCCGACCTCGAGGAGGAGATCGTCCGGGCCGAGTCCGGCGTGGACGCCGATGTGGCGGAGCGCCTGGTGAAGGTCGCCGCGAAGGTGCGGAACCTCCGGACCCACGGTCTGGAGGAGGGCGTGTCCACGCGGCTGCTCGTGTACGCCGGGCAGCTCATCCAGGGCGGCGTCGAGCCCGTGCCCGCGTGCGCAGCCACCATCTGCCGACCGATCACCGACGACCTCGAGATGCAGCGCTCGATCCTCGAGCTCATCAACACGCAGTTCTAGGTACCGGCCGGTGTCCACTCAGGGCCCAGGCGGTGCGGGCAACGTCGGCATGTATGTGGGCCGCGACATGCTCGCGTCCGTGCCCGAGGACCGGCGCGAGGACTACCTGCGCCTCGTCCAGGAGATCTCCGACCTGAAGTACCAACTGGGGGTGGAGGTCGCCCGCCAGCTCCCGCGCCTGTTCGCGGAGCAGGACGACGCGGCCGTCGAGCGCTATCTCGACCAGGTGCGCGCCATCGCCGACGTGGGGTGGAAGTCGGGCGTCGAGGTGGCCAAGCAACTGCCCGACCTCTACCACGCACCCGATCCCACCCTCGCTGAGGCGTATGTGGCGATCGTGAGCGAGGCGACCGCGGGGGCGCCGGACGACGCCGACACCCAGGCCTTCATCGCGGAACTCGATGATCTTGAGCGCCAGTTGCGCGAGGTTGAGCCGAAGCAGCAGCGCGCGACCGAACTGAAGTCGCTTCTCGCCGCACGCGACCGGCGCGACGAGCGCCGGCGCAAGCACGCCCAGGAACTGGCCGCGGCCCTGCCTCCCATCCTCGCCCGCTTGCGCCCGAAGCACCGCGACTGCTATCTGCGGGAGGTCCAGCTGGTGGCCGCCGCCGACCCCGAGGCGGCGCTTGAGGCGTCGAACACCCTGCTCGACCTGCTGAACGGCGAGCGGCTTTCCCACGACGGGGCCTCCGCATGGGTGCGCCGCGGCCTCGACGTGCTCGAGAAGAGCAAGGAGGTCGGACGCGGGTACTTCCGGATGGGGTCCAAGTACTCGCTCGAGGTCCTCGAGGAACTGCGCGAGGGGCTGGCGCTGCGCAAGGTGGCCCGCGTGCTCAAGTTGTACGCCACGGCGCTCTCGGGGCGTGATGTTGCGGTGCGCGCAATCGACGAGATGGACACGGTGGACCGGTTCGGACCGGACCACATCATGCTTCCCGCCGACATGCGCTTCTTCCGGGACGACGACCGGAACTTCGTCGCGTACAAGGTCGCGGCCGCACACGGCGCTGCGCGGATCGAGTTCGGCACGTACCGCTTCAGCCTCGAGCAGATTCCCGAGACCGTCGCCGATCTGGGCGCGAAGTACGGGCCGGGGGCGAAATGAGCACGAGGGAGAGCCCGTTCCCGACCGCCCCGGCGGAGGCTGCGTGGCGCCGCGAGAGTGACCTCACGAAGTTCTACGGCATGTTCCCGGCGTCGGCGCTCGCGCGCGACATCTTCAACATCGTCGAGGGTCAGCGCATCGAGGCCATCATCCGCCGGGCCTACCCCGGCATCCGCCGTGACCTTGACCTGATTCAGGAGCAGACGCTGCTCCGCCGCGCGGAAACGGGTACCTCGTCGGCCGACCTGCCCGAGGTCGGCCAGGTGATCGACGCTCTCATGGTGTCAACGATGGCCGGGGAGCCACCCTTCAGCGAGATGGCGCCCCACGTCCGTCAGGCCAGCGAGGGCGCGATCGCGCTCCTGGCCGATATCGGGGACGAGGGCGCCACGGTGGCCGACACCGCCCGGGTGACTGCGCGCATCTACGGAATGATTGATGAGGTCATGCAGGCCGGGCGCCGCGGAATCACCCAGCCGTTCTCCGAGGAGGCGATGCAGCAGCAGGCCAGCACGCCCGACGACTCGCCCGACGGCGACCGGGACGCAGGTGACGTCGAGGTCAACGCGCTCGACGAATACCGCCCTCTGGAGATGCCTCCGTTCGTGCCCCCGGTCATGGAGGAGCTGGTCCAGCCCGAGAGTCTGGCGCAGGATCAGATCGAGGCCGAGGGTGCCGAGGGCGACCCGGACAAGGACGGCGGGAAGGGGGAGGACGCCGAGGCGGAGTCCCTGGAGGCTGCCGACAACGTGATGCACGCCCAGCAGGCCCCGGACGGCGAGGAGGAGGACGGGCTCGCCCAGAAGTCCGACACCGACACCGACATGGACGAGTCCGGCCGTGGGAGCGACGCGGAGGGCGAGGACTCGCCCGACTCGCCCGGTGGCATGACCCCCGAGACCCCCGGCCCCGTTGTCGCCCAGGGCGAGGACGAGGTCGAGGAGGACATGGGCACGCAGGTCTTCATGTACGACGAGTGGGACCACCGCATCGAGGACTACCGCCCGTCGTGGTGCACGCTGCGCGAGACGCGCTCGACCCGCGAGGTGCCGGCGTTCGTGGCGGCGACCTTCCACGAGTTCGGCGGCGTGGTCACCCAGATCCGTCGGAACTTCCAGTTGATGCGCCCCGAGCGCATGCGGAAGATGCGCTTCCAGACCGAGGGCGACGACCTCGACCTGGACGGCCTCGTCGAGCACGTGGTTGACCGGAGGGCGCGTATCACGCCCACCGAGCGCGTGTACATCAAGCGCGACAAGAAGGACCGCGATGTCACCACGGCCTTCCTCGTGGATATGTCGTCCTCCACTGCCCGGAAGATCGACAACCGTAAGCGGGTCATCGACATCGAGAAGGAGGGCCTGCTGCTGATGTGCGAGGCCCTCGAGGCGATCCGCGACGAGTACGCCATTTACGGGTTCTCGGGCAATGGTCGCGACGACGCGCAGTTCTACACGGTGAAGGAACTCGGCGAGCGCTACGACGACCGCGTGCGGTCGCGCATCGGCGGCATCTACGGCCGCAGCAAGACACGCATGGGTCCGGCCATCCGCCACACCACGAAGCGGCTGATGGGTGTGGACAGCAACGTCAAGATCATGATCCTGCTGACCGACGGCAAGCCGTACGACTCGGACACCTACCAGGACAACGCCTACGCCCAGGCCGACACCCAGATGGCGCTGCGCGAGGCGCGGCGCGAGAAGATCCACCTCTTCTGCGTCACGGTGGATCAGGAGGGTGCGGACTACCTCCCGCAGATGTACTCGGACGCCAACTTCGTGGTGATCGACGACGTCCGCACGTTGCCGCAGAAGCTTCCCCAGCTGTACCGGCGCCTGACCACCTGACCCCCTGCCCTGCGCCCCGTCTCCGCCGGGCCGGGCCCCCGCCGTCGCAGGAGATACGGGTGTCCCGGGCGGGAACCGATCAGGGCTGAGCGTATGCCTCGATCGGCGGGCAGGAGCAGACCAGATTGCGGTCGCCGTGCACCGCGTTGAGCCGACCGACCGGGGGCCAGTACTTGCTCCCCTCCATACCCGGCAGCGGGTAGGCGGCAAGTTCTCGTGGGTACGCACGGTCCCACTGGTCGGTCGCGACGTCCTCCGACGTGTGCGGTGCGTGGCGGAGCGGGCTGTCCTCGGGCGTCCACTCCCCGGCCTCCACCCGGGCGATCTCCCCGCGGATGCTGATCATGGCGTCGCAGAAGCGGTCGAGTTCAGCCAGCGACTCGCTCTCGGTGGGCTCGACCATGAGGGTGCCCGGCACCGGGAACGACATCGTGGGGGCGTGGAAGCCGTGGTCCATCAGGCGCTTGGCCACGTCGTCCACCGTGATCCCCGACGCGTCCTTGAGCGGGCGCAGGTCGAGGATGCACTCGTGCGCCACGCGTCCCCGGGCGCCCGTGTGCAGCACGGGGTAGTGGGGTGAGAGGCGTGTGGCGACGTAGTTGGCACTGAGGATGGCCATCGTCGTCGCCTCGGTCAGACCCACCCCACCCATCATGGCGATGTACGCCCACGGGATCTGCAGGATGCCGGCCGACCCCCACGGGGCCGCCGAGATGGGGCCGGGTCCTGTGGCCGGTCCGGCCCCGGGTCGCAAAGGATGGTTGGGCAGGTAGGGGGCGAGATGGGCGCGCACCGCCACCGGACCCACGCCGGGGCCACCGCCGCCGTGGGGGATGCAGAAGGTCTTGTGAAGGTTGAGGTGCGAGACGTCGGCCCCGAACTGCCCGGGCTTGGCCAGTCCCACCAGGGCGTTCAGGTTGGCACCGTCCACGTACACCTGCCCGCCGTGCTCATGCACGACCTGGCAGATCTCGCCCACGGCCTCTTCGAACACGCCGTGCGTGGACGGGTAGGTGATCATGATGGCCGCGAGCCGGTCGCCGGCCTCCCGGGCCCCCGCCCGCAGGTCGGCGAGATCCACGTTGCCCGCCGCGTCGCAGGCCACCACGACCACCGACATCCCCGCCATGACGGCCGATGCGGCGTTGGTGCCGTGCGCCGACGCCGGGATGAGGCACACCCTGCGCTGCGCGTCGCCGTTCGCACGGTGGAATGCGCGGATGGCCAGCAGCCCGGCCAGTTCACCCTGCGAGCCGGCGTTGGGCTGCAGCGACACGGCGTCGTAGCCGGTGACCTCGCACAGGGCGCGTTCGAGGTCGGCGATCACCTGCGTGTATCCAGCGACCTGATCGGCAGGGGCGAACGGGTGGACCCCCGCGAACTCCGGCCACGTGACCGACTCCATCTCGGTGGTCGCGTTGAGCTTCATCGTGCACGAGCCCAGCGGGATCATGGTGCGGTCGAGCGCCAGGTCGCGGTCGGACAGGCGCCGGATGTACCGGAGCATCTCGTGCTCGGTGCGGTAGCGGTGGAACACCGGGTGCCCGAGGATCGCATCGTCACGGCAGAGCGCTCCGGGGATGCCGTCGGGCGCCGTGGCGTCGAGGGTTTCCACCGCGGCGTTCACGTCGAAGGCGCGCCACACGGCCTCGATGGTCGCGCGCGCGGTCGGCTCGTCGAGCGTCACGCCCACGTGGTCGTCGTCAACCTCGCGCAGGTTGAGGCCCTGGGCACGGGCAGCGGCGTGAACCCGTTGTGCGCCACCGGGGACCCGGGCGATGATGGTGTCGAACCACGTGTCGTTCACCACCTGCACGCCGCCGTCGCGGAGACCCTGAGCCAGGATTCCCGTGAGCCGGTGTACGCGCCCGGCGATGCGCCGCAGCCCGTCGGGCCCGTGCCACGACGCGTACATGGCGTTGCAGATGGCCAGCAGCGCCTGAGCGGTGCACACATTGCTGGTAGCCCTCTCCCGGCGGATGTGCTGTTCGCGCGTCTGCAGCGCCAGGCGCAGGGCGGGCCGCCCTGCGGCATCGATGGACACCCCCACCAGACGTCCGGGCAGCGCGCGCGCGTATTCGTCGCGGGTGGCGATGAATGCGGCGTGCGGGCCGCCGAATGCCATCGGCGTGCCGAAGCGCTGCATGGAGCCCACAGCGATGTCGGCGCCCATGGCGCCCGGCGATGTGATGAGGACCATCGAGAGTGGGTCGGCCACCACCACCGCGAGGCCGCCGGCCTCGTGCACCCGTTCGATGAGCGGCGCGAGGTCCTGCACCCGGCCCGATGACCCCGGGATCGGAAGGAGCGCGCCGAATACCTGATCCGGGAGAGAGGTGCCGGGGTCGCCGATCACGACCTCGATGCCGAGGGGCTCGGCACGCGTGGCTACCACGGCGATGGTCTGCGGGTGGCAGTCGCCGTCCACGAAGAACACCGGTGAGTCGCTGTTGCCGGCCCGCCGCGCCATGGTCATGGCCTCGGCCGCCGCGGTGCCCTCATCCAGCAGCGAGGCATTGGCCAGGGGAAGGCCGGTCAGGTCGCCGACGAGTGTCTGGAAGGTGAGCAGTGCCTCCAAGCGCCCCTGCGAGATCTCGGGCTGGTACGGGGTGTACGACGTGTACCACGCCGGGTTTTCGAGGATGTTCCGCAGGACGACCGGGGGAACGATGGTGGCGTGGTACCCCAGCCCGATCAGCGAGTGCATCACGCGGTTGCGCCCGGCCAGTTCGCGCAGACGCCCAAGTGCCTCGGCCTCGGTGATCGGCCCGGGCAGGTTGAGCGGGGCGTCCAGCCGGATGGAGGCGGGCACGGCCTGCGCGATGAGGTCGTCGAGCGACCCGGCACCCACGGCGTCGAGCATGCGCTGTGTGTCGCCCGGGTCCGGCCCGATGTGGCGGCCGATGAACTCGTCGGGGGCCTCGAGGGAGCGGAGGTCGGTGCGCTGTCGGTTGGCGGTCATGCTGCTCCTCGCTCGGTTGCGATCAGAGCCCCCGCTGTCCGTCTGCCTGAGAGATTCACCCCAGAAGGGCTTTCCCCATCGGCGGGGTGGTGGTCCACCCTCTCTCCAGCGTTACCGCGCCCACCACGGTCCGGGTGCCTGAGAGATTCCGGGGCGGTTGCTCCTTCGGCGCCGGCTCGGAGCCGGACTCTCCCACGGCGGGCGATCGGTTCTCGGACCGTATCAGGGTCCCCCGGACGCCCCGGTAGGGTCCCACCCATGATCATCCTCTACATCATCTCCGTAATCATCTGGATTGCCCTGATCTTCGTCACCATGGGCATCGCCGGGAACAAGAACCGGAGCCAACTTGGCTTTGGCCTCTTCGCCGTGTTCCTCCCGTTGATCGCCCTCATCGTGGTGCTCGTCGTCAAGCCGCTCCAGCCCTCAACCGCCGGCACAGGGTCCGAGTAGTACCCGGGTTCGCGGCGTCCGCCGGTTCACGGCGACGCCACGAACCCGGCATGGCGTTCTGCTCCACGATCAGGCCGACGGCTGAACCCTGCCGCGCGGCGATGCGCTGCGGTCACGCGCACGGACGATTGCGTGTGTGGCCGCGATCTGCGGCAGGATCCATCGCGACTCCCTGTCGGCCGTTACAGTCAGTCGCGTGAGCGTGCATCAGGAGCCCGGCCGTGCGGCCGTCAACCCCGACGCGTTCAAGGCGGCCCTCGGCCGCTGGGCCAGCGGGATCACGGTGGTGACCGCCCAGGGGCCCGACGGCCCGGTGGGGCTCACGGCATCTGCGTTCTCGTCGCTGTCATTGCACCCGCCGCTCGTCTTGGTGTGCATCGGCCAGGCGTCGTCACACCACGATCACCTTGTTGGGGCGCCGGGATTCGGCGTGCACATCCTCGGGGCAGCGCAGGAGGACCTGTCGAACACATTCGCGTTCAACCGGTCGGACCGGTTCGACGGCCTCGAGGTCGAGGAGGGGCCGCTCGGCATACCGCTGCTCCCCGGCACTCTGGCGCGCCTCGCGTGCGAGCACCACGCGGTCACCGACGGCGGCGACCACTCGATTCTGGTGGGCCGGGTCATCGGTGCAACGGTGGCCGATGGCGATCCCCTCGCCTGGTGGCAGGGTGGCTACCGTCGGCTTGATCTGACCTAGAGGCTGTCGCCGCCTTCATCATCAACGGCGACACGGTGACCAACCAGTTCGGCGTGGGCATGTCGGCGGCCGTTCGAGCGGCGGGTGGACTCACCCCGTCCATGTTGCCGACCATCCTGCGTCGCATGGGCCGTGCGACGCACTGGCGCCGCCAGGGCACCGGGGTCTCAGGCGTCGGTCGGTCCCATCCGTTCGGGGCGTGAGTGGGGGATGAGGAATGCCGCGGCCACCACGCCCAGGGCAATGACGGCGCCAACGAGAATGGCGAAGCCATAGCCGTCGGTCAGTGCCGCCGACATGCTCACGGTGGCGCTCGCGGTGGCGGCATGATTGGCGGCGATGGTGGCCAGGATGGCGAGGCCGATGGCGCCGCCCACCTGACGCGAGGCGTTTACCACGCCGGATGCCAGCCCGGCCAGTTCGGGCGGGACCGCCGACATCGCGGCATAGGTCGCGGCCGGGAACGACAGGCCGAGACCCAGTGACACCAGCGAGATGGGTCCGACGATGTCCGCCCAGTACGAGCCGTCGGCGGACAGGTGCGACATCCACCAGAGCGAGACGGCGATCACCGAACCGGCGACGGCGAGGATCGGCATGGGCCCGGTGCGGGGCATCACGCGTCCGGCGATTTGCGCACCCACGATGATGACCAACGCGGCGGGGATGAAGCCCAGCCCGGCCTGCAGCGGTGAGAGGCCGAGTACCTCCTGAAGGTAGAGCGACACGAAGTACCACATGGCGAACATCGAGCCGCCCACGCAGGCCACCGCGATGTTCGCGCCCGCCAGCGCGCGGGTGCGCAGCAGCCGGAGGGGCGCGATGGGCGACGACGCCACCGTGATCTCGATCACCACGAAGGCGACGAGCAGCACCACGGCCGCGAGAATCGGCGCCCAGGTCATGGGCGACGCCCATCCGTGCGTCGCGGTCTGCACGATGCCGAATACCAGAGAGGTGAGCGAGAGCGTGATGGCCACGGCACCGGCGATGTCGAGCCTCTGGCCCGCGCCGGCGCCCCGGCTCTCGGGGATGACCCACCGGCCCACGATGAGCCCCACGACGCCTACCGGGATGTTGATGAGGAAGATCCAGCGCCACGACAGCAGGTCGGTGAGGAGGCCGCCGACCAGCACACCCATCGCGCCACCGGTGGCGAGCGATGCGCTCCACACGCCGAGTGCCCGGGATCGCTCGCGGGCCTCGGTGAACGTGGTGGTGACGATGGTGAGCGTGACCGGCGAGAGGATGGCCGCACCGATGCCCTGCACGGCACGCGCGGTGATCATCGCCCAGCCGCTCGGGGCCAGCCCGCACACCAGGCTGGCCACTGTGAACACCAACAGGCCGACGAGGAACATTCGCCTGCGCCCGAAGAGGTCGGCGATCCGGCCACCAAGCAGCAGGAACCCGGCGTAGGTCAGCGTGTAGGCGTTGACCACCCACTGAAGGCCGGTGGGGCTGAACGTCAGGTCAACGCGCATCACCGGCAGCGCCACATTGACCACTGCGACGTCGAGCACCACCATGAACTGCCCCAGGCATGCCAGCACCAGGATGAGGTTCTTGCGACGCGGCGGAGCGGGCATGGTGTCGGTTCCGGGCACGGCGGCGGATGGTAGGGGGTGCCGGAATGCGGAGG
This sequence comes from Bifidobacterium breve, assembly GCA_945861935.1. Taxonomy (GTDB): domain Bacteria; phylum Actinomycetota; class Thermoleophilia; order Miltoncostaeales; family Miltoncostaeaceae; genus SYFI01. The sequence continues at coordinate 10,971 of CAMAVU010000003.1, read as the reverse complement.
CGCCCCCCTTGTGCCTCTATCGTGTGGGGGAATGGACCGTAATGCGACAAGGCCCATCGGGGTCTTCGACTCCGGCGTGGGTGGGCTCACCGTGCTCGACGAGCTGCTGGCACGGCTGCCCTCCGAGGACTTCATCTACTTCGGTGACACCCACTGGTTTCCGTATGGCGACCGGTCGGCCGACGACCTGCGCTCCCGGGCCGACGCCATCGCGGCCTGGCTGCTCTCGCAGGACGTCAAGATGATCGTGGTGGCCTGCAACACGGCCACCGCCGCCGCGCTGGCGCACCTGCAGACCCATGTGGACGAGCCGGTGATCGGTGTGATGACCGCGGAGAGCCACGCGGCGGTGCAGAGCAGCCGTACCCGCCGCATCGGCCTGCTGGCGACCGAGGCCACGGTGGCGAGCGGGTCGTACCAGCGGATGATCGCCGCGCACGATGCAGGCGCCCGGGTGACCGCCGTGCCGTGCCCGCGGCTCGCCCCCGCCATCCAGAGTGGCGACCCGTTCGACCAGTCGGTGGTGGACATGGTGCGCGAATACACCCAGCCGCTTCGTGACGCTGATGTGGACACGGTCATCCTCGGGTGCACGCACTACCCGATGGTGGAGCGGCTCATCCGCCGGCACGTGCCGCCGGATGCGGCGCTTATCTCATCCGGCGTGGAGATCGCCCGTGAGATCGCCGGCACGCTGGAACGTCAGGGACTCCTCGCACACGGCGGAGAGGGCAACTACCGGTTCGCATGCTCGGGCGACCCCACGGCGTTCCGCACCATCGGGTCCCGGTTCCTGCAGATGCCGTTCGGTGAGGTCGAGCAGGTGGACCCGGGCGCGGCCCCGACCCCTTAGCCCGCGTGGGGGACTGTCCCCGCGGTTGGGGGAGGGGGGGTTTGGGGACTGTCCCCGCGGTTGGGTTTGGGGACTGTCCCCGCGGTTACCCGATGGTGAAGCGCTGCAGGTCGGCTACCAGGATGAGCGTGGCGGCTTCCGCAGGGGTGAGCCCCTCGCCTGCCGCGAAGGCGAGGATGGCCTCGGCGGTGACTGTCACCGGTATGCCGCCCACCACACCTGCGATGGCCTGGCGGCCCTGGTCCCAGGCCAGCGTGGGCGCCTCGTCGGGGATCGCCACCTCCGCGATCCCGTCCCACGCGCCGGGTGCCACGGCGATCAGCGCCACCACGCGGTCGATCACATCGCCGGCGTAGTCCCACTCGCGCCACCATCCGCCTCGCGACGGGTGGACCCGCACGGCCGCCGAGGCATCCATGGGGCCGCGCGTCAGGTCGGGCACGGCGATCCCGCCCGGGCGTGCCTGCACCACGGCGATGGCGCATCCGGGGGCGATGACCTCCCAGCAGGTCCCACCCGGGTCGGCCCTCGCCTGACGGAAGGCACGCCGCCAGGCGTCGCGCGGGCACAGCCATCGCCCCCACGCCCGGGCGATGGCCTCCGCGTCGGCGTGGTGGCCGATGACCTCGCCGGCATCCACGTCCGGGAGCGCCGTGCCCTGCACGCGCGGCAGCAGGGCCGCGATGCCGCTCGCACTCACCGCCAGGGTCGGTAGCCCCGGTTCCTCCGGTGTGATGGTGATGAAGGTGCGCTCCGGCCGTGGGTCGCGGCTCGGCAGCGCCTGCGTCCCGTTCACGTGGATCTCGTCGATCAGCGCATAGGGGTCCCCGTCCAGCGGGAATGCCGCCTCACCGCAGGGGTGGATGTCGCCCGGGATGTCCGTCAGGTGCATCCATACGGCCCCGCCGATGGCCAGCCCCGCGTCGTTGTGCAGGATCACGCGCGCGAGCGGATGACCAGCACCGACGAAGCCGCTTTGTGGGCCACTCTCTCCGACACGCTGCCCAGAGCGCGCGCACCCTTGAGCCAGCGGGAACCCATCACGATCAGGTCCACGCCTTCGCCGACCCTGGCAATCGCGTCCGCGGCACGCCCGCGAAGGGCCTCCACCGGGATGTCGCCAAACGGGCCGGGCGCGACGGCACCACCGGGCACCGGCCCCACCGTGAGCACACGCAGGCGCGGGCGGCCCCCGCATTGCACCTCGATCTGGCGCGCCACCTCGAGGGCCTCGAGCGACGGCGCCGATCCCTCCACCGCCACGGCGATGGTGCGCGGGAAGTCGTCCTCATCGAACGGTGGGCGCGCCACCAGCACGGAGCACGCGGCGTTGCGCAGCATGTCGGTGGCGGTGTCCGCAAGTACCAGACCGGTCATGCGTCCGCCACCGTGGCTGCCGAGCGCCAGCACGCTGGCATCGTGTGAGGCCTCCACGAGCACGTCGTGCGTGGTGCCCTCCACCACAGCGCATTCCACCGTTATGCCCGGAGGGATGTGTAAGCGGGCATCCCCCGCGGCCTCGGCGGCGCGCTCGAGGAGCCGATCCTTCGCCAGATGTTCACCGTCGCTCCTCACGACCTCCTCTGCCGCGACCAGACGCTGGCCGGCCCAGGTGTTCATCGCGGCGAAGTAGGGGTCCGCGATGGCCAGCAGCCGGATGGTGCCGCCGGACGACACGAGGCGGCCGGCCTGACGCGCGGCCTCGTACCCCGCACGGGTGCCGTCGATGGCGACAACGATACGGCTGAGTGGCATATGGGCATGATGCCCGACTCGCGCCGATGGGGGGGATCCCTCTGCCGGTTGCCCGGCGGGTCCCCGCGGGGGCGAACGTCCGCATTCCGGGAACCGGGCGGGTGCTGGTACCCGTGGCGACCGGCGGTGGGGGGGTTCAGGGTGGTCTCCGGACCGATGCCCGCTGCCTGGCGATGCGCCCAGTCACGATGGGGCGGGCGAACGCCGGGTGGGAGCGGGGGAAACCCCTCGGTCACCTGCTGTCGAGCAGGCCGAGCGTGGCGACCACGTCGCAGTCACCCTCCTCGCGCGCGAACAACCACCAGCAGTAGAAACCGTCGCGCTGGTCGGAGGTGATGGCCACGCCGCGCGCAGCCGACTCGGCCGGCGTGCAGGCGAAGAGCGCACTGGTGACGGCCATGGCATCCAGGGTGTCGGCGCCGAAGGCAGCCAGTGCGGTGCGCACGGAGTCGGGTGCGCTGGCCTGGCCCCCTTCGTATCGGGCGCCGCATCCGGGGCAGGTGCCCGGGGAGATGTCGGCGGTGCCGTCGGCCACCACCACCTCGCACAACGGACAGCGGAGACGCACGGTCACCGGGTGAGCAGCGGGATGAGCAGCGAGGCCACCGCGATGAGGCCGGCGGCGATGGTCATCCACGGAAGGCCGCGGTCGCGGGTGAGGCGGTGCACGCCGTGGTAGGACAGCACCGATGCCGCACCGGCGGCGACCACGGCGACGGCCGAGACGACCGGCGAGAACTCCCGCGAGATCGCCACCCCCGCCAGCACGGTGCTGAGCAGGGTGCCGAGCGCCACCGAATCAAGACCGCCCGCGTCACGATGGCGCAGGTTGCCGACCTCCCACCCCAGCCACGGCCCGGCGAAGATGAACCACACCGCCATGATGAGTTCCGCCGTGGCGCGCGTGTCACCGGACGTGCCGCGCCAGTCGAGGAAGAGCAGCACAGCCAGAACCACCTGCACCGCCGCGGCCACCGCCACGACGGGCCATGTGATGCCGATGGCTGACGCCTGCGCGGGTGCCAGACTACCGGGGCCCGGGATGTCCATCTCGGGGTCCACCGGGTGGATGCGGCCGCTGCCAATGAGCCGTACGCGCACCCAGATGCCGAGGCCGAGCACCACCAGCCCGGCGATCGCCCCGATGACGAGCGAGGTCCACGCCACGCCGGCGGGCGTTCCGCCCGCGACGCGCATGGCGTTGTACACCACCACCCAGCCAATGAGGACGGCGGAGATCGCCCATGACAGCAGGCGACCGGGCGCCAGGCGGGCGCGGTCAGGCAGCGCGGAATCGCTCACGTGCGCTCCGCCTGTCCGCCGTCCACCACGAGACACTGACCCGTGACGTACTCGGCACTCACGAGATACAGCATGGCATCCACGACGTCCCCCGGGGTTCCCAGACGGCCCAGTACGGTCCCGTCGGCGACGTTCATCGCCGCCTCCGCGCTGGCGTCGTCGGGCATCAGCACCGGACCCGGCACGATGGCGTTGGCCAGCACGTGGGGCGCATAGGCATGGGCCAGAATGCGCGTGAGCATCATCAGGCCCGCCTTGCTCACCGAGTGCGGGGCGCGGTGCGGCCACGGCCTGAGGCCGGCCACGTCGCCGATGGCCACGATGCGGCCGAAGCCGCGACGTGCCATCCGCGCACCGAGAGCCTGGGACAGGAACATGGGCGCGGTCAGATTGACGGCCAGAGCACGGTCCCACATGGCGCGGTCCACCTCCTCGAACGGGGCCGACTCCCAGGTGCTGGCGGAGGTGATGAGGATGTCCACACCGCCCAGGGCCTCCTCGGCCTGATGGGCCAGAGCCTCGGCCGCGCCCGGCTCGGCCAGGTCGGCCTGCAGCACCACCGCGGCCACCCCACGCTCGCGGCACCGGGAGGCCAGGGCCTCGGCCTCGTCGGGTGAGGCCCGGTGGTGGATGGCCACGTCCACGCCGCTGGCGGCAAGCGCCGACACCATCGCAGCACCCACGCGCCGGGCGCCGCCGGTCACCAGCGCTCGCTTGCCGGCGGGGTCGATCATGCGATTCCGAGAAGGCGGGCCATGCCGCGCGCAGCCCGGCCCCGATGCGAGATGGCGGCCTTCTCGTCGCGGGTCATCTCGGCCAGGGTGCGGTCGTCCGTGAGCGGGCGGAACACGGGGTCGTACCCGAAGCCGCGGGCGCCCGCGGCCTGCCGGGTGATCTCGCCGGGGAGCACCCCGGCCGACACGAGGACATCGCCATCCGGGGTGATGCAGTAGAGAACGCAGCCGAACGCAGCAGCGCGGTGGTCACCGTCGCCGAGCTCCCGGAGCAGCAGGGCGTTGTTGTCGGCATACGTGGCCCCGGCGCCGGCGTAGCGCGCCGAGTACACGCCGGGGCGCCCATCCAGCGCATGCACGAAGAGGCCCGAGTCGTCGGCCATCACATAGGCATCGGCGGGGGCATCCGGCCTGAGGGCCCGGGCCTTCTGGCCGGCGTTCTGTACCAAGGTGGAGCCGGTCTCGTCGGGGTTGAACCCCTTGGGTGCCGTGGTCACATCGGTCCCCGCCAGCAGCCCTTCGAGTTCGCGGACCTTGTCCCGGTTGCCCGTGGCCAGCATCACGCGCACGGGCTAGCCCTGGATGACGGCACGCTGCACGGCCGTCAGCTCGGCGCAGCCGATCAGGGCAAGGTCGAGCAGGCCGTCCACGACGGCACGCTCCACCGGCGGCCCCTCGGCGGTCGCCTGAACCTCCACCAGCAGCCCCGACCCCGTCGCCACCACGTTCATGTCCACATCGGCGCGAGAGTCCTCCACATAGGGGAGATCGAGAAGGGACACGCCGTCCACCACGCCCACGCTCACCGCGGCGATGCTGTCGAGGAGCGGCAGCGCGGGGATGCGACCCCGGTCCACCAGCGTCTGAAGTGCCATCTCCAGCGCCACGTAGCCACCGGTGATGCTCGCGCAGCGCGTGCCGCCGTCGGCCTGGATGACGTCGCAGTCCACCCAGACGCTGCGCTCGCCCAGAGCCTCGAGGTCCATCACCGACCTGAGCGAACGTCCGATGAGGCGCTGGATCTCGGTGCTGCGGCCATCCACCCTGCCGCGGCTGGCATCCCGCTGCTTGCGGGTATCGGTGCTGCCCGGGAGCATCCCGTACTCCGCCGTCACCCAGCCCTTCCCGGACCCGCGACGCCACCCCGGGACCTGCTCCTCCACCATGGCAGTGCAGATCACCCGCGTGTTGCCCACGGCGACCAGCACGCTGCCGGTGGCGCTGGTGATGAAGCCGGGCTCGATATGGATGGGCCGGAGCTCGTCCGGGCGTCGACCGTCGTGGCGCACGCGGGGAACCCTAGTGCCCCGACAGAACCCCGGTGCCAGGCACTTAACAATCGGCGCAGAGCGCCGATTGTTAAGTGCCTGGCACCGGGGTCGTCGATCGGGCTGGCACCATGAGCCCATGAGCGACCGCCCGGGGGTTCTTGCCCGCCTTCTGGCGGATGCCGAGCACGCCGTCGTGCTGACCGGCGCAGGCATTTCGACCGAGAGCGGCATCCCCGACTTCCGCTCGGCCGGCGGACTGTGGGAGAACCACGATCCCATGGCGGTGGCGTCCATGACCACGTTCATGGACGACCCATCGCTGTTCTGGCGCTTCCACCGCCCGCGCATCGACATGCTCACGTCGGCCGACCCCAACTCCGCGCACCGGGCCGTGGCCGAGTTGCAGCGGCGTGGCATCGTGAAGACCCTCATCACCCAGAACATCGACCGGTTGCACTCACGCGCGGGGTCGGATGGCGTGATCGAGGTGCACGGGTCCCTCGACCGCGGGTCATGCCTGCGGTGCGGAAATGCGGTGAGCATGGATGAGTTGTGTGCACGTGCAGACGCCGCCGCCGACGGCGTGCCCCGGTGCAGCTGCGGGTTCCCGATGAAGAGCGGGGTGGTGCTGTTCGGCGAGCAGATGCCGGCGCAGGCCATCAATGCCGCCTTCGATGCTGCCGAGCGGGCCGATGTGATGCTCGTCATCGGTTCATCGCTGCGGGTCACCCCGGTCAGCCAACTGCCGGGCGTGGTGCTCGCGCGCGGGGGCCGCCTGGCAATCCTCACCGAGAGCGAAACCGACTACGACGAGCGGTGCACCGTGCGGATCCAGGAGCAGGCCGGCCCCACCATGCAGGCGGTGCTCCTGGCCCTCAACCGGACGTAGGATGCGACAGATGATCCTCCGGCGCGCCGCCGCCGTACTCGACGCCGGGGGCAGCCCCTGAGACCTGTTGACCGGGCACTGCTGGGTCGGCTCCCCGCCCAGAGGGCGGACTACCCACCAGGCGGGACAAGGGCCTGCATCGTGCGGTCGGATCGAGTGTCCGGGGAGGTGGACCCTTCCACGGCCTCGCCGGAGACCCGGTCGACGTCATGCGTGCCGTTCGGGACCTCTGCAGGCATCGCATCCGGGAACCCGCCGGGGCCGCCGTCGGACGTCGTCCGTACATCACCGTCGCTCAATCCCGTCGTACCCACCCGGGCGGATGCCGGACCGGCCCGCGTCTAAACTGCGGCGCTGATGAGGACCTCCCTCCTTGCCCTTGCTGTTGCCGGCGTCGTGCTGGGATCGGGTAGCACGCTCACGATCGGCGCAACGGGCGGCCCCACGCGGCCTGTCGGCACCAGCGCGAGCACGGCGCCCGCTGTGGTGGCCCGGGCTGCGGTGGACCAGCACCCAGCAGCGGTTGATGGCGCAGATGGGAACGACCTTTCGATCGCCAGGACGAGGTCGGGTCTGGGCGGCACCACGATCGTGCGGCTCGATCAGGATATCGACGGGACCCCCGTGCTCGGTGGCCAGGTGGTTGTGGCCATGGACGCCAAGCGGCGCGTGCTCTACATGGACGGCGCTACGGCCGATACCGCGCCCACGGTAGCCTCACCCACGGTGTCGGCGAGGCGGGCACGGACCATCGCTGTCGCCACCGTGCGGAAGGGCGCCGGCCGCGGGCTCGTTGCGTCGGAGGCCCGGCTGGTGATTCACGACCCCGAAGTGATGAACGGGTCCGGACCCCCCCGCGCCCGCACCGCGTGGGAGATCACGGTGACCCGGGGCCACGACCTGCGCGTGCGTGTGTACGTGGACGCACGAACCGGAACCCCGTATCAGATGATGAACCTCATCATGACCGCGAAGAGCATCGCCGTCTGCAACGCAGGCAACGCGGCAGCCCGCGTCCCCTGCACCACACCGGACTATGTGCGGTTCGACTCGGCGGTGGCCTCGGGCATCACCGAGGTGGACGCCGCATACAACCTGGCAGGCGCCACATACGACTTTTACAGCGCGCTGGGACGGGACTCGATCGACGGCGCGGGCGTGCGTCTGGTGTCCACCGTCAACTGGTGCGAGGCGGGATGCCCCTACCTGAACGCCTTCTGGGACGGAACGCAGATGGTCTTCGGGCCGGGCATGGCCAGCGCCGACGATGTTATGGCCCACGAGTTAACCCACGGCGTCACCGAGCGCACATCGAACCTCTTCTACTGGTACCAGTCAGGTGCCATCAATGAGGCCCTTTCCGACATTATGGGTGAGCTGTTCGACCTGCAGCGCGTACCCGCCCCCACCAGCGCGTGGACAATCGGCGAGGGCTCGCCCGTGGGCATTATCCGCAGCATGGCCAATCCGCCCTCGTACGGTGACCCCGATCGCATCACCAGCCCCTCGTACGCAATGGGGGCCTCGGATAACGGCGGAGTGCACAGGAACAGTGGGGTCGCCAACAAGACCGCGTACCTCATCGCCGACGGCGGCACCTTCAACGGCCAGACGGTCGGCGCGATCGGCCGCACCAAGTCGACCGCGCTCTGGTACCAGACCGGGCTGGTCCTGCAGATGTCGTCCGACTACTCCAACCTCGCCAATGCCCTCGAGCAGACCTGCGACGGCTTCGTAGCACTCGGGCAGATCGGCTTTATCGCGGCCGATTGCACGCAGGTGCGAAAGGCGGTCCTCGCCACCGAGATGCGTACGTCCCCCGTGACGGTGCCCGCCGTGTGCCCAACCGGCGCAACCCGGATCAATGCCTTCATCGACGGCTTCGACTCCGGGATCGCGACGAACTGGACCACCTCCGCTACCGCTGGCACCAACCAGTGGTACCCGAGCACGGCGATCTCACCCGATGGGAATCCGATGACCTGGCCCACGGCGACCGCCTTCAATGTGCGCGCTGTGAACACGACCGCCCGAAGTGCTTCGTCGCTGGCGATGACGAACGCCGTCACCGTGCCGACCGGTGGCTACCTGCGGTTCACCCACTGGCACCAGTTCGAGTATTCCGAATATCTGGAATCCGGGTTCCAGGGATGGGACGGGGGCGTGGTGGAGTACTCGGCCAACGGGGGCGCGTGGACCGACGTCGCGGGGCTCGCGACGGTGAATGGTTACACGGGAACGATCAACGCGAACCTCATGAGCAACAACCCACTCGAGGGCAGAGCCGGCTTCATCGGTGTCAGCAACGGCGCGGTGACCACTCAGGTGGACGTCTCCTCTCTGGCGGGTCAGGATGTGCGATTCAGGTTCCGTCAGGCGACCGATGAAGGCGGGGGTGGGTACGGGTGGTACATCGACGAGGTTGACGTCCACAACTGCGCCACCGCGCCCGAGCCGCCGACCGTGACCGTGATCACTGCGGGCGACTGGCAGTTGTCGGTGGCGTTCGCCCTTGGCGGCAGCGGAGGCGCCGCCCCCACGAACATCGGGTACTCCCTCGACGCCGGCACGACTTGGACGGTGCGCTCCCCGGCGTCAACGGCCAGCCCACTCGTCATCACCGGGCTCACGCATGAAACGACCTATCAGGTGCGCCTGCGCGTGTTCGGACCGGGTGGGACTGGCGGGCAATCCAACCTCCTGTCCGGCAGCCCGACCCCGCCTCTGGTTCGCTCCATCGCAATCACCTCGTCACCGGCCGCGATCCACGCCTTCAACGCCACGCCGCCAACCATCGTCACCACGCCGTCGGTGGCGGGCGGCGACATCACATACCTTTCGTCCACCACCGGCGTGTGCACGGTGGGGGCGGGGACCGGCCAGATCGTATTCACCACCGCGGGTACGTGCTCGATCACCGCCTCGGTGGCCGCAAGCGCGAACATGCTCCCCGCGACGTCACTCCCCGTTACCTTCCAGGTGACCGCGGTCGCCCCTGCGGCACCCACCATTACCGCGATCACCCCGGCCGACCGCGAGTTGTCGGTCGACTTCGCCCTCGCCGGTACCGGCGGCGCGCCCCCCAACACCATCGAGTTCTCGACCGACGACGGCAAAGCGTGGTCGGCCCGGACCCCCTCATCGACGGCCAGCCCGGTCGTCATCAGAGGGCTGGGCAACGGCACGGCCTACGACGTGCGGCTGCGCGTGATCGGACCGGGTGGGACTGGCGCGCAGTCCAACCTCATGGTCGGCACCCCGAACGGCCCCGTGGTGCGCACCATCAGGATCACGTCGGCAGTGGCCGCGTCCTATGCACTCGATGCGCCACCGCCGACCCTCACAGCCACCCCGTCGGTCGCCGGCGGCGCGATCACCTACACCTCGTCACCCCCAGCCGTGTGCCTCGTCGACTCCGCCACCGGCGTCCTCCGCTTCGCCGGCACCGGCACCTGCCGCACGGGTGCCTCCATCGCGGCGAGTGACAACCTTCTGTCGGCATCCGCGGTGCCGGTCTCGTTCGAGGTGCGAGCCGCCGCCGCCCCCTCGCTGCCCAAGCGCATCACGTGGCGCGCGGTCACGTCTGGTATCACGGGCAATCGCACGCTCACGGCGACCATTCCGGCGCCTCGCGGGACGACGCTGGTGGTGAAGGCGACCGCCGCGGGGCAGCGGGCTGCCAAGGGAACATGCCGCGCGGGTCGGACGACCGCCCGTTGCTCGGTACGGGTGACTGGACGGGGCCAGTGGACCATCACGACCACGCCCACCAAGGCGGGAGTCAGCGGAAAGCCGGTGCGCTCGGTCGTCCGGGTCCGCTAGATGTCCTACTTACACACGTTGTGAACACGGCTGATGGGTGGCCGGTTCCCGATGCCTCGGTGAAGCATCCTTCGATTGTAGGTACGTAGCCACGAGCCAAGGGCCCGCGTGCGGGCCCTTGAGCTTGGCCACTCATGGGCATATGCCCATTCACGCTTCATCGTCTGGATGAAGCGTTCTGCCTTCCCGTTCCACCGGGGTGTGTAGGGAGGCGTGAGGATGTGCTTCGCGCCATGGGCGCGAAGCGTGTCTTGGAAGATCCTGGCCGTCCGGTAGTTCCTCGCGTTATCGGTCATCACCGCCTCGGCCGGCTTCATCCCGATTTCGGTGAAGTGCGAAAGCGCC
>CAMAVU010000002.1 GCA_945861935.1 Bifidobacterium breve | reverse complement strand
CGCTCGCCGTGGGTCCCGGTCTGCCCTTCCCGTACATCAGCGGGCTGTCGCTGAACCTGGGCATGACGGTGCGCGACCCGGTGACCGGCGAATCGCGCTTCGCGCGCGTGAAGGTGCCAGGCACGATGCCGCGCCTCGTCCGGGCGGGCGACATGCTGGTGCCGGTCGAGCAGGTGATCGCGGACAATCTGGGCCAGGTCTTCCCCGGTATGGAGATCACCCGGCGCGTGCTGTTCCGGGTCACGCGGGACGCCGACTTCTCGATCTCGGACGAGGCCGGCGACCTCCTCAATGCGGTGGAGCGGGAACTGCGCCGTCGCCGGTTCGGTGGCCCCGTGCGCGTGGAAGTGGAAGCCAGGTCGAGCAACACACTGCTGGAGGAGATCAAGGACGGCCTGGGCGTGACCGACGCCGAGGTGTATCCCATCTCCAGCCTCATCGATCACACCGCCCTGTGGCAGGTGGCGTCGATCGATCGCCCCGACCTGAAGGCGATCCCCTGGGAGCCCCGCGTGCCCGCGCGCCTGACCGGGGGCAGCGACGAGGGAGGCATGTTCGCCGAGATCCGCCGCGGCGACATCATGGTGCACCACCCGTACGATTCGTTTGAGGCCAGCGTCGGCCGGTTCGTGCAGGAGGCGGCCGACGACCCGGACGTGGTGACCATCGAGCAGACCCTCTACCGCACCAGCGGTGACACGCCGATGGTCCCGGCGCTGATCCGGGCAGCGGAGCGCGGCAAGGGGACCGTGTGCCTCGTGGAGCTGAAGGCCCGCTTTGATGAGGAGCAGAACATCCGCTGGGCGAAGGCCCTGGAACGCGCAGGCGTGCACGTGGTGTACGGCCTGCCCGGGCTCAAGACCCACGCCAAACTCTGCCTGGTGGTGCGGCGCGAGGGGGGCCGCCTGCGCCGCTACGCGCACATCGGTACCGGCAACTACCACCCGACCACTGCGCGCCTCTACACGGACGTGGGGCTCTTCACATGCCGCGAGGACATCGTGGATGACGTGGCCGATATGTTCAACTACCTCACCGGTTTCTCACGGTCGCCCGACTACCGGCGCGTGCTGGTGGCGCCGGAGCACCTGCGCGGTGGGCTCCTCGAGGCCATCGACCGCGTGACCCAGCGCCACGAGCAGGGGCACACCGGGCACATCCGCATCAAGTGCAACTCGCTCATCGACGGGCGGATCATTCAGGCGCTGTTCCGTGCGTCGTGCGCGGGGGTGCGCGTGGACCTGAGCCTGCGCGGCATCTGCGGGTTTGTCCCGGGCGTCCCGGGGGTCAGCGAGAACATCAGCGTCGTGTCGGTGGTCGGGCGCTTTCTCGAGCACTCGCGGATCTTCGTGTTCACCAGTGGGGATGAGCGCCGGGTGCTCATGGGATCGGCCGATCTCATGGCCCGCAATCTGGACGACCGCGTGGAGCTGGTGATGCCCGTGGACGATCCCGCGCTGGCCGACGAACTCGTGGGGATCGTCGACACGATGCTGGCCGACACCGCGTCGGCATGGCGACTGAACCCCGACCGCTCGTGGGAGCGCATCGCGCCTCCTGAAGATGAGCCTGCCTTCCACGGCCAGCAGATGCTGATGGATCGCGCTGCCCCGCGCCCGGAGGCGACGCCCCCCGGCGATCGCTGACCGGTCCGGGCGGGCGACCCGCTATGGTGCCGACCGTGGGCACCGAGAACGCAGAGCATGTGGAGACCGCAGAGACGGAAGCCTCTGGCTCCGGGGCACCGGGCTGGACTCCGGCGGAGACGCCGGTGTTCAACTCGCCGGCTGCCGACCTGAACCAGTTGCGTAACGAGGCGAAGCGCATCGCAGACTCCGCGCCCGGTCAGATGGTGCATGACGCCGTGCTCGCGCGCGCGCGCGCCCTGGCCTCGGCGCTGGGCCATGACCTCGGGTTGCCCCAGACGGCGACCGGGCTGTCGTATGCCGACCTCGCCGTGCTCCTCTCTCAGAGCCGTTAGGCCCCTGGCGGGGCGGGGCGGCCGCTGATGCCGGCGGCGCTGCGGCCCCTGTGGGGGCTGGCGAGTGCGGTCGCCGGGCGGGTCGTCCGTCACGGCCAGATGCCACGGGCAAGCCAGTTCGCCTACGTGGCGTTCATGGCGTCCATCCCGTTCGCGTTCGTGGTGATCTCGGTTCTCGGTCTGGTGGCACGCCAGACGTCGTATACGACCCTGGTCGACGACGCGCGCGGGACCATCCCCGACCAGTTGGCCGACTTCCTCGACGGGGTTCTCCAGGCCGTTTCGTCCAGTGCCGGCCAGTCCATCCTGTTCCTGCTGCTCGGCCTCGTCACCGGCTTCTGGCTCGCGGGCAACGTGGCCGGGTCGCTCACCGATGGTCTGGACGACGCATTCGAGGAGCCGCACCGGTCATGGCTCACGGGCAAGGCACGGGCCCTTGTGCTCGCACTCGTCACCGGGCTGGTGTTCGTGCTGACGACCATCCTCGCGGTGATCGGCCCAGCGGTGCTCCAGTGGGCCTTCGAGCATGCGGGCGCGCCACGCTCCACTCTGGTGCTCATCCAGGTGCTCGTGGCACTCATTGACGTGGCGATCTTCTGGGGCTATCTGGTGCTGCTCTACTTTTACGCCCCGAACGCCCGGGGGGCATCGATGCGGGATGCACTCACGGGCGCCGTCGTCGGCGTGATCGGCTGGTTCATCGTGGCCAATCTCTTCCGCCTGTACGTGGATAACTTCGGCTCGTACAACCGCGTGTACGGCAGCCTCGGCGCCGTCGTCATCTTCCTCGTCTTTCTCTACCTCACCGCTCTGACGATCTTCATCGGCGGTGAGACCGCGGCCGAGTTGGCCGCGCGGCGGAACGAGCATGCCCCGCGAGGGCTCCCTACTCGGACGCAGTAGATGCCATTGGCACCGGCCTGGCTGCCCGGAACACCAACCCCCATTACCGCGGGGACAGTCCCTCCCCGGGGACTGTCCCCGCGGTAATGGGGGGTATCATGTGGATCCGTGGGTTCCGACGTCCTCACGCCGCCCCGCGTATCGCCGCGGGAGAGGGGTACCGGGCCGAGGTCGGGCCTCGGGCGCCCGTGCTCGGTCATCGTGCTGAACGATGACCACAACACCTTCGAGGGCGTTGCGACCATCTTGTCCCAGTTCGTGCCCGGCGTTGACTACGTCAAGGGCATGGCATTCGCGAAGACCATCCACAGCGGGGGCCGGGCCACCGTATGGAGGGGTGACTACGAGCTCGCGGAACTGGTGTGGGAACAACTCAAGGACGCGGGCCTGACCATGGCCCCGCTCGCCAACGGATAGGAAGGCACGGAGTGGCCGAGGAAACCCCGGGGACGACGTGGTACGACCACGCGGCCGCGGCCGATCAGGCCCGCGCGGCCGAGGCCGAGCACGTCACCCAGCGCGCCCTGTTCGCGCGCGTCATGTTCCTCGTGGGGGTGACGTGCGGGTTCACCGCGGCCGGCGCTTTCATCGGGAAGGACTTCACGGGCGGCTGGATGATCGGCGCGTGGGTCATTGCGCTGGTGCTCGTGATTGCCAGCGCCTTCCTCAAGCGCCCCAGCGGGATGCTGGGGATGACGCTGCTGTTCGGCGTCGGCCTGTTCCTCGGCATGGCCGTGGGCCCCGTGCTCACCATGTACGTGGAATCCGGCAGCGCGCAGGTGCTGTGGCAGGCCGCCGGGGCCACGGGGCTCTTCATCGCCGGCTTCGGCGCATGGGGCTACGCCACGCGGCGCGACCTCGCCCCGCTCGCCCGAATCGCGTTCTGGGCCCTCCTCGGCCTCATCGGCTTCGGGATCGTCATGATCTTCGTGAACATCCCGGGCGGCCGGCTCATCTACGCCATCTTCGGCCTGGCCATCTTCGCCGTGTGGACGATGTTCGACTTCCAGCGGCTGCGGCGCGCGAGCACGGGCAACGCCGCGGTGCCGATCGCACTGGGCATATTCCTCGACGTATTCAACGTGTTCCTGTTCTTCCTCCAGATCCTCGGCGGCGGCGGCAGGTAGGCACGTGACCGGATCGGATGCCCTGCTCGACGCGCTTGTCGCGCAGGGCGTCGAGGTCATCTTCGGGAACCCCGGCAGCACCGAGTTGCCGCTGCTGGACGCGCTGGCCCGGCCCGGCGCGCCGCGGTTCGTTCTGGGCCTCACCGAACCGGCGGTGATCGGGATGGCCGACGGCTACGCGCAGGCCTCGGGGCGGCTGGGCGTGGCGCTGGTGCATGTCCAGCCCGGGATGGCGAACGCGATGAGCGGCGTGCTGAACGCGGCGCGCGCGCGCGTTCCCCTGCTGGTGATCGTCGGCCAGCAACTCTCCTCGATGCTGCCGGGAGCGCCCTTCCTCGGCGGCGAAATCGTCGGCATGGCCCGGCCCATCGCGCGGTACGCCGAGGAAGTCGAAGTACCCGCGGCACTTGGCCCGATGCTGCACGACGCGGTGGCCGCCGCCCTTGGTCCGCCGGCGGGTCCCGCCATCCTTTCGGTGCCGCTCGAGACCCAGGCAGGCCCATCGGGTGCGCTGCTCCCGCTGCCAGGGTGTTCAGCGGTGCCCCCGGCACCCGACCCCTCCGCGCTCGACGCCGCTGCCGCCCTGCTTCTCGCCGCGAAGGAGCCCGCCATCCTGGCGGGCGATGGCGTCGCCCACTGCGGGGCGGAGGGAGCCCTCGCAGCGCTGGCCGCCCGCCTGGGCGCACCCGTGCTGGGCGAGCCCTTCGCGGCTCGCGTGCCGGTCGCCACCGACGACCCGATGTGGGCCGGACCGCTTCCCCGGTTCGCCTCCGGGATCCATCGCGTGCTCCAGCACCACGACGTGCTCCTGATTCTCGGCATGCCGGTGTTCCGTCTGTTCGGCTGGAGCCCGGGCTCCCCGCTCCCACCGGGCGTGCGCCTGATCCACGCGGACGTGGATCCCGATGAGGTGGGCAGGTCGCATCCTCCTGATGTGGGGATCGTGGCGGCACCGGACCGCGTCATCGCCGGGATCGAGGCGCGCCTGGGGCCACCGGACCACGAGGCGGCACGTCGCCGCGACCGGGTGGCCGGAGGGCTGCGGACGGCCCGGGTTGATGAACGGGCGGCACTGGATGCCCGGGCATCCCACGGGACGGTCATCAGCGGCGCGGCCCTGTCGCTGGCCATGGGCAGGGTCATCGGGCCCGACGACCTGCTCGTGGACGAGGGGCTCACTGCGACCCGCGATCTGCGCGTCGCGCTGGGCCCCCGGCGCATCGGCAGCGTGCTGTGGCACCGGGGATCCGCACTGGGGTGGGGATTACCCGCTGCGGTCGGCGCGGCGCTGTCCGACCCGTCGCGCCGCGTTGTCTGCGTGCAGGGTGACGGGTCATTGGTCTTCGGCGTGCCTGCACTCTGGAGTGCAGTGCACGCGGGCTGCCGGCTGGCGCTCGTGGTCGGCGACAACGCCGGCTACGAGATCCTGCGCGCAGGGATGGAGGGGCTCACCGGACGGCCCGAGGGCGGGTGGCCGGGCCTCGCGATCACCGATCCGCCACTTGACCTCGTGTCCATCTGCCGCGGCTTCGGCGCGTCGGCGGAGCGGGTGTCCGCCGCCGCAGACCTCGACGACGCGATGGCCGACCTCATGCGCCGGTCCGACCACGGCCCCGCCGTGCTTGTGGCAGGGGTGGAGGGCCGCACGCCCGCGATCGGCGGCCCGCTGGACTACGCCCTCACCTAGAGCGGCGACGCCCCCGGCCCTTCGGCCTATTCGCTCCCTGCCGTGACGGCGCCGAGGAGGGCCCGGACGAGGGCATCCTCGGCCACGGCCCGATCGGTACCCGGCACCAGATCGCTGATGCCGGCTGCGTGCGCGAGCAGGTCGGCGGCGGCGGCGGGCGGGGCGCTCACCGCCCGCGCGAGGCGTTCGGCGTCCAGCCGCATCGGCACTCCCACCTGGATGATCGCCCCGGCGCGCCGGCGTACCTGCGACAGGCCCAGCACCTTTCGATCGCCCGACACGACCTCCCACGGGGACAGTCCCCCGAAGCACAGGCCGGCGGCCGGACCCTTGGTCCGGGACCGCGCCTCGTTCGGGGGTACCGCCCGGGCGCCGGTCACGCCAAGCATCCGCAGGCCCGCCGCCACGCCGTCACCCACCCACCGGTATGCGGCCACGACGTCTGCGGGCAGGAGGGGGTGCCCGGCCGGGAGCACCACATCGATCGCGATGAGGTCGTCGTCCCAGAGGACCGGCCCGCCGCCGGAGGGGCGCGCGACCACCTCGAGCCCCGCGTCACGTGCGGTGGCCGGATCCACCCCCGGCAGTTGCGCCCGGCCGCAGGTGATGGCTGGCGGATGGACCCGGTGCACCACGAGCGCAGGGCATTCACCGTCTGTCAGCAGGCGCGCGGACAGCGCCACGGCGGCGGGCACCGTCTGCACGGCCGGGGTGACGAGCCGCCAGCCCTCCGGTGCCACGGCCATCCCTACGACAGGTAGGGCGCCACGCCCTCGCCCTGCTGGGCGGCGTCCATCACCATCTCGCTGATGGTGGGGTGGGCGTGAATGATCTCGCCCAGATCGCGCATGGTGTAGCCGTCGCTGATCGCCACCCCGACCTCGTGGATCATCTCCACGGCGTGCGCGCCCATGATCGTGGCGCCCAGCAGCAGGTCGGTGTCGGCATCGGCGATGAGTTGTGCGAAGCCATCCGACTCGCCCTCGCCGAGCGCCTTGCCCGATCCTGCGAAGCGGGCCTGGCCCACCTTGATCGCGATGCCCTGCTCCTCCGCGGTGTCACGGTTGAGCCCCACGGTGGCGATCTCCGGGTGGGTGTAGATGCACGACGGCACGACGGTCCGGTCCATGGGCACCAGATGCGGACCCACGATGTTCTCCACCGCCCGGGCGCCCTCGGCCGAGGCCAGATGGGCCAGTTGGAGCCCGCCGATGCAGTCGCCCACCGCCCACACCGCCGGGTTGCTCGTGCGCAGGAAGTCGTCCACCTCGATGTACCCGCGCCCGTTCACCACCACGCCGATGCTCTCCAGACCGATGTCGTGGGTCTGCGGCTGGCGGCCGATGGAGACCAGCAACGTCTCGGCGCTGATTTCGGTGCCGTCGTCCAGGCGCACGGTCACGCCCTCGTCGGAGTAGGAGGTGACCTCCTCGAGGCGACGTCCCAGATGGATCCGGGCGCCGTCCTTCTCGAGGGTCTTCTGAAACTGCTTCGCGGTGCGCGTGTCGATCCCCGCGAGGATGCGGTCGAGCATCTCGACCATCGTCACGTTCACCCCGAGCGGCTGGAAGAGGCTGGCGAACTCGCATCCGATGACCCCGGCGCCGAGGATGATCATGCTCGCCGGCACCTCGGGCATCACCAGCACATCGTTGGACGTAAGCACCGCGGG
The DNA here is from genome assembly GCA_945861935.1 of Bifidobacterium breve. GTDB lineage: Bacteria > Actinomycetota > Thermoleophilia > Miltoncostaeales > Miltoncostaeaceae > SYFI01. The sequence continues at coordinate 95,148 of CAMAVU010000002.1, read as the reverse complement.
GTGGTCCATGTCGATTCCGGGCAGGCCCGCGGGTTCGGTGCCGACGGCCACGATCAGGTGGTCGTACTCGTGACGGGTGCCGTCCACCACCACGGCGTTGCCGTCCACGACGCCGTGCCCCTTCACCACCACCACACCCTTGCGTTCGCACGCTCCTTGCACGCCGCCGCGCATCTTCATGACGATGTCGTCCTTGCGCGACATCATGGCCGCGAAGTCGTAGCCCACCTCGCCCACGAGGATGCCGAACTCCTTGGCCTCCCGGATCTTGCGGAGCAGGTCCGACGCGGCGAGCAGCGCCTTGGTGGGGATGCATCCCCAGTTGAGGCAGGTGCCGCCGAGTTCGGCGCGCTCCACCAGCACCACCCGGGCGCCCATCTGGGCCGCGCGCAGGGCTGCGACGTCGCCGCCCGGCCCCCCGCCCAGAACGACGACGCGAGGGGCATCGCTCATGAGAAGGTCATCTCCTTGCCCGAGAGGGCGTCTTCCAGTACCCGGGCCTGCTCGTGCTGGTGCGTCTGCGGGTAGCCCTCGCTCACCGACGCCCGGGCCGGCCGGCCGACGTATTCGAACGACTCCACCGGTAGCAGCCGCTCGATCCGGCGGGTGACGAACGACCACGCCCCCATGTTGCGCGGCTCCTCCTGCACCCACTGCACGGTCTGCACGTTCGGGTAGGACTCGTACAAGGCGAGGATCTCTTCGCGTGGGAACGGGTACAGCTGCTCGACGCGCCCGATCGCAAGTTCGGGGTGCTCCGCGCGGCCGGGATGGCCGTCGATCTCGTGGAAGATCTTTCCGGTGCACAGCAAGAGGCGCGTGACCGCCGCCGGATCGGTGACCCGGGGGTCGGGGAGGACTGGTTCGAACGTCCCGTCGGTCAGGTCGGCCAGACTGCTGGATGCGGCCTTGGCGCGCAGAAGGCTCTTCGGCGTGAACACCACGAGGGGGCGTATTTCGTCGAGCAGCCCCTGACGCCGGAGCAGGTGGAAGTAGTTCGCAGCCGTGGAGCAGTTCGCGATGCGCATGTTGCCTTCGGCCGCCAGACGCAGGAACCGCTCAGGGCGGGCGGAGGAGTGCTCGGGGCCGTTCCCCTCGTAGCCGTGCGGCAGGAGCAACGTGAGGCGCGAGCGCACGCCCCACTTGGCCTGGCCGGCCGACAGGAACTGGTCGATCATGATCTGGGCGCCGTTGGCGAAGTCCCCGTACTGGGCCTCCCACACGACCAGCGCCTCGTCCGCGGTCGTGGAGTAGCCGTACTCGAAGCCCACGCACGCGGCCTCGGACAGCGGGCTGTTGTGCACCTCGAACGACGCCTTGGCCCGCAGCAGGTGCTGCATGGGCACGTAGACCCGACCCTTGCTGGCGTAGTACGACTCGACGTCCGAGGTGTGGTGCATCTCGAGATGGCGCTGGGAGAACGTGCCGCGGGCCACGTCCTGACCGGTCAGGCGAATCGGCACCCCGTGGGTGAGCAGCGATGCGAATGCGAGTGCCTCGGCATGCGCCCAGGTGATTCCGTTCTCCTCCGCCAGTGCCGAGCGCCGCCGCTCGAGTTGCGGCGTGAGCTTTGCGTGAACGGGGAAGCCATCCGGCGGCAGGTGCAGTTGCTCGTTGAGGCTGCGCAACGTGGAGGCGGTCACCTTGGTCTTCACGACCTGCGTCTTTGCACGCCGGCGCTTGTCGCGGGAAGAGTCCTCGTCGGAGCCCTGCTCCAGCCCCGACTGCACGCGCTTGTGCGCGGCGGACATGCGCGCCTCGGCTGCCGCCGTCATCCCCGCGTAGTCATCCTCGGTGATGACGCGCTCGGCGACCAGGCGGTCGGCGAAGATGCGCGCCACTGTGGGGTGCTCCTTGATGGTGCGGGCCATCACGGGCTGCGTGTAGGCGGGCTCGTCCAGCTCGTTGTGGCCCAGGCGGCGGTAGCCGATGAGGTCGATGAGCACGTCGTGGCCGAAGCGGACACGGAACTGCGTGGCCAGGTGGACGGCCGCGATGCAGGCATCCATGTCGTCGGCGTTCACGTGGACGATGGGCATGTCGAAGCCCTTGGCCATGTCGCTGGCGTAGCGGGTAGAGCGGCTGTCCTCGGGATCGGTGGTGAAGCCCACCTGGTTGTTCACGATGATGTGGATCGTGCCGCCCGTCGAGTAGCCCTGCAGGCCCTGGAGGTTCAGGGTCTCGGCCACCACTCCCTGGCCGGGGAAGGCGGCGTCGCCGTGGATGAGCAACGCGACGGCGCGATCGGGCTGGTGCTCGGCGATGGGGTTGGCGCGGATCGTCTGCTTGGCGCGCACTCCGCCCTCGGCCACCGCGTTCACCTGCTCGAGGTGGCTGGGGTTGGCGGCCAGACGCACGTGCACGGACCGCCCGGTCGTTGACCGGAACGTCCCCTCGGCCCCCAGGTGGTACTTGACGTCGCCCGCTGCGGCGTAGGGCTCGCCGTCGGCGTGGTCCTCTCCATCGTCCGTGTGCTCGACCTGCCCCTCGAACTCGGCGAGGATGGACTCGGCGGGGCGCCCGACGGTGTGCATGATGGTGGCCAGGCGGCCGCGGTGTGCCATCCCGATGTGGATCTCGGGCACCCCGGCGGCGGCCACACGCTGGATGGTCTCGTCCATCATCGGGATCAGCGCGTCGGACCCCTCCACCGAGAAGGTCTTCTGCCCCAGATAGGTGCGACGGAGGAACCGCTCGAAGACCTCAACCGACACCAGACGCTCAAGGGCGGCGGCGCGCTCCTCGCGCGGGAGGCGCGTCCGCACCTGACCCGACTCGATGAACTCGCGCAGCCACTGGCGCTGGTCGTGGTTCGAGATGTGCTCGATCTCGTAGGCGATCGTGCCGCAGTAGGTGTCCTTGAGGGCGGGGTACGCCTCGGCGAACGTCGCCCCGGGCACGGCAACCCCGAGCAGCAACGCGGGCACCAGCTCCATCTGATCCGGCGTGAGGCCCACCCAGGCCGGATCGAGCGAGGGGTCGCCGGGTGGGTCGGAGCCCAGGGGGTCGAGGTGCGCGGCCAGGTGGCCGTAGGTGCGGAATGCCCGCAGCAGCGACATGGCCCCCGCGACGGCCTTCAGGGTCTCCTCGTCGGCGCTGGCGGCCATGGGGGCGGGTCCGGCGTCGGGTGCGGCAGCCTGCGGGGTGAAGGCGAGCGGCGGGGCAGCGGGGAGGCCCAGCGCCGCGCGGACCTCGTCGTAGAAGCCGTCGTCCCCGGCCAGAAGGCCCGCGATGTCGCGAAGGAACGCGCCGCTCTCTGCGCCCTGGATGACGCGGTGGTCGTAGGTGGAGGAGATCGTCATCACCTTCGACACGCCCCACACCTTGAGCAGCTCACCGGGCACGCCCTCCATGCCGGGTGGCCACGCGATGCCGCCGGTGGCCACGATCGTGCCCTGGCCGGTCATCACCCGCGGCACCGACGCGTTGGTGCCGAAGCCGCCGGGGTTCGTGAGCGTCACGCCCGCGCCCCTCAACTCGTCCGGGCTGATCCTGCCCGACCGCGAGCGCTGAATGAGGTCGTCGAACGCGGCGCGGAAGCCCTGGAACCCGAGCGATGCGCAGTCGCGGATGACCGGCACGAGCAGGGATCGGCTGCCGTCCTTGCGCTCCACATCCACGGCGATGCCGAGGTTCACGGTGTCACGTGGCACCTTGTATGGCACCCCGGCCACGCGGGCGAAGGCGGTTGCCATGCCGGGCGTCTTCTGCACAGCGCGCACGACCGCCCACGCGATGATGTGCGTGAACGACAGCTTCCCCCCGCCCACGACCGCGAGGGCGTCGTTCAGGCGCTTGCGCTCGGCGTCGAGCATCTGCACCGAGATGGAGCGGAAGGTGGTGGCGGTGGGGATGGAACGGCTCTCATCCATGTAATCGGCGAGCGCAGCGGCCGGCCCGGACAGGCGCACGAGTTCCTCGCCCGCGGGAGGAGCGGGATCGGCCAGGCTGCCGCCCTTCCCGACCCCCTCGACGTCGGCACGGCGGATGAGCCCACCGGGGCCTGACCCGGTGACCGTGCCGAGGTCCACGCCCGTCTCGAACGCCACCCGGCGGGCCATCGGCGAGGCGGCCACATCGCGAACCGGCGGCGCCGTGGTCGGCTGCGCGGGGGCAGGTGCGGCGTCGGGCTCAGGCGTCGGTGCGGCGGCGGTGGGCAGGGCGCCGTCGCCCGTGGTGATCTCGCCGAGCAACTGGCCCACCGCCACGGCGGCACCCGGAATGGCGGCGATGCCTGCGAGCACCCCGTCGGCAGGCGATGGGATCTCCACGTCCACCTTGTCGGTGGTCACCTCGAGGAGGGTCTCGCCCTGCTCGACCGGGTCGCCGACCGCCTTCCTCCACTCGATCACGGTGCCCTCGGTCACGGACTCACCGAGCACCGGGAGCAGGACCTTGATCGTTGTGTCGGCGGGCGTCACTGTCGGGTCCCGAGCATACCGCTGTTCACGGGGGACGGGCGAGGTGCCTGGCACCGGGGTGGCACCCCGCAGGGGGACGGGGAGACCCCGGGGTCTGTCCCCGCGGTCCCGCGGTGGGCGGGGGCACCGGGGGCACCGGGGGCACCGGGGGCAGATCCCATCCCGGAGGGCGTTACCGACGCGTCGCCGATGTGGCGGGTCTCCGTCGCCGGGGACGAACCGAGGACAGCAGGATCAGGGCAGCCGCACCGTGTGCGACCACTCACCTCCCGCACATCCCTCAGCGGGATGCCGAGCGCCTTCGGGCGGAGCTCGCCACCATCACCCGCCGCCGCCCGAGCCGGTCGCCCAGCACGCCGGCGACGAACACCACCACCGGCGAACGTGTGGCCGGGACGAGCATGGCGGCGTTGCCGTCGTCGACAGGGACGTGCAGGTCGGCCTGCATGGCCACCACGGCGACGTCGACGGTGGCACGCGCAATCGCCCCCGTTGCCATGGCGAGGGCGATTGCGATGACGACGCGGATCAGATCTGCTCGGGAGCGGGCGAGACCTCGTCGAGGTCAAGGGCAAGATCGAGGGCAGGTGACGAGTGGGTGAGTGCGCCGACGCTGATGAAGTCCACGCCGCACGCCGCGGCGTGCGCAACGCCCTCCAGGTCCATTCCCCCCGAGGCCTCGGTGATCGCCCGTCCGCGACACAGGTCCACTGCCGCGCGCATGGTGGCCGCATCCATGTTGTCCAGCAGGATGCGGTCAGCGCCGGCCTCCAGGGCCAGCCGCACGCCCGTCAGATCATCCGCCTCCACCTCCACCGGTATGCCCGGCAACTCGGCGCGCGCGCGGGCGACAGCCCCACGCAGGTCAATACCTCCGATGGCCAGATGGTTGTCCTTCACCAGCACCATGTCGAACAGGCCCATGCGGTGGTTGGTGCCGCCCCCCGCGGCCACGGCGGCCTTCTCCAGCACGCGCCAGCCGGGCGTGGTCTTGCGGGTGTCGAGCACCGCTGCCGGGTGGGCGGCCCGCACGAAGCGCGCGGTCTGGGTGGCGATGCCCGACAGATGCGACATCCCGTTCAGCAGCGTCCGCTCGGCCGACAGCACCGCACGTGCGGGGCCGTCAACCCCCAGCACCGACTCGCCGGGGGAGAGCACTGTCCCGTCCACCGCCTGCCATGTCCCGTCCACGCCCATCTGGCGGAGTACCTCCTCGCCGAATGCGCGCCCGGCAAATACGCCGCCGGAGCGGGCCACGACGCGCCCACGCGCCCGGGCGTCCCCGGGGATGGTCACCAGCGACGTCACATCGCCGCGGTCACCCAGATCCTCGGCCAATGCGGCCGCGACCAACGTCGCCAGGTCCATCAGAGGGTGAGCATGCGGTCGAGCGCCAGACGTGCGTCCCGGGCCATCCCATCGTCAACCGTGACGACGTTCGGCACCTCACCGGCGGCCAGGCTCTCGAGGGCCCACGTGAGTTTCGGCAGCGTGATGCGGTTCATCGTCACGCAGGGGCACAGGTCCTCCTTCAGGCAGAAGACCGTCTTGTCGGGGTGCTGGAGGCGCAGGCGGTCCACCAGGTTCCAGTCGGTGCCGATGGCGACGGTGCTGCCAGCCGGCATCTCGCCGAGTCGCCTGATGATGTACTCGGTCGAACCATCCTCATCGGCGGCCTCGACCACGGGGTACGGGCACTCGGGGTGCACGATCACCGTGACGTCCGGGTGCGCGGCGCGGGTCTCCTCGATCTGCCGCACGGTGAACGCCGTATGCACGTTGCAGAAGCCCTTCCACAGCACGATCTCGCTGGCGGTCAGGCGGTCTGGCGCGATGCCGCCGAGGTCGGCGTGGCGCGGATCCCACACCACCGGGGCGGTGGGCGCCATGCCCAGGCGGCATGCGGTGTTGCGGCCCAGATGTTCGTCGGGGAAGAAGAAGACCATGTCGCCCCGCTCACGAGCCCATCGGAACGCGCGCTCGGCGTTACCCGAGGTGCACACCGCCCCCCCGTTGCGGCCCACGAAGGCCTTCAGGTCGGCGCCGGAGTTCATGTAGGTGAGCGGAACGATGGTGCGGCCGGGGAGGTGCGCGGTGATCTGCTCCCATGCGTCGTTCACCGTGAAGATGTCCGCGCACTCGGCCAGATGGCACCCGGCGGTCAGGTCGGGAAGGATGACCCGCTGGTGCGGCTGGGCCAGGATGTCCGCTGCCTCGGCCATGAAGTACACGCCGAGGAAGAGCACGAGATCGGCCTCGGTGGCCTCCGCGCCACGGCGCGCCAGCAGGAACGAGTCGCCGGTGACGTCGGCGAACCGGATCACCTCGTGCTTCTGGTAGTGGTGGCCCAGAATCACCAACCGGTTGCCAAGCGCCTCGCGCGCCGCCGTTGCGCGGGCAACCAGCTCCTCCTCGGGGACCGCGTCCCCGGCGACGGGGATGGCACACGCCGGGGCGGTGGTGGTCACGCTGCCTCCGTGAGGTCGATCGATGCCGTCGCCATGCCGGTCGGCACAGGCGCGAGGTCATGGGCCATGTCACCGGCCCAGCAGGTGCGGTGCGCCCGGCTCGGGTCCGTATCGGGGAAGTCGGTGCGGAAGTGGGCCCCGCGGCTCTCCTCCCGCGCGGTGGCGGCAGCCACCATGAGGCGGGAGATCTCGAGCAGGCCCGCCGCCTCGGGGTCGGCGGGGACGGGCAGCGCTGCGAGGCGTTCGGCGGCATCGCCCAGACCCGCCGCGTCACGTTCCAGACCGCAGCGGTCCCACATGATGCGGCCCACCTGGTGCCGCACCACGCCGCTGTCAGCGTCGCCGACCCCGACGGGGATGGGGTCGGCACGGGGTCCCGCGGCGGGCCCGCCGCCGCCCGCCGCCGCGTCGGCAGCGGCGCGGCGGCCGAGTACGGCGGCCTCGAGCAACCCGTTCGAGGCCAGACGGTTCGCGCCATGAAGCCCGGTGGACCCGCACTCGCCGACGGCCCAGAGGCCCGGCACCGTCGTGCGTCCGGAGAGGTCGGTGAGCACGCCGCCCATGGCGTAGTGGGCTGCGGGGGTCACCGGCACCAGATCCTCGGCGAGATCGATCCCGTGTGCCGCGCACAGCGCCGCCACCTCGGGGAAGCGCGCCCGCACGCGGGTGGCATCGAGGTGGGCGAGGCTCAGCACCACCTCGCGTCCGGTCTCCCGGGCACGACGGAAGACTGCGCGTGCCACGACATCACGCGGGCCCAGATCGCCCATGGGATGCACGCCGGCCATCACCGGGTCGCCGTGGCAGTCGAAGAGCATCCCGCCCGCGCCGCGCACGGCCTCGCTCACGAGGGCGAGCGGGCTCGGGCCCACCGCGAGGGCGGTGGGGTGGAACTGCACCATCTCGAGGTCGGCCAGAGCGGCGCCGGCCCGGCGGGCGAGCGCGAGACCATCGGCGGTGGCCCCGGGCGGGTTGGTGGTGCGGGCGAACAGGTGGCCGACCCCTCCTGTCGCGAGCACTACCCCCCGGGCCGCAAGGACCTCGCCGTTCCCCAGGCGCACGCCCTGGACGCCCTCGTCATCCACGATCAGGTTGACCACATGGCAGTGCTCGATGAGTGTGATACCAGCGGCCCGCCGCACGCTGTGGGCGAGCGCCTCCGTCACATGGCGACCCGTGGCATCTCCTCCCGCGTGCACCACGCGCGGCAGCGAGTGCGCGCCCTCGCGCGCCAGGGCCAATTCGCCGTGCGCCCGGTCGAAGCGGACCCCGAGCGCCGCCAGGTCGCAGATGACGCCGGCGGCATCGGCGCATACGGCATTCGCCGTCGCCGTGTCCCCAAGGCCCGCGCCCGCCGTGACGGTGTCGCGGGCGTGTGCCTGTGCCGAGTCGTCCGGGCCGAGTGCCGCTGCGATGCCGCCCTGCGCCCACGCGGTGCTGCCCGCGCCCAGATGCCCCTTCGTCACCAGAAACACGGGTGCCCGCCCCGCGATGCCGAGGGCGGCGGACATGCCGGCGAGGCCCGCTCCCACCACGACCACAGGGCGCGGGGAGGCGTATTTACGTCTATCTGACGGCATTACACAGTTGATATTACGTCAAGCGGACGGATGCACAAGCCAGATCGGGCGTGCCGGCGCGATGCGGCAGGCCTGCCGTCCGCGTGGCGCGCATGGTCCCGGACCTCGCCTCACCGCGTCGCCGGCACCCCGAGGAGTTCGCGTGCGATGTCATCCCGGTCCCAGAGGGCCACGCCGGTGCTCTCCGCCATCTCGATGGCCGCGGGCGTGAACGTGCTGTTGGTGGCAACGATCGCCTCCTCGGTCCCATAGTGCAGCCGCGCCGCCGCCACCTGCTGCACCGCCGCCACGCCCACCGGGCGGCTCTGGCGTTTGGCCTGCACGACGACCTCGTCCACCGGGCCGTGCCCGAGGATGAGATCGGCTCCGAAGTCGCCCGTGACCCGGGTGTGGCGCACGCGCCATCCGGCGGCGCGGAAGAGGACGGCGAGCCAGTCCTCGAACTCCTCACCGGTCATCCGGTCGGCGGCGGTGAACCCACGGCGTTGGGCCAGTCGGTTCCGACCGCGTCGGGACCAACTGCCGATCGCGAGTGCTGCGGTCACCGCGCACCCCATGATGAAGGCCGCGATCAGGGGTGCGAACAGCGCGAGCACGAGCACCAGAACGCCCCCGGCGATCAGCCAGGTCAGGAGTTCCATGCCGAGCCATCGGACGAGCCTTCGCACCCATGCACCTTCGCGTGCCCACCCCGCTCACCTGCATCCGGCCGCGTCTAGCGTTCAGGGGGTGGAGGTCACCCGCATCGACGAGGGGCTCTGGCGCTGGTCGGTGCGTGATGGGGAGACGGGGCATGAGATGGCATCGGCGTACCTTGAGCACGGCGCCGAGATCGTGCTGGTGGATCCCATCCTGCCCCCGGCGGGGGAGGACCGCGAGCGGTTCGGCCGCGCGCTCGCCCGGGACATGGCGCGCCTCGGGGGCTCTGTGCATGTGCTGCTGACCCGTGTGAATGATCCCCGGGACGCCGATGCGCTCGTACGGATGACCGCCGGGACGCTCTGGGCGCCCGGCGATCCACTGCCATCCGGCATCGGGATGCACCCCACGGGTATCGCGGGCGAGGTGGCGTGGTGGTCCCACGTGCATCGCGCTCTCATGCCGGGACGGGCGCTGGCCGCCGGCCCGGACGGCGTCCTGACCGCGGCACCCGGCGCCGATCGGGCAGCCCTGATCGCGCTCCGGCCCGCGGTGATCATCCCCTCGGTCGGTCCGATGGAACGGATCGCTCCGCAGTAGCGTCCGGATCCATGCCCGGTCCCGCCCCGCTTCTTGCCGAGATGGCCGCGCTCGCCGCCGCCCATGCCCCCGTCCTCCGTGCGCCGGTACGCGCGTTCGACATCGGGGGGCGTCCGTTCACCCCCGACGAGCGCCCGGCGCTGATGGGCGTCGTGAACCTGTCACCCGACTCGTGGTATCAGGAGTCGGTGGTCACCGGACCCGACGCGGCCGTGAGTCGGGCGCGCCTGCTTGCGGCGCAGGGCGCGCTGCTGGTGGACATCGGTGCCGAGTCCACGCTGGCCGGTGCCACGCGGGTGTCCCCGGAGCAGCAGGTGGCCACCCTCGTACCCGTGGTCTCTGCGCTGCATGGACATGGCGTGCTGACCTCGGTCGAGACCTACGCGCCCGCGGTGGCCGGCGCCGTGCTCGGCGCGGGCGCGTCGGTGGTCAACCTGACAGGCATCTCACGCGAGGCCGAGGTGTACGACGCCGTGGCCGCCCATGGAGCGGCCGTCATCATCTGCTTCGTCCAGGGCTCCAACGTGCGCGAGGTGAGCGACCTCGTGCTGGGCGACGACCCCATCCCGGCCATGCTCGATCACTTCGGCCCACGCATCGACCGGGCCGTCTCGCTGGGGGTGGAGCGCATCCTCATCGATCCCGGACTGGGCTTCTACTACGGCAACCTGCTCGACGGCCCGGGTCGCGTCCGGCACCAGGTGAAGGTCTTCCTCAATACCTTTCGCCTGCGCGCGCTGGGCTGGCCCGTGTGCCATGCGCTGCCGCATGCGTCCGGTTTCTTCGGCGGCGAGGTCCGCTCGGCCGAGCCCTTCTTCGCGGTACTGGCCGCCCTCGGACGGACGGGCCTGTTCCGTACCCACGAGGTGCCCCGCATCCGGGCCGTGCTGGACACCCTGGGCGCGATTGCCCCCGGGGACATCAGCCCGGCCTGACGGCCACCGCCACTCCCTCCTCGCCACCCGGTGACGTGCACACGGTCACGAGGCGCAGGCCGGCCCCGACGACCATTGAGCCCAGATCCGCGGGCGTGTGGCGGTAGGACTGAAGCAGTCGGATGGGCTCGCCCGGCGGCAGCGTCACGGCCACGCCGCCCAGGCGGGCCGTGACGGCAGAGCGCAGCGTGATCTCCCCCACGATCGCCCGGCCGCCCGGTGAGTCGTCCCATCGGAACGTGATACCGCCCGCCTCGTGGATGCCGATGTCCTCAAGCAGGGCCGACAGCCAGTGGCGCGTGGCCGGGTTGTCGTAGCCGGCCATCACGTCCGCCCGCGCCGAGGCCCCGGGTGGCAGAAGGTTGGCGCTCACCATCAGCAGGTCGCCGGGATCGAGTACGGACGTCGCAGGACCGAGCGCATCCGGGCCGAGGCTCGACAGCACGCCGAAGAGGGTGGCGAGCCGCGCGCCGGCACGACGTGGTGCGACGAGGGGGGAGAGGTCGCGGGCCACGGTGATGTCTGCCACCACGGCGTGCGTGACGACCACGCCCGGCACGGCGGCCATGGCCCGGGCGGCAGCCGTCACGAGCGGAACGCTCACGTCCACCGGCGTCCCGGTCAGATCGGTCAGACCCGAGCCGGCGAGAGCACCGAGGAGACGGCGCTCCTTCGACCCGTCACCGCACGCCACGCCGATGACATGGACGGGGCCGGGGGGCAGCACGCCGATCAGGGCACGGGTTGCCTGGTCGTAGGCCAGGAGCCCGTCACCGGGGTCGTGCGCCGGCGAGTGCGACGAGGCAAGGGCGCGCCACCGCGCCGCCCCGCGCACGCTGATGTAGTGGAAGGCGTTGTCCACCCGGCGCGCTTCCAGCGCGGCGACGAGCCCCGCGCGCTGCGCGTCCGGGCCGGCACTCTGATCCATACGCACGTCGGGCATCGCCCGATCGTATTGCGTCAGGCCTGTGTGCCCGCCGCGCGGCTGCGGGCCGCCCTCACGCGCCCGGTGACGTCGAGGATGACCTTGCGCATGCGCACGCTCCGCGGCGTGACCTCCACGCACTCGTCCTCACGCACCCACTCGAGCGCCTGCTCCAGAGACAACTTGCGCGGGGGCACCAGGCGCTCCAGTTCATCGGCCGTGCTCGAGCGGATGTTGGTGAGCTTCTTCTCCTTGCAGATGTTCACATCGAGGTCCTCGCCACGGGCGTTCTCGCCGATGACCATGCCCTCGTACACGGCGTCGCCGGGCTCCACGAACAGCACGCCGCGCTCCTGCAGGCCGAACATCGCGAAGGTTGTGGCCACTCCCGTGCGGTCGGCCACAAGGCTTCCGCGTGTGCGGGTGCGGATCTCGCCCTGCCACGGCTCCCAGCCCTCGAACACCGAGTGCAGCAGGCCGGTCCCGCGGGTCTCGGTGAGGAACTCGGTGCGGAATCCCACGAGGCCGCGTGCGGGCACCAGGTAGTCGAGCCGGATCCAGCCGGTGCCGTGATTGACGACCTGCTCCACGCGGCCCTTACGCAGGGCAAGCAACTGCGTGACGACACCCATCATGTCCTCGGGAATGTCAATGGTCACGCGCTCGATCGGCTCGTGGCGCACGCCGCTGATCTCGCGGATCAGCACCTCGGGCTTGCCGACGGTCATCTCGAAGCCTTCGCGGCGCATCGTCTCGACCAGGATCGCCAGTTGCAATTCGCCGCGGCCGTGGACCTCCCACGTGTCGGGGCGGTCGGTCGGCTGCACGCGTAGCGAGACGTTTCCCACGAGTTCCTGATCGAGGCGGTCCTTCAGCATCCGGGCCGTGAGTCTGGATCCCTCGGTGCCCGCGAGCGCGGAGGTGTTGATGCCGATGGTCAGGCTCAGGCTGGGCTCGTCCACCGTGATCACCGGCAGGGGGCGGGGGTCGCTGAGATCGGCCAGCGTCTCGCCGATGGTGATCTCGGAGATGCCGGCCACGGCGATGATGTCCCCCGGACCCGCCTCGTCCACCGGTACGCGGTCGAGTTCCCGGGTGAGGAACAGTTCGACCACCTTCACCTGCTGGGTCGTGCCGTTGGTACGGCACCACGCAACCTGCTGGCCCTTACGAATGGTGCCCTCGTGCACGCGGCATATCGCGAGGCGCCCGAGATAGGGGTCGGCTGCCAGATTCGTGACCAGCGCCTGCAACGGGGCCCCTGTGGTGTACCGGGGCGCGGGGATGGTCGCCTGCAGCACGTCGAAGAGCGCGGAGAGGTCATCGTCCTGGGCGTCCGGGGTCAGCGACGCCGTGCCCGCCTTGCCGTTGGTGTAGACGATGGGGAAGTCGATCTGCGCTTCGTCCGCGCCCAAATCGAGGAACAACTCGTACACCTCGTCAAGGACCTCGGCGACGCGCGCATCGGACCGGTCGATCTTGTTGATCACCAGCACCACGGGCAGTCGTGCCTCGAGCGCCTTGCGCAGCACGAACCGTGTCTGCGGGAGCGGTCCCTCGGACGCGTCCACAAGCAGGAGCACGCCATCCACCATGTAGAGCCCGCGCTCGACCTCGCCCCCGAAGTCGGCGTGCCCGGGCGTGTCGATGATGTTGATGGTCAGGTCACCGCGGCGCACCGCGGTGTTCTTGGCGAGGATCGTGATGCCCTTCTCGCGCTCCAGGTCGCCTGAATCCATCACGCGTGTCTGCACTGCCTGATTCTCGCGGAACGCGCCGGTCTGCCACAGCATCGCGTCCACGAGGGTGGTCTTGCCGTGGTCCACGTGGGCGACAATCGCCACGTTGCGCAGGTTGTCCCGGGTCGGCACGGCGCGGGAGACTAGTCCATGCCCGGGGGCCGGGCTGCGATCATCCGGGCGTGGCCACGACCGAACCCGACGACGAGGCGTGGCGCGAGTCGAGGTGGCCGCCCGTCGTCGCGCTGGTGGCGGCAGTCGTCCTCTACGCCACGCTGCCGGGTTCTCTCATCCTGGGCGGGGGCTGGCTGCGGTGGATCGTTCCCGCCCTTGAGGTGATCCTGATCATCATCGCCCTTGTTCCGCCGGTGGCCGAGTCCGACCGGCGCCGTCACATCGGCGTGGTCCTCGCCGCGCTCATCACGCTGGCCAACGCGTCGGCCATCGCGCTGCTCGTGAACGGAGTCGTTACCGAGTCGGGTTTCGAGGGTCGCTATCTCATCGTGTCGGCACTGCAGGTCTGGATCACGAACGTCATCATCTTCGCGGTGTGGTTCTGGGAGATCGACGGGGGCGGCCCCCGCCGCCGCGCGCTGTCGGAGGCCACCCCGCACGACTTCCTCTTCGGGCAGTACCAGATGGCCGGGCCGTGGACCTGGCGCCCCACGTTCCCCGACTACCTCTACGTGTCGGTGACCAACTCCACGTCGTTCGCGCCCGCCGACACCCTGCCCCTCAGGCATCGCGTGAAGGCACTCATGGCGTCCCAGGCCCTGCTCTCGGCGCTGGTCATCCTCATCGTCGCTGCGCGGGCGATCAGTATCCTCCGATAGCGGTCGGTAAGGTCTGGTCATGCCCCCGACCGGTCCCCTCCCCGTCGTGTCGTTGGCCATCGCCGCTGCGGGACTCGCCCTGACAGCGGCAACGGGCGCGGGCAGTCAGGCCTGCCGCGTGGTCGCGCACCCCACGCCCTCGCTGCACACCACCTGTCGCCACGCGGACCTGCGGCGCATCAATCTGGCCGGGCGCGACTTGCGCTATGCCGACTTCACCGGGTCGTCGATGCAGCGGGCCAACCTGTCACGGGCCGACCTCTCCGGGGCGCGGTTGCCACGGGCCAACCTCACCCGCGCCAACCTGAGCGCGGCCCGGGCCGTGGGGGCGCGGATGACGGCGGCCGGCCTGACCTACGCCAACCTGACCGGCGCCGACTTCACGGGCGCCCGCATGAACGGCATGATCATGTTCACGAGGGCGAACCTGACCGGGGCCGACTTCACGAATGCGAATCTGGGCAGCGCCGTGCTCATCCGCGCCACCGTGACAGGAGCCGACTTCACCGGTGCACGGTTGACCAACGTCGGGGCGAGCGGTGTCGTCGGCCAGCCCGCGGCCCTGCCCTCCGGGTGGCAGGCGGTGCAGGGGCGATTCGTGGGACCCGCCGCCAACCTGTGGGGCGCGTCCTTCACCGACGCCGACCTGTCGGGTATCAACCTCGCGGGTGCCAACATGATCTACGTAAGCATCCTCGGCAACTCCACGCTGCGCGGCGCCTCCCTCACCGGGGCGGCGATGGACGGCATGACCTGGGGCTGGGACTTCTCCGCCAACGGCGGCGCGGGCGGTCCCGACGGAGGCACCATCATCTGCCCCGATGGCTCCGTCGCCATGTCCGGCTACGCCAGCGGTCTTCCGGGGGTCTCCGCTGGCTGCTGACCCACTGATCCCGGCTGTGCGCCGCGCCCGCCGCCCGCGGTGGGTGTCCGGCATCCTTGGTGCATGCGTGGTGCTGGCCGGTGCCGGCGCCGCGGCGGCGGTGGTGGCAGCCGGCGTGAGCGATCCGCCTCCGTGCGAGGCGTGCGCGGGCTTCACGCGCGGCGAGGCGCTTCGCGACCTGCCGACCATGACGTCGCAGGGCGGGGTGCTCGACGTCGCCATCACGCCCCGCACCCGTACCGTGGACATCGGTGGCCGCAGCGTGTCGAGCCAGACGTACGCGACCCGGTTCGCGGGACCCACCTTGGTCGTGGACCCGGGCGACGACCTGAACGTGCTGCTCCGGAACCGATTGCCCGTCGGCTACCTGCCCGGCCCCCAGGATCTCAATGCGTTCCTGCAGCCCAAGGGCGCCCTGACAAACCTGCACGTCCACGGCCTGCACGTGTCGCCGGAGTCACCGCAGGACAACGTGTTCCTCTCGATCCGGCCCGGCAGCAACTACCAGTACCGGTACGAGTTGCCCTCTGACCACGCGTCCGGGGTCTTCTGGTACCACCCGCATCGCCACGAGTACACGGACATGCAGACGTCCGCCGGGCAGGCAGGCACGATCATCGTGCGGGGTGGTCTGGACGGGATCCCCGGGATCGGCGACCTGAGGGACCGGGTAATGGTGTTCCAGAACACTTTGGTGCGCGGGTCGTCCACGGCGGCGAGTCAGGCCCGGCCCCCGAAGCACCGCCTCATCCTCATCAACGGCCAGTTGCAGCCGCGCATCGACATCCGACCCGGTGAGTCGCAGCGCTGGCGTCTGGTGAACGCCTCGACCGAGCGGTTCCTCACGTTCCTGCCCGTCGGCGGCGAGTACTACCTGTTGGCCCGCGACGGCGTCACCCTCGAGCGCCCGCAGCGTCTGTCCAGCATCTTCCTCGCCCCCGGCCAGCGCTTCGAGGTGCTCGTGCGGGCGGGCTCGGTGAGGGGTGACTTCAAGGTGGTGCAGCAGTACTTCGCGCAGCGGCCGACGCCGTTCGGTATCCAGCCCGAGGTGCAGGTGGCCACGGTGCGGGTACAGGGTGTGGCACAGGCGCAGCAGCCGGTGCCGTCGTTCCTCCTGCGGGCCGACGACCTGCGCGGTGACGACGTGCCCATCGCCGTGCGCCGCCGCGTGGTCTTCACGCAGGACCCCAGCAAGGCCCAGTTCTTCGTCAACGGCGTGCTCTTCGCGCATGGGAGGGGCCACCAGCCCACCCCGATGTTCAGCCCAAGGGTGAACACGGTGGAGGAATGGCTGCTCGTGAACAACAGCCCGGAGTGGCACAACTTCCACATCCACATCAACCCGTATCAGGTGGTCGCGCGAGACGGGAAGCCCGTCACGGGCCAGCCCGAGTGGGCCGACTCGATCGCCACTCCGCCGGGGAGCCGTATCACCATCCGGCAGCGGTTCGCGGACTTCACGGGTCGCTTCGTCTTCCACTGCCATGTGCTCGTGCACGAGGACCACGGCATGATGGCCGAGGTGAACGTGGTGCCGTAGGTGTAACGCCTGCGCGGGTTCCGGACCCATCCGGACGCGGAGGGCCGGGGTCGCGCGACCTCCCTAGTGCCTCATCGCTGTCCTCAACCGGCGCAGGCGGTCGCCGGTGCCCGCGCGCAGGCCAGCGCCGCGCGCGGTGCCGGCCTGCGCGGTGGTGCGTGGCCGGGACACGGCGGCGACGACGGCGCCGATCGTGATGAGCACGAGGCCGGCGATGTCACCGCCCGTCGTGACCGCATCGAGGAACCAGAACGACAGCAGCGTCGTGGTGACCGGCGCCAGCACCCCCTCGGCACCTACGACATCGGGGCTGATGCGCGCGAGCGCCCATGAGCGTCCGAGAGTCGGCACCAGCTGCGCACCGAGGGCCGCCACGGCGAGGGCACCGTACTCGGCGGCCGTCAGGTCGAAGGCGGCCACACCCTCGGTGATGATCCCCACGACCAGCGCCACCACGGCCGCGGCCACGGACGAGACCAGAGCGACATCGATGACGCTTGCATGTGCCAGAGCCTGCTTCGTGATGATGACCGAGGCCGCAAAGACGGCCGCCGATGCCAGGGCCAGCACGATTCCGCTGACGCCGCCCACCGAACGGGTGGCGATGGCGATGGCGATGGCCCCCCCGACGATGAGCGCGATGCCGGCGACAACGGCCAGCGGGGGGCGGGTGCGGTAGATCACCACCCCGATGAGCACCACCCACAGGGGCGCGGTCATGCTCAGCCCCGTCGCGGGGCCCGATCCGATGAGCGGCACCGCCTGGAGGTAAACGCCCAGGTTGACGACGTACAGGACGCCGGCGCATGCGGCGAGTGTGATACCCCGGCGCGTCGAGGGCATGTCCGGTGTCCGGGAGATCCGCAGCACGCCCAGGCCGATGGCGGCTCCGAGCGAGAGGATTCCGGAGATGACGTACGGCATCGGGTGGTGCAGGTCCACCTCGTTGGCGGCGAGCGAGGTGATGCCCGCGACCAGCATGAGTGCGCCGAAGATGACCGGCACGGCCCGCGGGGACCCGTGTCGGGTCTCGCCGGACTCCCGGTAGGCCGCCAGCAGGATCACCGCTGCTCCGAAGAGCGAGATGGCCAGCATGAGGTTCGCGGCCACCTCCGCCGGGTCCTGACCCCCGAAGGGCGCGTGGGCGCCACGATGGGACCCCTCGATCGCCATCAGCGTGATCGCGAGGATGGCAGCGGTACCCCAACGCATGCCGGCACGCCCGGCGATGGCGATCGCCCCGAGCAGTGCGAGCGGCACGAGCCCACCCACCTCGCCGATGAGTCCGAAGCCGGCGACGACGGCGACCACCACGAGTGAGGCCATGGCCATGGGTTGCCGGAAGGCTGCGTCGAGGGGTCGTTCAGGGTCACTCCACGCCAGGACGAACCCGCCGCCGACGATGAACCCGGCCAGATAGCCCATTGCGAGCCAGGCGATGACCACGGCGATCGAGTCGTCGGCCGGGATGGCGTCCCGGGCTGCAAGCGCCAGCGCCGTGAGGCTCGCGCTGACGATGCTCACGATCACCGCGATGCCCGCGAACGTCGCGGACGACGCAAGGGTGCGCAGCCAGCATCCGGTGTGCTGCAGCCAGGTGGCAGCGGCCACACAGGCCACCACATGGATCAGCGCGGTGAGCGCCATCACCCAGAGTGGGCGGTCGTGCAGGATCGCCTGACCGATCGCATCGCCGATCACCACCGCAGGCCACAGCGATCGCCCGAACCGGGCGAGGAGCGCCGCACCGACCCCCGGTACGAGCAGGATGGGGGACACCTCGAGCGCCGTCAGGGCAACCGTGTAGGAGAGGGTTGTGGCCACCAGTATCACTGCACATGTGATGCCGAGCACCAGCCACCAGCGTCTGGATGTGAGCAGTGCGCGGCGGGGGATCAGCGTGTTCACAGGCGACACCGTACGTGACGCGGTTCGGGCGCAGATGGGAGGGGGTCCAGCGGCGCGATGCCCCGCTGGACGGGCAAATGCAGAGGACCCGCATCCCCCGATTACGGGCCCTCTGGATAGCGGGGGCAGGATTCGAACCTGCGACCTTCGGGTTATGAGCCCGACGAGCTACCAGACTGCTCCACCCCGCGATGGTTTCCCAAATGTAGCACCGGAACCATTTCGGAGGGTCGTGGAGCGGGCCGACCTATGGTGGTGGGGAACCAGTGTCCGGACGATGGGGGAGGAGGCGCGGGATGACCATGACCACGAGGAAGCGGATCGTGATGATCGCCCACGACAACCGTAAGCGCGACATGCTGGACTGGGCGCGGGCCAACTACGCGGTGCTGCGCCGCCACGAGCTGTCTGCGACGGGGACGACCGGGGGGCTCCTTTCCGACGACCTGGGCCTGGACGTGCACCGTTTCCTCTCCGGTCCGCTGGGCGGGGACCAGCAGGTGGGCGCAGCGCTCGCCGAGGGGCGCCTGGACATCGTCATCTTCTTCTGGGATCCGCTGGACCCCCAGCCGCACGACGTGGACGTGAAGGCCCTCCTGCGCATCGCCGTGGTCCACAACTGCCCGATCGCGTGCAACCGCGCGACCGCCGACTTTCTGGTCACCAGCCCGTTGATCGCCGAGGACTACCGTCCCGCGGCGTCGCCCGGGGATCTGGCCGCGGAGGAGCGGGAGATCGTCGACATCGGGCTGGCCGTCCGCGCCTGATGCCCGCCGGGGCGCCGGCGGAGGGCTCGGCCGTCGCTAGGTGATGGCAATGGCAAGCACGATCACGATGACCAGCAGGACCGCCAGCGTCGCGTAGACCAGCCGTACGGCCCGTGTGGCCCGGGCCGCCGCCACTCGTGCGTTCTCCCGCTTCCGCGCGATCACGTCGGGGTCGGTGTCGGGCCCGGGCCAGTCGTCGCCGTCGTCCTCCCAGCCCATGCGCTCAGCCTACCCCGCCACGGGGACCCCACTCCTGCCGGTCCCAGCCGGACGCTCTGGGGTGGGAATGCACACGGCCCGCGTGGTCGCGGGCCGTGTGGTCCAGTTGCGTTCACTGTGGTGCCGGGGCTATGCGACCTCGGCGAGCCCCCGGACGTCCACCATGCCCGCCAGCTTCTGCAGGGCCTGGTTCTCGATCTGCCGGATGCGCTCGCGGGTGACGTTGAACGTGCGGCCCACCTCGTCGAGCGTGCGCGGCTGCTCGCCGCCTAGGCCGTAGCGGAGCTCGAGCACACGGCGCTCGCGGTACGAGAGTGAGTTCAGGATCTCCTGAAGCGCTTCGTTACGCAGGGTCTCGTTGGCCGCCGCTTCGGGCGAGACAGCCTTCTGGTCGGCGATGAACTGGCCGAACTCCGACTCCTCATCGTCGCCCACCGGCTTCTCCAGCGATATCGGTGTCTGGGCGCTGCGCCGGATCGACTCGACCTCTGCCTCGGTGAGGCCGATGGTCCTGCCGATCTCCGCGTTGCTGGGGTCGCGCCCGAGCTCGGCGAGCAGCTTCCGCTCCGAGCGGTTGATCTTGTTCAGCTTCTCCACCACATGCACCGGCATGCGGATGGTCCGGCCCTTGTCGGCGATCGCCCGCGCGACGGCCTGACGGATCCACCAGGTGGCGTACGTGGAGAACTTGTAGCCCTTGCGGTAGTCGAACTTCTCGGCGGCGCGCACCAGGCCCAGCGTGCCCTCCTGGATCAGGTCGAGGAAGGCAAGCCCCTGATTGCGGTAGTTCTTCGCGATCGAGACGACCAGACGCAGGTTGCTCTCGACCATCCTCTGCTTGGCGTGGAGGTCGCCCTCCTCGATCATCTTGGCCAGTTCGACCTCCTGCCTGGCCGTGAGGAGGGGGATGCGGCCGATGTCCCGGAGGAAGAGTTGCAGCGGGTCCGTGGTGCTCTCGGCCTTCGCGGCGACCCGCCGCGGGCGCTCGTCGTCCTCGGCCTGCTTCGCGCGACGCTCCTGGGCCTCGGGCTCCTCGAGCAACTCGATGCCCATCTCGTCAATGTGCGTGTACAGGGCCTCGGCATCCTCCTGGACGATGTCCAGACCCTGAAGCGCCTCGGCGACCTCCTCGATCCCGAGGAAGCCCTGCTCCTGCCCGCGGGTGAGGATGACCTGCATCTCCTCGTTCCCCACGATTTCCTTAAGCGTCATTCCCTCGTATCCCCTCTGGCCCGGATCCCCCCGGGCGCCTCGTCGTACGATCCGGAGCGCACTCCGCGCCCCGGACGTCCTGATACCGATCTCAATCGTCGCGGTGGCCGTAGTCGGCGTCCACCCCTGGTCTGCCTGCTCCACCTGCGGACCCTGCCGGGCCGGTGCGGTGATCCAACGTGCCAGCCCATGCGACCGGCATCGTGCTGTTCGGCAGTCTCCCCGCCGGGCCTTAAGGACCCGTTAAGAGGTTCGTGGGTCAGGGTAAACATCCTGCACGGACTTTTCAGGGGGGAACGGGCGGATCCTTACCGATTCGTGACCGTGCGGCTCACCGTCGGGACCGGGCTGGTCAGTCCGCAGCCCCCGCTCCGCCCTGCTGTTCCGCCTGCTCGGCGATGCGCGCCAGGAGAGCGGTCGCTGTCCGCCCGATGGGGGTATTGCCGTCGAGTTCGGCCGCCCGTCGCCATGACTCGACGACCTCATCTCCGTCGCGTCGGTACGTGGCGAGCCAGCCGCGGTTGAACCAGGCTTCCTGATCACCGGGGTGGGCACGCGTGAGCCGGGCCATCTCCGTCGTGGCACGCTGCATCCCGGCATCACCGCTCGCGGCGTCCACCATGGCGAGTCCGATGAGCGGTGCGATCGAGACGGGGTCCGCAGCCCGTGCCCGTTGGTAGGTGTCCGCGGCGGCCTCCTGCTGGCCGGCCCGCTGCTCCGCGGCCCCCAGTCGCATGAGCGAGGACGCATCGTCGTCGTGGGCGTCCGCCCGGTAGCGGGCCACCTGACCGGACGGCGACAGGCTCCTGATGTCGTCCGGTACGGAGTCGTTCAGCACCATGGCCAGCGGCGGCAGTTCGGTGGCCCCCGTGAGCTCCTCGCCTGGCGTTGCCACGACACCCACGACGATCGGCTGGGCCGCGTCGGGCGGTGCGATCTGGGTGGAACCGCCAAGCGAAAGCGCGGCGACGATCACCAGAGCGGCGACGGCGAGTCCGGTGACGACCACGCCGACGATGCGGGCGGGGTTCACCGGCTCCTGGTGCGTCGGCGCCCGGACGGCGCCTGCGGGCGGGACGTCCGTCCCACCGTCACGTGCCAACCGGTACCAGCGCGTCGAGCGCGTCGCGCACGGCTTGCAGCGGCACACGGACGATTCCCTCGCCGATCCATCCGCCGTCGGTGCGCGAGGCGATGCCCGTCGCGATGCCGGGCGCCTCGCCGGCATCGAGGCACAGCCGCGCGTCAATGGCCATCCCGGCGCACGCGATGACCCCGTGGTCGCCCGTCCACGGGGCGGCGTCGGGGGTCGAGGTGCCCGCTGCGAACACGGCGTCGTCGGCGATGGGAGCGGGCGCGGGGAACCAGACCCCGGGGATCCCGGCAAGCATGATGGCCACGTCGGTGCCGTTGCCGGACATTCCGACGACCAGGCTCGACCGCCCGGCTCCTGCCGTGGTCTGGAGTGCGGCGCGGCTGGCGGCTGCCAACAGCGGGATGGCAAGGCGGCCGCCCGCGGTGGCCAGAGCGGCGATGGCCGGCACGGCGTCGAGTGCACGGGATGTGAGGCCCGGGAGCAGCGCCTCGAGGAGCAGCATCGAGGCTGCCCGGGGGCGGGCGGTCAGGACGTCTCCCATGGTCGCCGCGGTGCCGGCGAGAGCGGCGAGGTCAATGGGTCCGGTGGCATCAAGCGCGGCGGCGATACCCGGGGCAACACGGTCGGCGAGCAGGCGCTGGCGGGCGATGAGATCCCGGGTGCGCGACCCGGCGGGCAGCCCGTCGCCTGCGCCGTCGGAGATTGGCGCCCATGCGCCCGCCCCGGTGCCGTCGTCACGAACCGCCCACACCGCCATCGATGGCGACAGCACCCCGCACATCGGTGCGACGACGCCGTGGGTGTCGGCGGGGGCGAGGGTGATCGCGCCCCGACCGATGAGCGCGGCGGCCTCCGCCTGGTCGGGGGCCCATCCCTCGAGGATGGCCGCGCGCACCACCTGCGCCCGCATGGCCGGGGCCAGACGATCCCAGTCGCATGGCGGCCCCGCATGGAGGATGGCCCGGTCGCCCATACCCGGGACGAGATCTGCGGCGAGCCCGGCGCCCACCAGGTGCGGCCGGGCGGCGTCGAGCCGCTCGAGGGCCTCCCGATTCCCGGTCTCCACCGAGTCGTCGGCGTAGGCCCGGGTGAGGAGCGCGACATCGGCCAGATCCCCGCGTGCGGGGGGCCTCCACTCGACCACGAGCGGTTCCACCCCCTGGGCGCGAAGGTCCTCGTCCACATGCGGGGCTTCGATCGTTGCGATGGCGAGTGCCATGGGCCGATCGTAGGGACCTGCCCGGCGCACCGGCCCGGGGCGTTCCCCTGTCCATCGCCCCGGTCGGCCACGGCCCGCCACGCTGCCGGGGCCGGGCCGGGAGCGGCAGGATGGCTACGTGAGCAGGAAGGCGAATCCCACGCCGAGGCCGAGCAGGACCACACCGGTGCGGAAGACCGCCTCGCTCAGGTGCGGGACGGTCTTGCCCCCGAGCCAGCCGCCCGCCCACGCCCCGATTCCCATGAGTACGCCGACGAGCCAGTACACATGGCCGGTGAACGCGAAGAAGATGGCGGCGGCTCCGTTCGCAGACAGCGACATGAGGAGCTTGAGGGCATTGAGCCGGTTCAGCGTGTCGGTGAGCATGAGGCCGAGGATCGCCAGCGTGACGATGCCCAGTCCTGCGCCGAAATAGCCGCCGTACACCGTGGCGAGGAAGATCGGCACGACCAGGATCGGCAGCCGCGCCTCGCCGGTGCCGCCGCGGGCCCGTGTGGTGAGTCGCCGGAGCGGTCCCTGCAGGGCCATCAGGGCCGTGGCCGAGAAGATGAGCCAGGGCACGATCTCTTCGAAGAGGTCGGGGCCGGTTGCCAGCAGCAGCACCGCACCGGTGACCCCGCCGAGGATCGCGGTGATCCCCAGAGTGCGTGCCAGGTCACGACGGCCCGTGAAGTCCCGCCGCTGCGCGTACACGCCGCCCGCGTAGCCCGGGGACAGTGCGACCGCGTTGGTGATGTTGGCGTCGAGGGCCGGGATGCCCAGCGCGGTGAGCACGGGGAACGTGACGAGCGTGCCGCCGCCCGCGACGGAGTTGACGAACCCGCCGCCGATGCCTCCGAGCAGCGCAAACACCAGTGCCCAGGTCCCGAGGTCCGCCACGCGGGCGAGCATGGCACGGGAGGCGGCCGTCCGTCCGGTACCGTGCGCGGCGAGCATGTCCGACGCCGCCGCCCCCGCCACGATCCTTGGTCGCCTGGGGCGCTGGTGCGCCCGGCGCCGGTGGTGGGTGCTCGGTGGCTGGATCGCGGCTCTCGTGGGGCTCACCGTTCTCGGATCGGTTCTCGGGGGGAGGCCGGCCGACAACCTCTCGGTGCCCGGACTCTCCGCCGCGGAGGGCGAGGTGGTGCTCCAGCGGGCGTTCCCCGGGCAGGGGGCCACGGATGGTCAGGTGGTCATCCACTCGGACGGCGCGTCGCTCGCCGGCGGGGTCGGTCGCCGGGCCATCGTGGAGGCCGCACATGACCTCCGCACCGTCCCGGGGATGCTGCTGGTAGCGCTGCCGGGCCCCCCGGGGACGGTGTCGGCAAACGGCCGCACCGCCCTGATGGGCCTTGAGTGGACGCTGTCGGCCGAGGACCTCGGACCTGTCGACTTTGCCCGCGTGCGCGAGGCGTCGCAGCCCCTGGTGGACGCGGGCCTCACTGTCGCCTACGCAGGCTCGCCCGCCCTCCAGGCGGAGGAGAGCGGCACGGACTGGTCGGCTGCGGTCGGCGTGGCCGCGGCCGTGATGATCCTGCTGCTCGCGTTCGGATCCGTGGTGACCATGGCCATCCCCATCCTCGGGGCGCTCCTGGCGATTGGCACGGCGCTGGCTGTCCTCACGGTCCTGCAGGCGGTCACCGACATCAGCGAGGTCGGGATGACGCTCGCTCTGATGATCGGCCTCGGCGTGTCGGTGGACTACGCGCTCTTCGTCGTCACCCGCCATGCGGAGCAGATGGCCGGGGGAGCCGGGGTGGAGGACTCCATCGCGCACGCCACGGCCCGGGCGGGGAGGGCGGTGCTGATCGCCGGCGGCACCGTGGCCGTGGCCGTCCTCGGCCTCGCCCTGGCGGACATCCCCTTCGTCACCCGCCTCGGGCAGGCCGCCGCAATCGCCGTCGTGGTGGCGGTGCTCGCGGCCATCACGCTGCTGCCCGCTGCGCTCGCCATTGCCGGTGGCCACCTCGGCCGCTGGCGCCTGCCGTTCGTCCGGGGCCCACGGCCCGTGGATCCCGGAACCGACTCGGGGCGGCCGCAGGGGTGGGCACGGTGGTCGCTCGCCGTCACACGGCGCCCCGTGCGGTACCTGGCCGTGGCCGTCGCGACTCTGGCCATCCTCTCGCTGCCGGTGTTCTGGATGGAACTCGGGCAGGTGGACGCCGGCAGCGACCCGCAGGGTTCGACCACCCGCGAGGCCTTCACGCTCGTTGCCACGGGCTTCGGACCAGGCTTCAACGGCCCGATCGAGGTCGTTCTCGAGGGCCCCCAGGCGGTCACGCATGCCGACGACGTGGCACAGCGCGCCCGCGACCTGGCCGGCGTCGTGGACGTGCAGCCGCCGGTCCCTGCACCGAGCGGTGACGTCGCCCTCGTGACCGTCATCCCGGCTGCGGGACCCGCCAGCCCGCACACTGCCGAGATGGTCGAACGGCTGGCCGGGCGCCTGAAGCCCGTGGCCGGGGCAGGTACGGCCGTCTATGTCACGGGGCCAACCGCGGTGGGTGTGGATCTCTCGGAGCAGATCGCGTCGCGGCTGCCGTGGTTCATCGGCGCGGTCGTCCTGATCTCCTTGGTGCTCCTCATGATCGAGTTCCGCTCGCTGATGGTCCCGCTGCAGGCGGCCGTGATGAATCTCCTGTCGGTGACCGCGGCGTTCGGGGTGGTGGTGGCCATCTTCCAGTGGGGAGTCATGAGATCGGCGCTCGGCGTTCCCGAGGCGGTGGCCATTGAGGCCTGGGTGCCGATGATGCTGTTCGCCATCCTGTTCGGCCTCTCCATGGACTATGAGGTATTCCTCCTCTCCCGGGTCCGCGAGGGATGGGTGGCCACCGGCGACCCACACCGGTCCGTGGCCATCGGGCTGGCATCGACGGCGCGCGTCATCACCGCCGCGGCGCTCATCATGGTGAGCGTCTTCCTCGCATTCGTCATCAGCGACGACGTGATCGTCAAGATGCTCGGGATCGGTCTCGCGACGGCGGTTCTGGTGGATGCCACGATCATCCGGCTCATGCTGGCCCCCGCCCTGCTGAGCCTGTTCGGTCGGTGGAACTGGTGGTTGCCGGGGCGGTGCGGGCACGAAGGGGACACGGATGGGTGACCCCGCGGCGCCCGGTAGCGTGCCGGGCGTGGACGACATCCCGCGCGATGACGACGTCGTGGTTGAGTTGCATCCGGGCGGCGCCCCGGACGCCCCTGACGGCCACGAGGAGGTGGAGGGCCTCACGATCATCGGCGTTCCCGGGCCGTTCGCGGCGCTCGAGGCCCATCGCGCGCTGTCGGCCGGGAGTGACGTGATGCTGCTCACGGTGGACGTGTCCCTGGCGGATGAGGTCGCTCTGAAGCGCCGGGCAGCGGAGATGGGCCGTCTGGTGGTCGGACCCGGAAGTGGGATGGCCATCGTCGGGGGAATCACCATCGGTGTGACCAACGCCGTGACGGCCGGACGCCTGGGGGTGGTGGCCACCTCGGCCTCGGGAGCCCAGGAGGCCACGGTCCTGCTCGACCGGTTCGGCGTGGGAGTCAGCCGGTGTCTCGTCACGGGTCCCCGCGACCTGTCCGACGAGGTCGGCGCCGCATCAACGATCGCCGCCATCCGCCGTCTCGCCGCCGACCCCTCCACAGACGCCGTGGTCCTCGTGGCAGAGACCTTCTCCGCCGCGGGCGCCGAGGCGGCGCTTGCGGCCCTGGGTTCCAGTGGCATGCCCGGGTCGGCATGCCTCATCGGAGCGGATGGGGTGCCTGCGCCCGATGGAATCGAGGTGCATGGGGTGATCGACCATGCCGTGGTCGCCGCAGCCCGGCGCGCCGGGGCCCGGCCGGTGATTCCGGCGGCCGAGCCCACCGGGTGGGTGAGCGCGGGCCACGTGCGGGGGCTCTTCTCCGGATCGGCGCTGTGCGCGGAGGCCTCTGCCGTGCTGGCCGCACGGCTCGGGCGCGTGGTGTCCAACACCCCGGCGGGCGCGGCGGAGCACCTGGACCCGCGCGATGTCGTGCGTGGACACGCCTGCCTCGACCTGGAGGCGGAGGCCGTGGCGCATGGCACACCGCATCCGGTGCGCGATGCCGCGCGCCGCGCGGATCTGATCGTCGAGACCGTGGCCGACCAGACCGTCGCCGTGATCCTGCTCGACGTCATTCTGGGCCGCGGTGCCCACCCCGACCCGGCCGCGGCGCTCACTCCCGCCCTGACCCGCGCGCTCCAGACCAGGCCGTCGCTGCAGGTCGTCGTCCATGTGTGCGGGACTGAGGCGGACCCCCAGGTGCTGTCGCGGCAGGAGGAGCAATTCGCACGGGCCGGTGCCCGCCTGGCGCCCACGAGCGCGCAGGCTGCGCGCCTCGCGGCCGCGCTGGTGCGCCCGGGGCGCTGATCGCGGTGCGGGTACGCATCGTCACCTACTCCGCGATGCCGCGCGGCGGCGCGGTGCACGCCCGGCGGCTCGCCGAGGAGCTCGCCGCCCGCGGGCACGACGTGGAGGTGTGGGCGCTCACGATGGAGGGCGCGGGGCTGGCGGTGGGGCCCGGCGTGGCCACACATCAGGTACCCCTCACGCCGATCCCGGGCGAGTCCACCCCGGCCCGCATCGAGCGAGCGGCAGGCGTACTCGCCGATGCCATGCGATCGGCACCTCCCGCCGACATCCACCATGCCCAGGACCTGCTCTCGGCCCGCGCCCTGCTCGCCCTGCGTGCCGATGGTGTGGTGCCCGATGTGGTCCGGACCGTGCATCACGTTGATGCCTTCGGGGACCGGTTCCTCGAGGAATGCCAGCGGGCCTCGATCCAGGATGTGGACCGCTGTATCGCGGTGTCGGCGTTCTGGGCCGAGCGCCTCGCCGACGAGTTCGGGGTCCGGGCCGATGTCGTGCCCAACGGAGTGGATGCCGGAAGGTTCACGGGGTGCCCACTGAGCCGCGCCGCGGCCGGCGCACGGATGGGGTGGGGGGGACGGACGGTGGTGCTGGCGGTGGGCGGCGTGCAGGCGCGGAAGGGCAGCCGGGTGCTCCTTGAGGCGTTCGCACGCGCACGCGGCCGTCTGCCGGACGGCGCCCTGCTGGTGGTCGCCGGGGGGGAGGGTCTGTACGCCGATCCCGCGGCCGTTTCGGCATGGAAGGACGACACGGGACGCCTCGGCCTGGTGGTGCACGATGGCGTGAGTCCGCCCGCTCATGCCGATGTCGCGCGGATCGGCATCGTGGACGACGACGACATGCCGGTGCTCTACCGGGCGGCCGACGTGCTGGCCTTCCCGTCCACACGCGAGGGATTCGGGCTCGTGGTGGTCGAGGCCATGGCGGCCGGGTTGCCGGTGGTGGCCAGCGACCTCCCGGTGCTCGCCGAGTTCCTCCGTGATGGCGACGATTGCCTCATGACGCCCGTCGGCGACTCCGGCCCCCTGGCCCAGGCCCTCGTGCGGCTGGCCAACGATCACGACCTGCGGGCGGGGATCACCGCGCGGGCGCAGGAGACTGCCCGCAGGTTTCCCTGGGCCGCGACCGCGGAGCGAGCCGAGGCCGTGTACCGCGATGTGCTGGGTGCATGAGCGGACGGTCGTCGGGCGTCCGGCCACCGGGGGGTCTCAGGGTCCTCGCTGCCCGGTCGCGTCGTGAGTCCCCTCAAGTTCGCGCATGACACGTGCAAGGCCCGCGACCTCGACGGGGTCATCATCGAGCGCGGGCACGATCGCCATCGGCGGGTTCCCGAGGGCGCTGGCAACGGCGCGCACTGCGTGCCGGTCGGCCGCCGCGCGTGCGCGCGCAGCAGCGAGGGCCTCCGCGGCCCGGTCGGCGAGGCCCTCGGGGTCGGCCGCGCCCGCCTCACGTAGCAACGCCGCCAGGCCGTCGGGGGGCAGGCCATCCCCACCGGGTACGTCG
Source organism: Bifidobacterium breve (assembly GCA_945861935.1). Lineage (GTDB taxonomy): Bacteria > Actinomycetota > Thermoleophilia > Miltoncostaeales > Miltoncostaeaceae > SYFI01. The sequence continues at coordinate 66,309 of CAMAVU010000002.1, read as the reverse complement.
TGCACGCGGTTCACCACGAGGGCGCCGACCGGGTAGTGCTCGTCGCGCAAGCGCTGCCACAGCAGAGCGGCCTCGCGCGCGGGCTCGGCCCGGGGCCCGGTCACGATCACGAAGCGCGTTGAGTCGGAGGCCAGGAGGGATCCCACCGCGGATGCGCGCTGGCTGAACCCCTGATACATGCCGTCGAACGACTGGAGGAACTCCGAGATATCGGTGAGGAGTTGTGTGCCGGTCAGGCGCGAGACGGCGGACATCACGATGTGACCGCCAACCTGCATCGCCCGCCAGCCCGCCCGCCCGGCGCCCGCCCTGGGGCCCAGCAGCAGGCGGAGGCCACGCCCCTCGACGAAGCGCGTCATGCGCTCCGGCGCATCGAGGAAGTCCAGGGCGTTCCGCGCGGGCGGGGTGTCGAGCACCACGACGTCGTAGTCCCCTGCGTCCACCAACTCGTGGAGGCGCTCCACGGCCATGAACTCCTGGGCACCCGCCACGGCGCCTGCCAGATGGTGGTAGATGCGGTTGCGCAGGATCCTGTCCCGTGCGGCCGCGTCGGGCGCCTCGCGTGCGATGAGGCGGTCGAACGTGGCCCGGGGATCGAGATGGAGTGCGTCGAGGGTGCCCGCCATCGCCACGCCGGCGCCCCGGATGCGCTCCGGGTCGACGGGGTGGGGCTCGTCGCCGAGTTGCGGGATTCCGAGCGCGGTCGCCAGACGTCGTGCGGGGTCAATGGTGACGACGGCGACCCGTGCCCCACGGGCGGCGAGGCCCAGTGCGATCGCGGCCGACAGGGTCGTCTTGCCCACGCCGCCCGCGCCCGCCACGACGACGACGCGGCATCCCCCGAGCAGGCCGATCAGGTCGGGATCAGGGCGCACGCACGCCCCCGATGGCGGCGTCGGCCATCAGGGCCGCCGACAGCGCCTCGAGCCCGCCGGACCCGGGTGACAGGTCCGGGACGTGGGGCAGCACCGCCACCGGGACCCGGCACTCGCGCGCGAGGCCGGCCACCTCGCGGTCGTCGTGCCGGGCCGCCGCCCAGACGGCACGCGCGGCCCCGATCGCTGCGCGGTCGGCCGCTCGTGCATCCGGCGCGCCGGATGCAGCGCGCAGCGCCACCTCGTCGGCGGGGCCGAAGGGCGAGTGCCGGACCTCGTTCACCACGGCGCAGGTGACGGGGAGCCAACGGGCGCGCAGCGCCGCGATGGCCTCGATGGCCTCCGTCACCGCCAGGTCCTCGGGTACCGCAACCACCACCACTCCTGTGGCGTCCGGATGCCGGATGACCTTGGCGATCGCGTCGGCATGGTCGCGGACCGGACCCGAGCCTGCGATGTCACGCACGCTGCTGGCGACCTCGAGCAGGGCGACGGCGTGCCCGGTGGCAGGCGCATCCACTACCAGGCGGTCCCACACCGGGCGGCCATCCCTCACCGATGTCGCAAGGTCCCAGATCTTCCCGATCGTCACGAGCGCGGACAGGCCGGGCGCGGCCTGGGTCACCTGATGGAACGCCCTACTGCGGGCCATCATCTCGACCAGGGGCCGTACCTTGAGTTGGGCCGCGAGGTACTCCTCGGTGGCGCGCTCGGCATCGATCGACATGGCGAACAGGTCGGGGCGCACCTCGATCGGTGCCACAGTGGATGGCGCGACGCCGAAGAGCGCATCGGTACGCGTCTGCGAGGCGACCTCGAGCAGGAGGGTGCGATGGCCGGCGTCCGACAGGCCCAGCGCCAGTGCGGCAGCAACCGTCGTCTTCCCGACACCACCCTTGCCGATGATGAAGGCCAGACGGCGGTGGGTGAGTGGCGGCCCGTCCATCGTTCCCACCCTAGCCACGGTGTGGCCCGGTTCGTGCACGGTGGGGCAGCCGCCGACCCGCCGGACGTCCATGGCACTAGTGTCCCGGCCCATGGGCTGGACGGGGTGGACCATCACGGGCGCCGCCATCGCGATGGGTGTTCTGGTCGCGGTGGGGCTCACCATCGCACTCGTGCGGGGAATACGCCTGAAGCGCCGCGTCGGCACCACCGCGGGCCGTATCACGCCGCTGGCGGCGGGCATCGGGCGCGGCACCGGGGACATCCGGACGGGACTGTCCCGTGCCGAGGAGGGCGCTGGCGAACTTGCTCGCGAGATCGAGCGCCTGCGCGTCCCGGTGGCCGAGTTGCAGGTGATCGGCCGCCATGCGCTGGTGGCGGTCGCCGGGATCAAGGGCCCCCTGGGCTGGGTTGCGGGAATCCGGGCACTGGTCCGCCACCGCGGTCGGTAGGGGTGCTCGCCGCCGCCGTTGACGTCGGCTCAAATTCCGTGCGTCTCCTCCTGATGGAGCGGATGGACCCCGGGGGGGCAGTGGGCCCCAGAGTGACCACCGTGACGGGCCTGCGGCGCGGTGCCGGGCCCGACGGACGGGTGACAGACGGCGCGCTTGCCCGGCTCGGCGCATGCCTCGACGACTACGCGGGGCGCATCGCCCGGGCGGGCTCGCCACCCGTGACGGCCGTTGGCACCGCTGCGGTCCGCGAGGCACCGAACCGAGGGGACATCGAGTCGCTGGTGGGTACGCGGCTCGGGGTGCCGCTCCGCGTGATCGGTGGCGAGGAGGAGGCCGCGCTGTCATTTGCGGGCGCGCGGCTGGCACTGACCGACGGCACGGCGGCCTGCACGGTCATTGACATCGGCGGGGGCAGTACGGAGGTGGTGGAGGGCGATGCGGCGGGTCCCCGGCGCTCGGTCAGCCTGCCTCTCGGGGTGAATCGCCAGGGCGACATGATCACGACGGATCCACCCCGGAAGGCCGAGGTCGAGGCCATCGTCCGCGAGGCACGGGAGATGGTTGCCCGTGCCACCGCCGGGTTCACCGGTGATGGCCCGCTGCTCGGGGTGGCCGGCACGGTCACGACCCTGGCGGCGGTGATGATCGGCCACTACGACCCCGCCGCCGTCCACCGCACCCGTATCGGCCGCGACGAGGTCCAGGAGGTCCTCGCGCGCATGGCGTCGATGGCGGCCGGGGAGCGGGCGCGCACACCCGGGGTCCACCCCGACCGCGTGAACGTGATCGTGCCGGGGCTCGCGATCCTGCTGGGTGCGCTCACGGCGCTCGGCGCAGACGGCCTGATGGCGTCCGAGTGCGATCTGCTCGACGGCATCGCCCTCGCTGTGGCCGCGGGCCGTGGCGTCAGAGCGGAATAGACTCGTCCCCCATGGGCATGGAGGTGACAACCGGGCGTGACGAGGGCGCTGTCCTCGGTGTCGCCGGATTGGCGGATGCACTTGCGCGCACCGAGGATCCCAGCGATGACCGGCGGATGATCTTCTCCAAGGGGGAGAACACGCGCCACATCCGCTATGAGCAGGTGCTCAAGCGCTGGCCCATTCTCCAGGAGGAGTGGTGCCACAAGGTCGAGCACACCCGCCTCACCTCCATCGATCGCACGCCGGGCGCGGCGACCTTCGGGCGCTGACGACGGTGGCCGTGCCCTCCGGCCGGAGTGGCGGAACTGGTAGACGCGGGGGACTTAAAATCCCTGGCCCCTTGGGGCGTGCGGGTTCGAATCCCGCCTCCGGCTCAATGCTCGCGCGCCGGGCGGGTCCACAGGGGACCCGCCCGGCGTCGCCGGGAACCTGCTATCCGGCGACCGAGCGCTTGAGGTGGGCGCCTGCCTGGAAGCGTGGTACCCGACGGGCAGAGATCTGGATCTTCTGGCCCGGGTTGCGGGGATCCACGCCCTCGCGAGCAGCACGATGGGACACTGAGAACTTGCCGAAGCCGGAGAACTGCACCTCGTCTCCGGCCTTGAGGGCGAGCTCGATCTCGTCCAGGACGGCCTGCACTGCACGGGACGCCTGGTCGTTGGTGAGGTCGGCTGCACGCGCGACGCGCTTGACGAAGTCGGCCTTGGTCATGGGTCTCCTCGCTTCGGTGACCTCCGGACGGAGGCTGCAGCGATCGCTGCGAAGTGGTGCTGACGCTACCAATGGACCCGGACGTACCCCGCACGGGGGGGCCGGAAAACGGCGTGGCGCAGGGAGATCTGTGTGATCGGCCGCACGCCGATGGCCGAGGTGGACGTGGAGCTGCCCGGGGCCGGGCTGGCCTCGGTGCGGGTCGCGTTCCCCGGCGGGGGCACCGGCCGCCCGGCCGGTGCGGACAGGCTCGACCTGACCCTCGGCCTCCTTGCCTGGGGATTCCATGGCACGCACGAGTCGGAGGTCGGGGCGTTTTCCGAGCGGGTCCGCAGAGTCGCCACGGCCGTCGCAGACAGCCCCGACGGAACCCTGCCCGGAGACGCGGTGGAGGTGGCGACCCGGACACGGGGTCTGGTGCCCGTGGAACTCGTGCGGTGGTCGGGGGACCGGGGGCTCCCGCGGGTGTCTGCGGCGCTGGTCCGGTCGGCGGTCGGACCGGTACCCGTGACGATCGGCTCGCCGGCGCCCGTCGCCCTCGCCGTCGCGGGCCTCGCGGCGGCGATTGACCAGTGCGCTGGCGAGGATGCCGACGGGCGCCTCGCCCTCGCCCTTGCCCTCGAGGGGCTCACCGCCTGGTACGCGGCGGCCCATCGGCTGACCCCTCCCCGTGATGCCGTGCGCTCGGCACGCACGCACGCGGCCGATCGTCTGCGGGGGGCGGGGCGGACCCTGCCGCCGTCCCTGGACGACGCTCCGGCCTAGTCCTCGCCGTGGGGGTTGGTCGCTGCCTGCGCAGCGATCTCCCCCACGACCTCCTCGTTGGCGAGGGTCGTCACGTCGCCCAACTGCCGGTGCTCGGACACGTCGCGGAGCAGACGTCGCATGATCTTCCCCGACCGCGTCTTGGGCAGGTCGGGAGTGAGCACGATGGATGCCGGCTTCGCGATGGGACCGATCTGCTGGGCCACGTGCTCACGCAGGGCGGCAATGAGCGCCTCGTCGCCGTGCACCCCGTCCCTCAGCGTGACGAAGGCCGCGATGGCCTCGCCCGTGATGGGGTCGGCTCGTCCCACGACCGCTGCCTCGGCGACGGCCGGGTGGTCCACGAGGGCGCTCTCCACCTCGATGGTCGAGAGCCGGTGCCCCGACACGTTCATCACGTCGTCAATGCGTCCGAGTAGCCAGAAGTCCCCGTCGTCGTCGATACGGCAGCCGTCGCCGGCCAGATACAGACCCGGGAATCGGCTCCAGTACGTGTCCACGTACCGCTGGTCGTCGCCGAGGAGCGTCCGCAGCATCGACGGCCACGGGCGGTCAATCACCAGATAGCCACCCTGCCCGTCCGGTACATCCTGCCCGTCCTCGCCGACCACCCGCGCGGAGATACCGGGCAGCGGTCGCGAAGCGGACCCCGGCTTGAGGGTGTTCAGGCCGGGCAGGGGGCTGATCATCATGCTGCCCGTTTCGGTCTGCCACCACGTGTCCACCACCGGCGCCTGCCCACCACCGATTGACTGGCGGTACCACTCCCACGCCTCCGGATTGATGGGCTCGCCCACCGAGCCGAGGATGCGGATGGATGACAGGTCGTGCCCGGCGGGCAGGGCATCCCCCCACTTCATGAACGTGCGAATGGCGGTCGGGGCCGTGTAGAGGATGCTCACCCGGTAGCGCTCGACGATCTGCCACAGGCGGTCCTGAGCCGGGAAGCCGGGGCCACCCTCGTACATGACGCTGGTCGCGCCGTTGGCGAGGGGTCCGTACACGATGTACGAGTGGCCCGTGACCCACCCGATGTCTGCTGCGCACCAGTAGATGTCGTCGTCATGGAGGTCGAAGACCATCCGGTGGGTGGACGCTGCCCCGGTCAGGTACCCGCCGGTCGTGTGCACGATGCCCTTGGGCTTCCCGGTCGTCCCCGAGGTGTAGAGGGCGAACAGCATCTGCTCGGCGTCCATGGGCTCGGCCGGGCAGTCCGGGTCTGCCGCCTGCTCGAGGTCGTGGAACCACGCGTCCCGCCCCTCGACCCAGTTGATGTCGCCCCCCGTGCGCCGGCAGACCACCGCGTGGGCGACGCCGGGCGCGCCGGCGAGCGCCTGATCGGCACTGGCCTTGAGCGCAATCGTCTTGCCTGCGCGCCAGGCCTCGTCCTGCGTGACGAGGACGGTGGCACCGAAGTCAATCATCCGGTCGCACAGGGCCTGCGCCGAGAAGCCGCCGAACACAACCGTGTGGGCCGCCCCGATGCGGGCGCATGCCAGCATCGCGATGGGAAGTTCGGGGACCATTCCCATGTAGATCGCCACCCGGCCACCGCGCCCGACCCCGAGGCCGCGCAGCGCGTTTGCGAAGCGCGAGACCCGAGCGTGCAGTTCGCGGTAGGTGATGGTCACGCGGTCGCCGGGCTCGCCCTCCCAGTGGAAGGCCACGCGCTCCCCCCGCTCGGCGAGATGCCGGTCGAGGCAGTTCGTCGCGATGTTCAGCGTCCCGCCCGTGAACCACCGGAAGAACGGCGCATCGTCATCATCCAGCGTGCGCGTCCATCGGGACGACCACTCCAGATGGCCAGCCTGCTCCTCCCACCAGGCGATCGGGTCGGCCGCCGCGCGCTCCCAGACGCCCGGGTCGCGCACCACGGCGCCCGCGGCGATGGCGGCCGGGGGCGGGTACGTGGCCCCCGTGTGCTGAAGCGCGTCGATGGCCGGCGAACCGTCACCCACTGGGACCCTCCTCCCGATGCCTTATCGTCTCGGCATGAGTGTACGCACGCATGCCCGGGGGGCCTGAGGATGGCCGAGTACACGCCGGGGGGCGGTGCCTCCGTTGGCGCGGCGGGACGCGATGCACGCCACATGGCGCTCCTGGCCCGGTGGCCGGTGCTGTCGGAGCCGTGGGCGCTGGATGTGGAGCGTCGGCGCATCGGGGCCGAGGAGCCCAAGGCCGTGAGCCCCGCTTCCCGGACCGGTGCCAATGTGGCAGAGCAGGGCATCACCGCGCTGCAGGCGATCAATCGCGCACTCGGCCTTCCGGATGACCACGGCATCCGCTCGGTTCAGGACCGGCGCTCCGCAGGCGGCTGAGTCCGGGCTACTGGGGTTCCGCCGGGGTCTCGGCACCTGGCGTGCCCTCGGCCACGAGGATCAGTCTGGGCGGCGCGAGGTACACGGTTTCGAAGGTGCCATCCTCCTTCAGGAGCGCGCCCTCGTACACCCGGCGCGTCACCGTGACGCTGAACCCCGGGGCGCCGCGCGACTTGAGTGCCTTCTTCCCCTTCTTCAGGTCCGGCGAGGTGATGCGCCGCGTCTTCGGCTTCGTGCGGTCGTAGGGCTCGCTGGTCTCGGTCTCCACCCGGCGGTCGAACGAGGTGGAGTAGATGGCCACGGTCACGCCGCTCGATCCGGCGAACACCCGCACGAGCGCGGCGGCCGGCCAGTTGTTCGTGACCCTGAGGTCGGGCTTGGGCCACGAGATCGTCGCGTCGCGACCCGTCGGATAACGCTCGAAGTACAACTGGTGCGACCTGTGCTCGTCCAGCCGGAAGCCTGCGACGAATGCGGCGTTGAAGAGCGTGGTCGCCAACTGCGACACCCCGCCGCCCACGGCGTCCACCACGAGGCCGTCGGCCACCATGGGCGCCGGGACGAATCCGCGGTCGGCCGTGCGCTTCCCGAGCACGGTGTTGAGCGACAGCGTGCCACCCGGTGGGATGATGGTTCCGTTCAGGATGTGCGCTGCGCGCTGGATGTTCGTGACGCGCGGCTGGCCTGGGTCATAGGCGGTCGTGTAGGAACCGACCTCCTCCTTGATCCCGAGTTCCTTCGCCTTCCCGGTGGTGAAGGTGGGTGTCACGTCCACGAACTCCGACTGCACCGGGCGATCGTCGCCCAGCAGGCCAGCCGCCACACGCCCGCCATCCACCAGACGGCCGCTCCTCGACGGCACGAGGATGACCCGTGCCCCCCGGATGTCGAAGTGGGCCGGGCGGGGCACGGTTCCCTGGGGAAAGGCCACATGGAGCGGCCTCTGCAGGTCGGACGCGGCGATGCGCAGGCCGGCGGCCGTGACGCGCATCGCACGCGCGACATCGGCCGGGGGCAGGGTGGCCTGAACACCGTCCACGACGACCGACGACCCGCGGGCGAGCACCTGCCCGGCCTCCTGCACCTGTGCCTGTGCCAGCCCGGTCGTGAGCGCCGGCTGTGTCTCGTGGATGGGAAGCAGCGTCTCGCCGGGAAGTGCGGCGAGGTCACCCACGAGGGCGGACTCCAGCGCACGCCGGTCGACCTCTCGTCCCGGGCGTGCTGGCGTGACGGTGAACGTCGTGCCGTCAACCGTCACGACTGCGTTCTCCCCCGGGCGGTCGAGACCGGCCGCGACCTCCGCCGACCACGCGGCGAGGGACCCCGTCCCGTAGATGACGGGCACGGGCACCTCCCGTGCAGACAGGCCCGTGATGGCCCGGAGCCCGCGCACGAGCCGGTTGGGGGAGGCGGCCTCTGCCGCGCGGATGGCGGCGTCCACGTCCACCGAGCCGCCGACCCCGGCGGGGCTCACGGCCGCGACCGTACCGCCTCCCGCGGTCACACGCACCTCGCGGCGGAGCAGTTCCGCGGCCCGCCGCTGCAGGGCCTTCTGCACCTCCGCGGGCGTTCCCTCCATGTCAATGCCGAGGACAGTCGTGCCCGGTGCCGTTCCGCCGCCGCCGCCCGCGATCACGAGGACGATCAGGATGAGCAGCACCGCGATGCCGCCCAGCGCGGCCCAGCGCATGCGCCGGCCGGGCGGGGCGGAGCGCCCGCCACGTCGGCGCCGTCCGCCCCGGGGCGTGCCGCGGCCACCCGATCGGGCACCTGGCCCCGCCGGTCGGCCCCGGTCGGGTGTGCTCCCACCCCCCGGCCTGTGCGGGGTGGTCATGCCGGGCCCGGCCAGCGGAAGAACCCGGGGTGTGCCGGGTTGATCAGCACCCGTTCACCTCGGCGTGCCCCCAGCGCGTCGGCACCGCGTCCGGGAGAGGTGATCGGCGGCCGGCCCGCAGGCGCCCCGGAGGAGGTGCATCAGGCGTGGTCCCCGGACATCTGCCCGGCGATCTCCCGGACGGCCGCGAGCCCGCTGCGCACAGCCCCCTCCATCGTGGCGGGCCACCCGGTGCAGGTCCACGTCCCGGCGAGGACCACGCCCTGCACCGGGGTGCAGGGGCCCGGGCGCCGGCGCGCCTGGCCCGGCGCGGGAGCGAACGTGGCGCTGGCGTCCTTTGTGACCGCCCATGCGTCCAGCGTTGCCCGGCGCGCCGTGGGCAGCAGGTGCCGGACCTCGCTGTCCATGGTCTGGGCCAGATCGGCGCGCGGCACGCCCATCTCGGAACGGGCCGCGGAGAGCGACAGCGCCACGTGCTGTCCGGGCCCGGCCTCGCCCATGATGGCCGTGCGGTTGAACATCCACTGCACGGGGCTGTCCACGACTGCCAGTACCGGCCCGTCGAGTACCGGCCGGTCATACCAGAGGTGCACGTTGACGATGGGCGACTCTCCCAGCCCCGGGTCCGCCGGGAGCGCGGGCGGGCACACGTGGTGGGTCCGGCCCGGGGGAAGCGCCAGCACCACGGCGTCCGCTGCGACCATTGTGCCGTCGTCCAGTGTCACCCCGGCCGCGTCGGCGGCGGACACCGCCCGTCCCGTCAGCACCACGCCGCCGCGTCGGCTGAGGTAACGCCGGGCGGGCGCATCAACCAGCGCGGAGAGGCCCGTGACCGCCCACCCGATTGCCGATCCGTGCCGTGTGCGCATGAGTCCCTCGGTGATGACGAACGACGCCAGGGCTGCGGACACCCGGTCGGAGCGGTCGTTACACGTGGGGAGGATCACGACATCCCAGAACCGCTCGATGGCCGCGTCACGCTGGCCGTGCGCGCGCAGCCAGTCGCCGAAGGAGACGTCGTCGAGTGCCGCCCGCCCCGACGGGCCGAGAGCCGCGATGGCGCCGAGCGCCCCGAGGGCGCGCAACCGTTCGGCCGGGGACAGCAGGCCGTAGCGGGCGAACGAGGGTCCGAGATGGAGTGGGGCGGGGAGCCGCCCGGCCGCGAGGACCCCGTGCATGCCCGCCCGGTCGCGCACATCCACGCGGAGGACGGGCTGCATGGCGGTGAGGTGGATGGAACCCAGCCGTTCCAGCAACGCCATGTACGCGGTGCAGCAGCCCAGATGGATGTGCTGGCCGTTGTCCACCTCCACCCCGGTGCGCGGTTCGGTGAACGAGAAGGTCTTCCCACCGAGGAAGGGGCGGCGCTCGACCAGCGTCACCTGCGCGCCCCGGGATGCGGCCTCGACCGCTGCGGAGATACCGGCCAGCCCGGCACCGGCGACCACGACCCGGCAGCCGCGCACGGTCAGCGCCGCCTCGTGGTGACGGCCCTCACGACCGAGCCCGCCATCAGGGCGGCCTTGCGCCGCCCGGGGAGCGACACGCGCCCGCGTGTGTAGTCGAACCCCCGCTCCTCGATCCGCACGAGGATGTCCCCGTACAGGGAGGCCAGCATCTGCACGCACATCCGGGCCCGGACGTCGAGCAGGGGGAGCAGCATCCGGCCGTTGGCGAAGTACTCGTGGGCACGCGCGGCTTGGACAGCCATCAGTGCACCCATTGCGGGCGTCATACGGTCGGCCAGGATGTCGTCCCCGGTCACCCCGGCCGCTGCCATCTCATCCCCCGGCAGGTAGATGCGTCCGAGTCCAGCGTCCTCCTGAACATCGCGCATGATGTTCACCACCTGCATGGCCACGCCGAGGTCCTCGGCGTGGCGGACGGCCGAGGGGTCCTGGAACCCGAAGACGTGGAGCGACAGCACCCCGACGGCGCCCGCTACCCGGTCGCAGTAGCCCTTGAGCGCCGGCCAGTCCGCGTAGCGGTCTGTGTCGAGGTCCATCGCGACGCCGTCCACCAGCGCGTCCATCGGCCCGCGGGGGACACCGAACCTGCGGATGGCATCGGCGAGCGCCACCAGTACCGGGTCGTCGTCCGGTACGGCACCCGCATACACACGCTCCACGTCGCGGCGCCGGGCCCTCACGGCCTCTGCCTTGCCAGCGGGGGTGCCCGCGTCGTCAACCGAGTCGTCGCACAGCCTGCTGAAGGCGTACAGGGCGTGAATCGCGCGTCTCCGCTCACGGGGCAACAGGATGAAGCCGAAGTAGAAGTTGCGGGCCTCGGCCCGCGTGATGGCGGTGCAGCGGTCGTAGGCCTCGTCCACGGTCATGCGCGTCCACCCCTCATCAGGCGCCATATGACGCCGCTGGCCATACCTGCCCGCCCCCGTGCACCGGGGGCGGGGCGCCCGGTGACCGTGTCGTACCCCTGTGCGGCGATGTGGTCGCACACCCACAGCCCACCGGCCGTGAACATCCCGATGTCGAGGCGCACGCGCCGGGGCACCAGCGCCCGGAGCGGCGTGCCCTGCACCAGCAGGGCACGGGCACGCCCGACCTCCATCCGCACGAGTTCGCAGAGCGCGGGCGAGGCGCTGCCCGCTCGCAGGTCGTCCACCACCACCCCGAAGATCGCCATGTCGTTGCGGGGGAGATACACCCGGTCACGCTCGTCAAGGTCCCGGCGCAGGTCCTGCCAGAAGTTGGCGAGCTGGAGCCCCGTGCATGTCGCGTCGGAGAGGGCCAGGCGTCTCTGGTCGGCAATGCCGAGTACGCCCAGCACCATGCGCCCGACGGGCGTTGCGGAGAAGGTGCAGTACTCCAGAAGGTCATCGTGCGACACCCACCGTGACACGCGTTGGTCCATCCGGTTGGCCTCGATCAGCCGCGTGAAAGGGTCAATCGCCAGCCCGCGCCGGCGGATGACATCCGCCACGCCGATCAGCACGGGATCGTCGCCGTGCCCGTCCACTGCGGCGAAGAGTCCGTGCTCCCAGGCGTCGAGTGCCTGCAGCCGCGCATCGGCTGTCGTGACACCGGAATCGCCGATGTCATCGGTGACGCGGCAGTATGCGTAGAGCGCACGCATGTCGGCGCGGACATCGCGTGGCGCGAGCAGGAACGCGACCGGGAAGTTCTCGTCGTGCGCCCGGACGATCTGCCCGGCCCGGGCATCTGCCCCCCCGGTGGTCACGCCGCGTAGCGGCCGAGCGCCATGACCGGGAAGTACAGCCGGTAGTAGTGGTACTTGATCATGAAGTCGAGCGGGAACCCGGTACCCGTGAACGCGTCCTCGTCCCATCCGCCGTCGGCGCGCTGCCCGTGCACCAGCCACGCGATCCCGTTGGGGATCGACTCATGGTCCCGGTCCGCCGCCATGAGGCCCATGAGCGCCCATGCGGTTTGCGAGGCCGTGGAGGGGCCAATGCCGGCGAGGGCAGGGTCCCTGTAGCTCTCGATGTCCTCGCCCCATCCGCCGTCAGCGTTCTGGCACATCGCCAGCCATCCCACCGCCCGGCGCACCCACGATTCGCCCATGTCCACCCCGCATGCGGCCAGTGCCGGCAGGACCGCACCGGTGCCGTACACGTGGTTCACGCCCCACCGCCCCCACCATGATCCATCCGTCCGCTGCATACGCCGCAGGTACTCGAGGCCGGCACCGATCGCGGGGTGTCCCGTCGGCACCCCGCATGTGACCAGCGCCTCGAGTACGTGCGCTGTGACGTCCTCGGTCGGGGGATCGGTGACCTCGCCGAAGTCGCATACGGGGAACTGGCCGACGAGCCCGCTGGTGTTGTCGGTGTCGAATGCCGCCCATCCACCACCCGCGCTCTGCATTGTCAGCAGCCAGTCAACGGCACGCAGCACTGCTCCGTCGTCGGGGGGTACGCCCGACCGGATGAGCGCGATCAGCACCTCCGCCGTGTCGTCGGTGTCGGGGTACCACTCGTTGTGGAACTCGAAGGCCCACCCCCCTGCCTCGCCGCGGCGGGGGATCTGCTGCCAGTCGCCCGCGCGGGTGACCTCACGGGCCAGCAGCCAGTCCCGTGCGCGTTCGATGGCGTCGTCATCATCGGCGGTGCCCGAGTCGTGGAGGGCGATGGCCGCCAGGCACGTGTCCCAGATCGGGGAGATGCAGGATTGGATGCGCAGGCGTCCATCGCGCCTGAGCGCGAACGTCGAGAAGCCATCAAGCGCCCGCTCGATGACGGGATGGTCGAGCGGCATGCCCAACGAGTGCAGGGCGATGATCGAATAGACCCACGGTGGCTGGATGCCCGCCCATGACCCATCGGCCTCCTGGCGGTCAAGGATCCAGTCCCGGATGCGCCGTTCCGATGCGCGCCTGAGCGGGGGGACCGGATGCCGGTTATATGCCCGGGCCAGGGGCATGAGCCGGGTCATCATCTGCGTGAGCGGGCCCGGCGCGCGCGGCACCGACCCCTCGATGCTGCCCGGTGCCTCGGCGAAGATCTCCTCGATGGAGGGGGCCTGCGGGAACGTCGGGTGACGCGCCAGGACGACCAGCATCGGCACGAACGTGCCCCTGGCCCAGGAGGCGAACCGGTACACCGACAGTGGCGCCCGCGGGGGCAGCAGCATCAACTCGGGCGGAGCGGCGGGCAGCGCCTCCCACGGGTACTTGCCGAGCACGGCCAGCCACAGCCGCGTGAAGAAGCGCGCGCGATTGGCGCCGCCCAGCGCGAGGATGCAATCGCGGGCCCGGCGCATCGGCTCGGAGTCCGCCGGAATGCCCGCGAGGCGCAGCGCGTACCACGCCTCGACGGTGATGCTCAGGTCACCGGGGGCCCCGAACCAGATGGGCCACCCGCCGTCCTCTCCCTGCGTCGCCAGGAGTTCGGCGGCGATCTCCCGGCGGTCGTCCTCCGTGGCGCGGCCCAGGGCCTCGAGCAGGAACAACTGCTCGGCGGTGATCGAGGCGTTCGACTCGAGTTCGCCCCACCAGAAGCCATCGGGATCCTGGAGGTCGCGAAGGTGCCGGGCGCCCCGGTCGGCCGCGCTCCGGGCAGTTGCCTGCAACTCCTGAGGGGCGACGCGGCTCGTCACGCGGCCATGGCCTCCCCGGCGAGCGCTGCGGCAACGGCGGGCACGAGGCTCTGGCGCGCTGCCCGGGCCCCGCGGGCCAGCCGCGCCCATGCCGCGATGTCCGATGGCCGGGTGGCGAGTCGCCGCAGCACGCGGAGCGGGTGCACGTTGCCACTGCCATCGACGACCCCGTCAAGGTCGGGCAGGACGTCGTCCATCCGGTCGGTGACCGCCCGGATCGCGGCGAATGGCACGCCCGCCTGCGCACATGCGCGCGCCGCGCCGGCGCTTTCCATGTCCACGGCCAGACCGACGAGCCGCGTGCGCTCGCCGGGCCCCGACACCACATGGTCGGTGGTCACGAGCGTGCCGCGGGGTGTGCCTGCGCCCCGGGCCAGCGCGGCATCGCATGGCCACGCATCCCCCGTTGCCCAGTCGCGCACGCTCACGGGGATCACCACGTCGCCCCGTTCGAGCGCCGGGTCAAGGGCCCCGCAGAAGCCGACGGAGATGGCGAACGACGCACCGTCTGCGATGGCGTGCCGGGCGGAGCGCTCGGCCGGGCCCGGGCCCATGCCGGTGACGACGATCCGCACGTCCGGCCCCGCAAAGCGACGGAGCAGCCGCTCCTCCGCGGGCACGGCGCAGAGGAGCGCGACAACGCCGTGACGCATCGGGACGGTCTGAATCGCCTACCCGCGGGCGAGCGCGAGCAGGTCCCGGGGACTGGACATGGCATCGAGGATCGTGCTGGCCTCGTAGCCGCAGTGCATGAGACAGTTGGCGCACCGGGGGTCGCGGCCGGTCCCGTAACTCTCCCAGTCGGTGCCCTCGAACAACTCCTTCATGCTCTGCACGTGCGCGTCGGCCAGCAGGTAGCACGGGGACCGCCAGCCCTCCACGGTGTAGGTGGGCATGCTCCACGCCGAGCACCGGTACTCCCGGTTGCCCTGAAGGAACTCATGGAACAGGGGGTTGTTGTAGAACGGGATATCCAGACCCTCGCACCGCGCGTGGACCTCGGTGTAGAGCGCCTGAGCCTCGGTACGTGCGAGGAACTGGTCGCGGTCACGGGTGACCGACGCGTAGTCGTAGCCCGGGGACGTGATGCATCCCTCCACGCCCATGTCCTTGAGATACATGAACAGATCGACGTACTCCTCGGCGGGGGTGCCGCGGAAGATCGTGGTGTTGGTGCACACGCGGTAGCCGCGCTCGATCGCCTCGCGCATGTGTCCCGTGGCCTTCTTGAACACGCCCTGCCGGTCCACGGCGTGGTCGTGCACCGACTCCATGCCGTCAATGTGGACCACGAACGCGAAGCGCTTCACGGGGGTGATGCGTTCGAAGGCCCGCTCCATGAGGATGCCGTTCGTGCACAGGTACACGAAGCGCCCTTGGTCGATGATGCCGTGGACGATCTCGCCGATCTGCTGGTGGATGAGCGGCTCCCCGCCGGGGATGTTCACGATGGGGGCGCCGCATTCCTCGGCCACGCTCAGGCACTGCTCCACGGTGAGCCGCTTGTGGAACACGTCCTTGTACTCCTGAATCCGACCGCATCCGGTGCAGGCGAGGTTGCATAACTCAAGGGGCTCGAGCATCAGGGTGAACGGGAAGCGCTCCTTCCGTTCGAGGAGCTTCTTCTTTGCGATGTACGTGGCCATCCCGAGTTCGAGTGACAGCGGACGTCGTGGCACCGGTGGTTCCTGACGGCGAGGGCGGTTGGGGACGCCTGAACGGTAATCAACGCACCGGCGCCATGCCGTGCAGGGTCCCCGGGCGGGGTGGCGGCTAGCGCTGCCGCGCGAAGGCGGCGTCGGTGATGGCGGCCAGGTCGTCCACCGGGCCCGGAAGGTCCCCGAGCAGGGCCATCGCGCGCGCATGCGACTCCGCGGCCAGCGCACGAGCCCGATCCATGCCGTGGAGGCTGGTGTAGGTGACCTTGCCCATGCGCTCGTCGGCACCGACGGCCTTCCCGAGCACCTCCTCGGACCCGTCCACGTCGAGGATGTCATCCACGATCTGGAAGAGCAGGCCCAACTCGCTCGCGAAGGCCCGGTAGATCCGGTCCTGGGCGGCGGGCGGGGGGGCGAGCACCAGAGCGATGTGCACCGATACGGCCATCAGCCGGCCGGTCTTGAGCGCGTGCATCGCGGTCAGGGCGTCGGCCCCCCGCCCGCCCGCACCCGTGAGGTCGAGGAACTGGCCCCCCACCATGCCGGTCACACCCGTCGCGGTACTGAGTTCCCTCAGGATCCCAACCTTCACCTCCGGGCCGCCCGGCTGGTGCTCGCACACCAGGCGCACGGCCTCGGCGAACAGCGCGTCGCCGGCGAGGATCGCCACGTCGTCCCCATAGACCGTGTGGCAGGTGGGCATCCCGCGGCGCAGGTCGTCGTCGTCCATCGCGGGGAGGTCGTCGTGGATGAGCGAATACGTGTGCACCAACTCGATCGCGGCGGCCGACGGCATGATCTCGGCCGGGTCGCGGCCGAGCGACTCTGCGGTGGCAAGGGCCAGCACCGGACGGATGCGCTTCCCCCCGGCGAGCAGTGAATACCGCATCGCTTCGACGAGGCCCTCGGTGCCGTGCGCGTCTGCCACCTCGCCGGCATCTCCGGCGTCAAACCACAGGGCGTCCAGGTACGCGTCCACCTGCTGGCGCAGGTGCTCGGGATATCGGGCGTGGATGGTGCTCTCGGTGGGGTCGCTCATCGGGGCGCAGGGTACCCGGCTGGTACCGTCGGCCGCCATGCGCGCGCTCGTGCTCCATGGTCCCGATGACCTCCGCCTCGAGGATGTCCCCGTGCCCCGGCCAGGCCCCGGGGAGGTTGTGCTGCGGGTGACCCGTGCGCTCACCTGCGCCACCGATGCGAAGATGCTCCGTCAGGGGCAGCATCCCGCTCTGCCCCCGCCTCCTGCGCCCTTCGGCCACGAGGCCGCCGGCGTGGTCTCGGCGATCGGTCCCGGCGTGGCGGACGTGCACGAGGGCGACGCGGTGGTCGTGGCCAACTCGGCGCCCTGCGGGGCATGTCCGCCGTGCGTCGCGGGCCGGCCATCGCTCTGCGAGGCGATTGTGTACCTGACCGGAGCCTTCGCGGAGTATCTGCTCGTGCCGGCGCGCATCGTCGAGCGCAACATGCTGCCGCTGCCCGCCGGAGTCGCGCCCGAGCGGGCGGCGATGGTTGAGCCCCTGGCCTGCGCGGTGCGTGGGGTCGAGCGCGTCACGGCCGGACCCGGGGATGAGGTGGTGGTGCTGGGAGGCGGCGTGCAGGGGACCCTCATCACCGCGTTGCTCGCCGCCCGGGGCTGTCTGGTAACGATCTGCGACCCTCATGAGGAGCGCCGCGCGCGCGCGGTCCGCTTCGGCGCCGCGCGGGTGATGGACGCCCCGCGCGATCCCGATGCCATCGCGGCGGTGCGCGCGGCCCATGGCGCCGGACGCGGTCCTGATGCCGTGGTGGAGGCCGTGGGCCGGCCCGGGGCCTGGGAGGCCGCCGTGGCCATCGCCCGCCCCGGGGGAGAGGTCCTCGTCTACGGGGGCTGCGCCCCCGGCACCACCGTGACGTTGCCGACCTTCCCGTTGCACTATCAGGAGCTCACGATCCGGGGTTCGTACCACCACACACCCGAGGCGGTCCGTGCGGCCCTCGGGCACCTCGCGGCTGGTGACGCGCCCTACGACGCGCTCATCGGCGACGAGGTCACCCTTGACGAGGTGCCCGGCATCCTGCGCGCGGGATCCGGCGAGAAGCGCCCCGTCCGGATGGACTGACGCACCGGCGCGGGCCCGGCCCTATCCGGCTGTTGCGATGAGCGCCTTGAGCCGGTCGAACTGCGTCACCTGCACGCGAAGGTCCGCCAACTCGGCCTCCTGCTCGCGGACGAGACGTGACAGGTCCCCGACCGCTTCTTCCAGACGGCTCACCGCCAACTGCGCCCCGCCACCGGTGCGGGCGTCCGGCACCGCCGTGGGCGTCCCGCTCCGCCGGGTGCGCGGCTGCAGGATCGCGCCCCGTTTGCGGGCGACGCTGTAGTAGTTGGCGGCGACCGTGCCGGCCCGGCGTCCCGAGCGCGCCGAGATGGCCTCGAAGGCGTCGTTCTTCGACATCGCGCCGTTCGCCGTCATCTGTTGGACCTCGACGAAAATGGCGTCGGCAATACCGCCCCGCGGCACGGCGCCGGCGCTCGTGTCGGTGGCCTGATCAGCGGGAGCGGCGGGGCCACCCGGCATGTGGGGCTGCTCGGTCATGGTGTATCTCCTGCTCGTTGGCCGCGTGCTCATCGTATATGCCACGTACATGCGTCACACGGTGTAACTGAACACGCGGGTCCCGTAGATCCAGACGCGTTGTTGCGGGGCGCAGGGCAGGGGCGGGGCGGCCCGGGTGCTTGACACCCGGGCACCGGGGTGGTCAGGTACCCGGCAATGGGCAGGAAACACACGTCCACGTCGCGCCGGGCCACTGCGGCCGCGGCCGCAGTGCTGGCGGTCACGATGTGGCTCGCGGCCGTCCTGGTCTGGACCGTTACCACCCGCGTAACGGACCCGAGCGGGTTCGCCGAGGTCACCGTCGAGGTCATCCAGAGCCCGGCGGGTTCCGTGGCGGTCACCGACGCCCTGCTGGCCACGGTGGATTCGTTCGGGGCCGGGCAGGGCATTGACCTCACCACCGCAGCGCACGACGAGATGAGCGCCCATCTCTCGGCGGCGTTGCAGTCCGCCGAGTTCCCGGGCCTGATGGGTCCGGCCATCGAGCGGATGCGCGAGGCCTACCAGGCTGCCCCGGACCAGCCTGTCACTATCGACTTCTCGGCGATACGCCCCGTCGTGGAGCAGAAGGTGCGGCAGGTCAATCCCGCTCTGGTGGTGGCGATCCCGCCAGGTGAGGACCTCAGGATCACGGTTGAGAAGCGTGATGTCCCCGCCTGGGTCGAGACCGTCGTGGGCGCCGCGGACACCCTGCGCAGCCTTCCCCTCTGGCTCCTGCTCGGTGTCATCGGCCTCGGCGCGGCCGCCGTGGCCGCCGCCGGTGACCGTGTTCGCATGCTCCGGGTGCTGGGCATCGCCTCGCTCGCGATCGCAATCATCCCCCTGCTCCTGCGCCTCGTCATGCCACCCATCTCGGTGTCGGCCATTGCGGCCGATGATGCCGGCGACGTCGCCTGGACGGCGACCGTGGCGATCCTCGGGAACTGGTGGATTGCGCTGATCACCTGCCTTGTGGTGGGCGCGGTGCTGCTGGGCACAGGAATCGTCAGGCGGCGGCGGTCGGCTCCGCGACGCGGCCCGATCGTTCTGGGTCGCTAGCGCCCGGAGGGCGGCACGTCATCCCCGTGGGGGTTGATGACCCCATGGGCCTCCAGAGCCTGCGTCCCGGGCACCATGACGTCGCGCGGGCCGCCCGCCAGATAGTCGGGCACGTCGAATCCCGCCGTGCGACGCAGGTAGGTCGTGATACCCGCGTCGGCCAGAATGGCCTGAATCAACTCGGCCTCGGGCTGGTTACGGGCGATCGTCACGCGCACCCACTCGACCGGGGCCGCGGGTGCGCGCCCGGAGGGCAGGGCGGTTGCGGCAGGACGGGCCAGCAGAGCGCCCAGCGCGAATCCGGCGAGATGCAGCCAGTGCGCCGCTCCGGGGCTGGCACCCGACAGGGCGGCGGCCGTCTCGAAGGCCGCCCAGATCGTGATCGGCAGCCACGCGGGAATGCCGCCCGTGCGTGACGGGCGTCCGGCGCGGAGCCGCAGCCGGGCTCTGGGGAAGAGGACGAGATAGGCGCCGAGGACCGTTGCCACCACGCCCGATCCCCCGATGACGGGCTGCACCGAGGACGGGTCTGCGATTGCCTCGACGAGAAATGCCGCATAGGCGCAGCCCAGGGCGAAGGGAAGGAAACGCAGGCGCCCGAGACGCTCCTCCACTGCCGGCCCGAAGACCCAGAGGAAGAGCAGGTTGCCCAGCAGGTGCCACCACGAGATATGCAGGAACTGGGCGGACAGCACTTCGAGCCACGGCGAGTGGGCTGCCGAGAGCACGACGCACGGATCCGCGCCTGCAGCCCCACCACCGACGATGTGCTCGGGCACCATGCCCCAGCGGCACGCCATGGCCTGCACCGAGTCCACCAGGTTGCCGTCGTCCGGGCGCAGGGCCTGGGCGATCCACATGACCACCCACGCAGCCATGACGGCGTATGTGAGGAGCGGTGGGCGGGAACGCGGCTGGTCGTCCGAGAGGATCCGCGCCATCGGCCCCGGCTACCCCAGGATGTGCATCAGCAGTGCCGCCTGCACGTAGAGGCGGTTCTCCGCCTCGTCCCACACCGCGGAACGCGGTCCGTGGTAGACGGCCCGTGTGATCTCCAGCCCGTCGTGGGCGGGCAGCGGGTGCAGGGCGATCGCATCAGGTGCGGCGGCGTCCATGAGGGCGTCGTCCACCCGGTACGGGGCGAACACATGCAGGCGCTCCGCCTCCTCGGCCTCGTCGCCCATGGATACCCAGACGTCCGTATAGACGGCCCTGGCTCCGGCCACGGCCTCACGGGGGTCCCGGACCACGCTCACCGAGCCGCCGTGCTCGCGGGCGATGACATCGGCGCGCTGCACCACGACGGGGTCCGGCAGGTAGCCCTCCGGGCAGCCCGCGACCACCTCCATCCCGAGTAGCGCGCCCGCCACCATGAGCGAGTGGCAGCAGTTGTTGCCATCGCCGACGTACGCGGCGCGCAGCCCCCGTGGGTCACCGAAGCGCTCGCGGATGGTCATGACGTCGGCAAGGCCCTGACATGGGTGATGGTCATGGGTCAGCGCATTGATCACCGGAACGTCCGCGTGCTCGGCGAGCGCCACGACCTTGGCGTGGTCCACCGTGCGGATGACGATGGCATCCACGAACCGTGACAGCACCTTCGCGGTGTCCTCGATCGTCTCGCCGCGGCCCAACTGCATGTCACGCCCCGCGAGCACCACGGGGTGTCCCCCCAGCCGGGCAATGCCCACCTCGAACGACACCCGGGTGCGCGTGGAGGGCTGCTCGAAGATCAACGCCACCGCACGCCCGGACAGCGCGGCGGGCCACTCGCCTTCCGCCTTCAGGGCGTCGGCACGGTCGAGGATGTCCCGCACCGCCCCGGCGGGGTGGTTCATCAGGCTCAGGAGGGACCTGCCGGCGAGGGCAGGACTGGTCGGATACGGCATCACAGGCGGAGCCTATCGCGGCGTTCGAGGGCACCGCGCGCGGCCATGCGGCACGATCGGTCCGATCATGCGACGGGAGGGGCATCGTGGCGGCCGGGTGGTGGGTGCTGATCGGCATCGGGGGATGTCTGCTCCTCCTGGCCGTGTTCGACCTGCTCCAGCGCCAGCACTCGATCCTGCGCATCTTTCCGGTCATCGGCCACCTGCGGTTTATCTTTGAGTCCTTCGGGCCGGAATTCCGCCAGTACATCGTCACCAGCAACGACGAGGAGCGGCCCTTCAGCCGCAACGACCGGCGCTGGATCTACGCGACAGCCAAGCGGGAGAACGCAAGCTTCGGCTTCGGGACGGACGCCGAGTTCGAGCGCTCCCCCGGCTACCTCCTCATCAGCCCGGCGGGATTCGCTGCGCCTCCGCCCGAGGGCGGGGATCCGGATGACTGGCCCCTGCCGTCGGCCAAGGTCCTGGGTGGCCCGCGCGGGCGCTCCCAGGCATTCCGGCCGGCCTCGGTGGTGAACATCTCGGGGATGTCGTTCGGCGCCCTCTCCGCCCGGGCCGTCGAGTCGCTCAACGCCGGGGCCGCCCTGGCGGGGTGCCTCCACAACACCGGGGAGGGCGGCCTGGCGCCCTCCCACCTCCAGGGCGGGGAGTTGGTGATGCAGTTCGGCAGCGGCTGGTTCGGGGCGCGGGACGCTGCTGGGCGACTGGACCTGCCGAGACTGGTGGACCTCGTCGGGGAGCACCCGGTGCGGGCGATCGAGTTGAAACTCAGCCAGGGCGCGAAGCCCAACGCGGGCGGTCTGCTGCCCGGAGCGAAGGTGACCCCCGAGGTGGCGCGAATCCGCGGGGTTCAGCCCGGTGTCGACTGCATGAGCCCGGCGCGCAACCCCGAGTTCGCCGACGTGGATGCCCTGCTCGACGTGGTCGAGCGCATCGCCGAGGCCACGGGCCTGCCGGTGGGCATAAAGTCCGCCGTCGGTGCCCCTGACATCTGGGCCGACCTCGCCCGCCACATGGAGGGCGGTGTCCGGGGCGTTGACTTCATCACCGTCGACGGCGGGGAGGGGGGCACTGGCTCGGGCCCGCTGGCGTTCGTCGATCACGTGGGCCTGCCCTACCGGCTCGCGCAGGCCCGGGCGTTCCGTGCGTTCGCCGAACGCGGCATCCAGCACCGGGTCACATGGATCGGCAGCGGCAGGCTGGGCCTGCCCGCCGAGGCCCTTATGGCCTTCGCGCTGGGCGCCGACATGGTGAACGTGGGGCGCGAGGCGATGCTCTCCATCGGCTGCGTCCAGGCGCAGCGCTGCCACACCGGCCGGTGCCCCAGCGGCGTGGCAACCCAGTCGCCCTGGCGCCAGCGGGGCATTGACCCGGCCCTCAAGTCGGTCCGCGCCGCCTCCTACATCATCGGGCTACGTCGCGACATCACCCGGCTGGCCCGGGCGACCGGCGTGGGGCATCCGTCGCAGGTGACGCTCGACCACATCGAGGTCCTCGAGGGCGACGTGCTCACCCCGGTGGCCGAGCGGTTCGGCCTCCGGCCCGACTGGGCCGTGCCCTGAGTCCGATCGCCGACCGGACCCTGTGACGGGATTACGGCGAGCGTTGCCGGACCGTCACCGTGGCAGCGCGCTGCTGCCCCGATGGTGTTCGCAGGGTGAGGCGGCAGGTGCCCGCCCGCACCGCCCTCATGTGTGTGCGCGACGCGGTGCAGATGCGTCGCGAGGTCCGCGCAACCGCGATGATGCGGGTGCCCGTGGGCAGGCATCGCGCCCGGGCGATGCCTGCGGCGGTCAGTGACTGCCCGGCTCGCAGGCGCAGCGCACGACGCGTGCAGGCAGCCGCGGTGGCCGACGCAGCGGGCATGGGCACGGTGGGCGTGTCGCCGGGCGCTTGCGTGCCGGACCCGTCCGGGGCAGCGGGGCCGTCGGTCCCCGGTGCCACGTCCACGCTCCGGGTCGCCACCACTTGGCCGGCCGGCCAGTAGAGCGTGAAGGTCACGGTGCGGCGTAGTCCCGGCCCCGATACCGCACGGATGGTGAGCCTCCGCAGGGCGTTCTGCCATTCCGCAGGCGTGGCCGAGATATCGGCACTCTGGAGATTGATGTACCCCGCGGACGTTCCGGTGACGTTGATGTTGCCGATCGGATCGATACCCGTGGCCAGCGTCAGGACGTCATCCGGCTGCAGCCCCCCTGTCACCTGCACGGTGACCCCGGCGATGCCCCGGTTACCGATCCAGGTGATGGCGGCAGCCGCATCAATCGCGGCCGCCACGGTGAAGGGGGCCTGGAGGGGGGCACCTGAGAGGACGAGCACAGGGACAACGGTCGGGTACAAGCGGAAGGTCATCGTGGCCTGCCCGCTGCTCAGGGCGCCGTCGGAGGCCGTGTAGGTGATGCTGCGCCAGGTGACGTCGCCTGCCTGCGGCGTGTAGATCACGTTCGGCGTGGCGTTCCCCAGCCAGTTGGCGGCGGGGATCACCTGTCCCACGGTGACCGGGCTGCCGTTGTAGGTGAGGGTGCCCGCGTCCGGCAGCGCCACGATCGTGACGCTGACCATGGGCGAATCGACATCGTCCTGATAGGAGGTGAACAAGTGCGACCCGGTGACGGGGATCGGGTTGGTCGCGGGACTGGTGAACGACGTCGAGGTGAGCACCGGTGCCCGGTTGATGGCGGCCACCGATACCGTGCGGGTGGCGGTGTTGCTGCTCAACAAGCCATCGTTGGCCGTGAACGAGACCGTGCGCAGAGCGGTATCGGGATGCCCCACGAGACAGCGGTAGGTGACGGCCCGTAGCGCCGTCTGCCACTGCGCCACGGTGGCGGTGCCACCTGCGCTCGTGAGCGTGAGCACCCCGGTGCCGGCGTTCCACGTCGATGTGACGTTTCCCATCGTGGATGGATTCGCGTCGAGCCCCAGACGGTCCTGAGCCTCCCGGTATCCAATGGTGATGGCCACCGTGGCGCTGGCCAGCGTGGCGCTGTCGCTGTCGCTCACCGTGATGGCGGAGTCAACGGGGATTGCGGTGTCGCGCACGGCGGCGGCCGTGCCCGTGGTGGTGGTGACCACGGGCGCGTCGTTCACCGCGGTGATGGCCACGGTCGCACTGACCGGATCGCTCGGACCCGAGCCATCGTCGACCCTTGCGACGAGCGTGCGGTTGGACGTACTCGGGTTCTGGGAGGTGTTCCAATAGACGGTTGACCGCAGCGCGTCGTGCCACTGGTTCGTCGTGGCGGTGGCGCCTGCACTGGTGAGCGTGAGCACTCCCGTACCGGAGTTGAAGACGCCGCCGATGTTGCCCATCGTGGTGCCGTTATTCGTGAAACCCAGACGGTCCTGGCTGCCCTCGAAGTTGGCGGTCACCGACACCGTCGCCGACGCAAGGGTGGATGCCGACCCGGTGATGAGCAGTCCGGGGAAGGGGATGACGGTACCCCCGTCTTCGGTGTACGTCACCGTTGCGCCTGCACCCGACAGCACCACCAGTCCCAGTGCACCTGAGGCAACGGCGAGCAACACCGAGGCAAGAAAGGCCGCGAGGAGGGCTCGACGCCGGGGACGCATGCTGACCAGCGTAGTCCCGGGTGAATCACGCGCCGGATGCACGCTCAGCCGGTTCGGAGACGTCGGTGCGGTTCGCGGATATTCCCGTGGGGTCACCGACCGTGGGTACGGAGTCGGGCGGGACGTGTGCATCGCACGAGGGTGCGTCGATCATCGCGACGACGTGCACGTTGACGCGGATGCCATCAAGGAGTCACCACCACCACCCCCACCACCCCCACCCCGGTGAGCGGATCCGTGACCTGTCTGACGGTCATACGCACGCCCTGGTGCCGGGACGACGGCTGCGACGCGCGGACGGACGGGGGTCTTCGTCAGCGCCGCGTGTTGCGTGGTCATTCCCGCACCGACGATCGACAGCGCGTTCAGGTTTGATCCGCCCTCACCGGGGAGCCAGGGAGGGAGGTCACGACCCCGGGCGCGGTGCGCGGTGATCGCCGCCGAGCGACGGCTACCGCGACGGCTGTCGCGGATCCTTCAGCGCCGGGCACTCCGTGGGCAGCGGGCCGGGGCGGGAGGGCGGCGTCCGGGTCGCCATCTACGGTCCCCTGAACCGGGGCACCGAGCCCTGGTTCCCCACCCCACCCGGTGGCGAACCCCATGGACCACGACACCGTCACGGATGCCGCCCTCGACGCGCGGTACCGGCAGCGTCGCCTGTTCCTGCTGCTGGTTCTGGTGGGTGCCACCGTGGGTCCCATCGTCGCACTGGGCACCTGGTGGCTGTGGCCGCTGCTGGTGGTGCCGGCGGCGCTGGCGGCACCGCTCGCCGGGGGCACGGGGATGATCGCGACTCTCCTCGCGTCGGTGCTTGCCCTCGCGGTGGCGTCGTCGGGCGATGTCGCCAGCGCCGAGGTGGCCACGGGGCTCCTTGCCATCATCGTGGTCGCCGGCCTCGGTGCGGCACACACGCGCACGGCCGATGCACGTCTCGCCGTCTGGCCGGTCCGGAGCGTGCACCGGGGGTCGGCAGTGGCTCCGCACCCGGTGTTCGACCGTGTCGCCGATCGTGACTGCCGCCGGGCGGCCGAGGCGGGCAGCCCGGTGTCGGTGGTCGTCGTCGCGGTGCCCCGTCTGGACTCCGTCGGGCGCATTCACGGACGGGAGGCCCACGACGCACTCCTCGTCGCATGTTCGGCCGCGATCACGGGCGCGGCGTCCGGCAGCGACGTGCTGGCGGATGAGGGCGGGGGTCGCTACGTGGCGCTTGTCGCCGGCGGTGCGGACGCCGCCCGTGACCTCGGCGAGCGCATGGCGATGGCCCTCGAGGGCGTCGTCATCCGCGGCGGCCACGGCCTCAGGGTCACCGCGGGGGCGGCGGCGGTCGGCGTTGCCCAGTGGACGGACGGCGACACGGAAGCGGCGTCGCTGATCGAGCGTGCCGGGGCCGACCTCACACGCGACCTCATGCGTCAGGACGCGGCGGGCTCCGGGGCCGACCAGATCACCGGCGAGTTCCGGCGGGCCGCCGCCGCCGCATAACGCGGGCCACGGTGGCGCCGACCCCCGCGCCTGCCACCACGTCGAGCGGATCGTGATCGGCTGCGGCCACCCTCGCCGCGAAACCCGCGATCGCCGCCATCTGGGCGACGGCCCCCAGCACCGGCCGCTCGCGCGAGATGACCAGGGCGATCGCCGTCGCGGACGCCGCGTGCCGGCTCGGCAGGCCCCCGTCGGCCCGCGTGCCCGGGCGCGGTCGGTCGATGGCATCCCGTGCGGCCTTCGCGGCGGCTCCTGCTGCCACTGCTGCGATCGCGGCCCGCAGGCCGAGTGCACGCGATCCGGGCAGGACGAGAAGGGCGACGACCAGCGCCTGGAACCCGGGCGCCATGGCGTCGGCTGCCAGCCGGGCGTACTCATGCCCGCCCGGAACGGCACGCGCCCGCGCCCGCAGCGCATCGCCCGCGCGACGGTCTGCGGCAAGGATCGCGGACGTGGCCCGGGCCGATGGCACGCGCACGACGCTACGACACCCCGGGGTCGCACGCCCGGCTAGGCTCGGGTCCGTGGAGGCCCGCCGCCGAATCGCCACGACCGCCGCCGCGCTCGTCCTTTCCGCCATGGGTGCCCTCGCGGGCGGGTGCGGTTCATCCAGCACCGGAGGGGTGGCGCCCGGGGTGACCCCTGAGGTGGATCGTCCCGCGGCCATCGCCGTGACGGTTCCCCGGCTCACGGGGTCCGGCGGACTCACCGTGGGAACCCCCGACCGGCGCCCGACGGTCGTGAACCTCTGGGCGTCGTGGTGTGGGCCGTGCAAGGCGGAGATGCCCCTCGTCCAGCAGTTCGCGAGCGGGCATCCGGGTATCCGGGTCGTCGGCATCGCCATCAACAATGCACCGGGTCCCGCCCGGGAGTTCGCGCAGGAGGTCGGGGTCACGTTCCCGCTCGGCATCGATGAGGACGATGCCGTGGGGGATGGCTACGGGGTCGTCGGCCTGCCGACCACCCTCGTACTCGACCGGGCGGGGCGCCTCGCCGCGATCTGGGTGGGCCCGGTCACGGCAGACGGCCTCGACCGCCTCACGGCGCCGCTGGCCGACGGGTCGTGAATACTCCCGGCGTGACCCTCGTCGAGCGTGTTCGCACCTATGCACTTCGCCACGATCTGCTTCCGCCCGGATCGGGCGTGGTCGTTCTGGTGTCCGGGGGTGCGGACTCGATGTGCCTGATGCACGTCCTGGCCGAGATCCACGACGGGCCCCTGCACGTGCTGTCGGTGGACCACGGACTGCGCGCCGCCGCCGCCGGCGAGTCCCACGCCGTGGTGGCGGAGGCCCATCGGCTGGGCCTGCCCGCCCATGTCGAGGCCCTCGGCCTCGCCCCGGGCGCCGCCGCGATGGAGAGGGCCCGTGACGCCCGGCTGGCGGTCGCCGAGAGGGTGCGCGCGGAGGAGGGTCTGGACCTCATCGCCACCGGCCACACACTCACGGATCACGTGGAGACCATCCTGTTCCGGGCTGCGCGCGGTACCGGCCGCACCGGGGCGCTCGGCATTGCGCCGCGCCGCGACCGACTGGTGCGGCCCCTTCTGGACGTCTCGCGGGCCGAGGTGCGGGCGTGGTGCGACGAGCGCGGCGTCACCTTCGTGGACGATCCCACCAACGCCGATCCGAGGGCGGCCCGTGCGCGTGTGCGGCACGGTCTCGTGCCGGCCCTGGAGGCCATTCACCCCGGAGCCCAGGCCAACGTGGCGCGCCTTGCGGAGTTGCTCGCCGACGAGGCCGAGGTCGTCGGGGCAGTGGTGCTGGCGGCCACCGTTCGCGTGCGGCGCAACGAGGGCCTCGACGTCGGGCTGCTGGCGCTGGAGCCGCTCGCTGTCCGTCGGCTGCTCGTACGCACGCTGATGGCGGACGCCGGGCTTCCGGGCGATGCCCTGTCGTCCGAGGTGGTGACGGCCGTCCTTGCACGCGCGGCCCGGGGCACCGGGGTGCTGGATGTGCCCGGCGGGCTCGTGGCCGTTGACGGGGGTGTGCTCA
Source organism: Bifidobacterium breve (assembly GCA_945861935.1). Lineage (GTDB taxonomy): Bacteria > Actinomycetota > Thermoleophilia > Miltoncostaeales > Miltoncostaeaceae > SYFI01. The sequence continues at coordinate 38,177 of CAMAVU010000002.1, read as the reverse complement.
GTGCCGAACGATCGGGCGTGCTGATCGCGCCCATTCTTCCCCTGTCTCTCGCAGTACCCGGCTCCGTGCGCCTGCCTGCGATGGAGGTGATCGCGCGTCCCGGGGTCGCGTCCGTTGACGACCAGGGCGGCGCATGGGTGCGCCCGCGCGGGGCGCTGACGGTGCGCGGCGTGCGCCCCGGGGACCGCATTGCACTCGCCGGGGGTGGGCACCAGGCCGTCGGCCGGCTGCTCCAGGGGGCCGGGGTCCCCGCCCGGCGACGCGCGTCGGTGCCCGTGGTCGTGGACGCATCGGGCGTGGTGTGGGTGGCCGGGCACCGCCCGTCGGCCGATGTCGCCGCGCGATCCGGTGAGGACGCCGTTCACCTGTCGGCGGTTCCCGCGTGACCCACGGCGCGCCGGGCGAGATCGTCGTCACGCGGGAAGGGCTGAGCGAACGCGTTCGGGAGATGGCGGCCGAGATCTCCGCCGACTACGCGGGACGCGACCTGCTGATCATCGGCATCCTCAAGGGTGCGGTGTTCTTCACGGCGGACCTTGTGCGTGAACTGACGGTGCCGTGCGCGCTCGACTTCATGTCGGTGTCGTCGTACGGCTCGGCCACGCAGTCGTCGGGGGTCGTCCGCATCACGAAGGACCTCGACGGGCCCATCGAAGGGCGTGACGTGCTGCTGGTCGAGGACGTCATCGACTCGGGGCGGACCCTCCGCTACCTGATGCGCAACCTCTCTGCCCGTGACCCCGCCTCACTCGAGACGTGCGCCCTGCTCAGCAAGCCCGCGGCCGATCGTCTGGATCTCCGCACCCGCTACGTGGGCTTCCGGCTCCCCGATGTCTTCGTGGTCGGGTACGGGCTCGACGCTGGCGAGCGGTACCGCGAACTGCCCTACATCAGCGCGCTGCCTTAGACCATATGGGGCGGTAGGCGGGGTGGACGCTGCTACCCTCGCCTCCTGTCGTCGAGCGGGAGTTGACCGCTGAGCCGCTTCTTCAAAAGCGCTGCGTTTCCGATCCTCATCGTGATCCTGCTGGCCTTCGTGGCGCAGCGGCTCGTCACGTCGTCATCGCAGCCTGCCGAGCAGCCCACCTTCACCGGGTTCCAGACGGAACTGGCCGAGGGCAAGGTGTCGCGTGTGCTCATGCAGACGAAGGAGCAGCAGCTCGAGGTCACGCTGAAGAACGGCACGACGTATGTGACCGGGTACCCCGACAACTACGGGGCAGAGCTCACGACGGCCATCGACAAGGCTCATGTGCCCTTCGTCGTGGAGGGCAGGAGCGGCTCGGCATGGTGGGGCTTCCTCATCACCCTTGCGCCGTTCCTCTTGTTCTTCGTCTTCTGGATCTTCCTGATGAACCAGATGCAGGGCGGTGGCTCGAAGGTGATGAGCTTCGGCAAGAGCCGCGCCAAGCGCATGTCGGTGGACCAGCCCAAGATCACGTTCGGTGATGTCGCCGGCGCCGACGAGGCCGTGGAGGAGCTGGAGGAGATCAAGGACTTCCTCGAGAACCCCAAGCGCTTCCAGGCACTCGGTGCGCGCATCCCCAAGGGCGTCCTCCTGTACGGGCCCCCGGGCACCGGCAAGACGCTGCTCGCCCGCGCCGTGGCCGGCGAGGCCGGCGTGCCGTTCTTCTCCATCTCGGGATCCGACTTCGTCGAGATGTTCGTGGGTGTGGGCGCGAGCCGCGTGCGTGACCTGTTCGACCAGGCCAAGCAGAACTCGCCCTGCATCATCTTCATGGACGAGATCGACGCCGTCGGGCGCCACCGCGGCGCCGGCCTCGGCGGCGGCCACGACGAGCGCGAGCAGACGCTCAACCAACTGCTCGTGGAGATGGATGGCTTCGAGGCGAAGGACAACATCATCCTCATCGCCGCGACGAACCGGCCGGACATTCTCGACCCGGCACTCCTCCGCCCGGGCCGCTTCGACCGCCAGATCATGGTTGACCGCCCCGACCGTGCCGGCCGCGCCGAGATCCTCCGCGTCCATACCCGCGGCAAGCCCATCTCGAAGGAGATCGACCTCGACACGCTCGCCGGTCAGACGCCCGGGTTCACGGGCGCCGACCTGGCCAACCTGGTCAACGAGGCGGCTCTGCTGGCAGCGCGCAAGGGCAAGAAGGTCATTGACGGCACGGAACTTGAGGAGGGCATTCTGCGGGTCATCGCAGGCCCCGAGAAGAAGAGCCGCCTGCTCTCCGACAAGGAGCGCGTTGTCACCGCCTACCACGAGATGGGCCACGCGATTGTCGGCCATTTCCTGCCGAACGCCGACCCCGTCCACAAGATTTCGATCGTCAGCCGTGGCCAGGCCCTGGGCTACACCATCTCGATGCCCGCCGAGGACAAGTTCCTCATCACCCGCGCCCAGCTCGAGGACACCATGGCGATGACCCTCGGTGGTCGCGCGGCCGAGGACCTCGTCTTCGCCGAGATCACGACGGGGGCCGCCAACGACCTCGAGAAGGTCACGGCCACGGCCAAGCAGATGACCATGCGGTTCGGCATGAGCGAGAAACTCGGGCCGCGCGTCCTCGGCCACAACCACGGCGCGCCGTTCCTGGGGCGCGACATGCACTCCGAGCCCGACTACTCGGACGAGATCGCCCGCCAGATCGACGTCGAGATCCGCCGCATGATCGAGGACGCCTACCAGCGGGCGAAGGACATCCTCTCGGAGCACCGCCGTGACCTCGAGGTCGTCACGCAGGTCCTGCTCCGCCGCGAGACCATCGAGCGCGAGGAGTTCCTGCGTCTGCTCGCGGGCGAGCCCGAGGCGGATGTCTTCCGGGTCAAGGACGAGCGTGCGCGGCAGAAGGCCGCCGAGTCCGAGCGCGCGGCCGATGAGGCCGAGGTCAGCAAGCGGCGTTCCCCCGTGCCCCCGCCCGCACCCGGCGGGCAGCCGGGCACCGCCGGCGCGTAGTCCGCCTGCGGGCTGCGGCATGGTGCCTCGCGCTCATCGCCGCCCACCCCGGGCGCACCGCGGGGGTACCGGAGCCCACCGCCGGGGTACCCTGCGGTGATCGTCACCCCGCCCCTGACATGGCTCGACGCCCCGTGCGTCATGGGCATCCTCAACGTCACGCCGGACTCCTTCAGCGACGGGGGCGCCCACGTGGAGCCGCAGGTGGCCATCGCCCGGGCACGGGCGATGGCGGCCGAGGGCGCCGTGATCCTCGACGTGGGGGCCGAGAGCACCCGTCCGGGCGCGTATCCGGTGTCCGAGGACGTGGAGATCGCGCGCCTCACCCCGGTGCTCGCCGCATTGCGCGACGATCCACCGCCCGCCCCCCTGTCGGTGGACACGCGGCGCGCCTCGGTGGCGGCGCTCGCGCTCGATGCCGGGGCGGTGCTGGTGAACGACGTCACCGCGGGCGCCGATCCCGCCATGCTGCCCCTGGTGGCCGGGCGGGGCGTCGGGATCTGCCTGATGCACATGCGCGGCGAGCCCCTGACGATGCAGGATGACCCGCGCTACGGTGACGTGGTGTCCGAGGTCACGGCATTCCTCGAGGGCCGGATGGCCGCTGCGGTGTCGGCGGGGGTATCCGAGCAGGCGATCATCCTCGACCCGGGGATCGGGTTCGGCAAATCGGCCGCGCACAACGTCGCGCTGCTCCGTGGGCTGGGTGCCATCGTCGCACTGGGCCGCCCGGTACTCGTGGGCGTGTCCCGCAAGGGCGTGGTCGGGGTGCTGACCGGGCGCGAGGCGGGCGACCGGCTGGCAGGGTCCGTGGGCGCTGGTCTCGCGGCCGTGGAGAACGGGGCGGCCGTCCTGCGGGTGCATGACGTCGGCGCGACCGTGGACGCACTCCGCGCCTTTGCGGGCGTGCGTGGGGGCGGTGCATGAGCGACGTCGTGGTGAAGATCCGCGGACTGGAGGTGATCGGGCACCACGGCGCGCACGATGTCGAACGGGCGCGTGGCCAGCCATTCGTGGTCGACATCGAGATGGTCCTCGACGACGACCGCGCGAGCATCACCGACGACCTCGCCCACACCGTGGACTACGCGGGCGTCACCGACGACGTGGTGGCCATCGTTGCGGGGGAGCCCGTTGCCCTGCTTGAGCGCCTGTGCCGCCTGATCGCCGATCGCGTGCTCGCCGAGCCGGCCGTGCGATCGGTCACCGTGACCGTGGCGAAGCCACAGCCCCCGATGCCGCATGTGCTCGGGGATGTGGCGGTGACGCTGCGCAGGGAGCGCGAGGCGCCGTGACCGTGATCTGGCTCGGCCTGGGAGCGAATGAGGGCGACCGGCAGGGTTCGCTCCGCCAGGGTCTCCGCCGTCTGATGGAGGGGGGAGTGGCGGTCGAGGCAGTAAGCGGCCTCTATGCGACGGCACCCCAGGGCGTCACCGACCAGCCGGGGTTCCTGAACGCGGCCTGCCGGGTGAGGACGTCCCTCGGTCCACGGGCAGTGCTGGCACTGGCGAAGCGCCTGGAGGCCGAGGCCGGCCGTGGCCACGGCCCGCGCTGGGCCCCCCGCCCGCTCGATATCGACCTCCTCGTATGGGCCGGCGGCGAGTGGAACACGCCCGATCTGGTCATCCCGCACCCCCGCCTGCACGAGCGCCGCTTCGCGCTGGTGCCCCTGGTCGAGGTGGACCCCGGCCTGGTGCTCCCGTCGGGCGCCCGCATCGCCGACCTGCTCGCCCGGATCCCCCCGGATAGCCAGCCCGTCACCCGGGTCGGTGCCGGAGGACACGGGTCCTGGGCGACAGCAGGTCTAGGATAATCCGTCCATGTCGCACACCGATGAACTGGACGAGTACGACGCCGAGCTCGAGCTGCGGCTCAAGCGGGAGTACGCGGACGTGTATCCGCTGTTCCGCTACTGCGTGCTCACGCAGGAGGCCACATACCTCTGCAACCGGCTCGAGCGCCGGGACGAACCCCAGGCGGCATACCCGATGTCGCATGTCGTGATGGAGGATGTCTGGGTGTGGGACAAGAACCGCCCCACCCGCATCATCCCCAGGGTGGAGATCCACACGACCCAGGACATCACGATCGAGATCCTGCGTCTGGATGAGCCGGAGGCCGTGCCCAACGGGCTGCCCGACTCCGCACCCGGGACCTGACGTGATGCTGCTGGCCGTCGACGTCGGGAACTCCCAGACCGTCGCGGGGCTGTTCTCGGGGGAGGAGTTGCTGCACGACTGGCGTGTCTCGAGCATCCGCCGCACCACGGTTGACGAACTCGCGGCGAGTCACGACAACATCCTGCAGTTGCGGGGCGGCAGTCTCACCGAGGTGGACCACGTCGTCGTCGCCTCTGTCGTTCCCGAGTTGATGGTGGCCTACCAGGCCCTGGCCGACCGCTACCTCGACCGCCCCGCGGTGGTGGTGGGCCCCGGCGTCCGGACCGGCATGCCGATGCTTGTGGACAACCCGCACGAGGTGGGAGCGGACCGCATTGCCAATGCCGTCGCGGCACACGCACTGTTCGGCGGCCCCTGCGTGGTCGTGGACTTCGGCACGGCCACGACCCTCGACGTCGTTTCCGCGGCCGGGGAGTTCCTGGGTGGCGTCATCGCGCCCGGGGTGGACAGCGGGATGGATGCGCTGTCGCAGCGCGCCGCCCGTCTGATGCGCGTGGAGTTGGCCGCCCCACCCGCGGTCATCGGGCGCAACACGGTCGAGAGCATGCAGTCGGGCCTGGTGCTCGGTGCCGCAGCGATGGTGGATGGAATGGTGAGCCGTGTCTCCGTGGAACTCGGCGCCCAGCCCCTGGTCGTCGCCACGGGTGGGCTCGCGCCCCTGGTCATCCCGCACTCCACGCTCATCGAGCGGCATGTGCCCATGCTCACGCTTGAGGGGCTGCGCATCGTCCACGAGCGCACCACCGGGGCGTCGGCCCGGGGGCGTCGCAGGTGAAGAAGCGCATGCGCGCCCTCGTGGTGGCGCGCGGGCGGGAACCGGTGGCGCCACCCCACACGGGCGGCCCGTGGCCGCTGTCGCTGCCCTTCTCCGTGGGTGGCCTGACCATCCCCAACCGGGTCGTGCAGGCCCCTCTCGCCGGTATCGGCAACCGGGCCTTCCGGGCGCAGTCACGGCGTCACGGCGCCGGCCTCGTGGTGTCGGAGATGGTGGCCGCCCACGGGATCAGCCACGGCAACCGGCGTACCCGCGCGATGCTGGAACTGGGCGACGGGGAGCAGCCCGTGGCCATCCAGGTCTTCGGCGCCGATCCCGGCGTGATGGCCGAGGCGGCCCGGGCCGTCGAGGAGGCTGGCGCGGACATGGTGGACATCAACATGGGATGCCCGGTGTCCAAGGTCCTCAGGACCGGCGCCGGCGCAGCGCTTCTGGGTGATCCGGCGCGGGGCGAGGCGGTGGTGCGTGCGATGGCGGACGCCGTGCGGATCCCGGTGTCGGTGAAGATGCGCCGGGGCCTCCGGGCGGACGAAGAGGACCCGGCCGAGAACGCCCGCCGGTTCGAGGCCGCGGGCGCGGCGCTCATCACCATCCACCCGAGGGCCGCCGCCGAGGAGTACGCAGGCTCGGCCGACCACATGATCAGCGCCAGGGTGGTGGCGGCGGTGGGTGTGCCGGTGATCATCAGCGGCGACATCGCCGACGCGGCCGGGGCGCGCGAGGCGCTCGAACGGACCGGAGCCGCAGCGGTGATGATCGGCAGGGCCGCTCTTGGCAACCCGTGGGTGCTCGGGGCCATCGCCCGCGGAGAGGCCGATCCGCGCCCGCCGCTGGGCGCTGTTATTGACGAACTCATGGACTTCTGCGGCGACATCGCGGGGCTGATGGGTCCCGACCGGGCCTGCCACTACCTCCGCAAGTTCCACGCCTGGTACCTGACCGGGCGGGGGGTCGCCGACGACGACATCCAGGCCCTTATGGGCGAGCCCACCTTCGAGGGCGCGATGGCGCGGCTGTCCGCACTGCGCATCTGGCACGACGACGCGGACCCCGTGATCGTGGGCCGCCTGACGGTGCCGGTGGCGTGATGGTGCCGGTCGCCTCTTGCGGGGCGCCGAGCCGCTCGGTTATGGTGCGCGACCGTCAATCACGGCCGGGATCGTCGAGGGGGGTTGGAGTGGAGCGCGAGGTCATTCTTACGCAGGAGGGCTTCGACAAACTCCAGGAGGAGATCGAGTACCTCACGACGCACAAGCGCCGCGAGGTCGCCGAGCGGATCAAGACAGCCCGCGAGTTCGGGGACATCTCGGAGAACTCCGAGTACGACGACGCCAAGAATGAGCAGGCGCACGTCGAGTCGCGCATCCTGCAACTCGAGCACCAACTGCGTAACGCACGGGTCGTGGACAGCCATGACGTGGACACCGGCTCGGTGTCGATCGGCGCCAAGGTGACGGTGCGGACGACCGCTGACAGGAAGACACGGGCCTTCGCGCTCGTCGGGTCGGCGGAGGCCGATCCCATGCAGGACCGCGTCTCCAACGAGAGCCCGCTGGGCAAGGCGCTGGTCGGGCGCAAGAAGGGCGACAAGGTCACCGTCTCCACCCCGCGCGGCCCCGTCGAGTATCAGGTCGTCAAGATCGAGGCGGGGGACTGACTACACCCGATGAGGATGCGGCCGGGGAGGCCGACGGCGGCATCGACCGCCTGATTGCCGATCGCCGCCACACGGCGGATGCGCTCAGGGCCGCTGGAATCAACCCGTACCCCGCCCGCTTCTCCGGGCGCATTCCGGTGGCCGACGCGCGTGCGGTGGGGGAGACGCTGGCCCCGGGTGACGAGGCGGAAGGGAACGTCGCCATCGCGGGACGCCTGATGGCGCGCCGGGGCCAGGGCGGGACCGTCTTCGCCGACCTCGGGGACCGCAGCGGGCAGATACAGGTGTGGGCCACGCTCGATCGCCTCGGTGATGCGGGGCTCTCGCTCCTCGCCGACACCCATCTGGGCGACATCGTGGGCGTGCGCGGCACGGTGGTGCGCACGCGGCGCGGTGAGATCTCCGTGGCGGCCGATGCGGTGGAGATGCTGGCCAAGGCGCTGAGGCCGCCGCCCGACCGGCACGCCGGCCTGAGGGACCCGGAAACCCGCTATCGCCAGCGGTACCTCGACCTGATGGCATCCGAGGATGTGCGCGCCCAGTTCGTCACGCGCGCACACGCCATCACCGGCATTCGGCGGTTTCTCGACGAGCGCGGATTCATCGAGGTCGAGACCCCTGCGCTGCAGCCCATCTATGGCGGCGCGGCCGCCCGCCCCTTCATCACCCGGCACAACGCCCTCGACCGTGACCTGTACCTGCGCGTCGCCACCGAGCTGTACCTCAAGCGGTGCATCGTGGGCGGCCTGGAGAAGGTGTACGAACTCGGGAAGGACTTCCGGAACGAGGGGGTGTCGTTCAAGCACAACCCCGAGTTCACGATGCTCGAGACCTATGAGGCGTATGCCGACTACGAGGACGTGGCCGGCATGCTGGAGCAGATGGTCTCGCGCGCGGCGGTAGAGGCCACGGGGGGGATGATCGTCCCATGGAAGGGCGGGCAGATCGACCTGACCCCTCCCTGGCGGCGGGTCGGCCTGATCGCTGCCCTGCGCGAGGCCAGCGGGATCGACGTGATGGAGCACCGCGACGCCGCCGATCTGCAGGCGCGGATGCGGGCCGTCGGTCTGGATGCCCCGGACGGCGCGCCGTGGTCCAAGTTGGTGGACGGGATCCTGTCGCAGGCCCTCGAGCCATCGCTCGTGGAGCCCACGATCCTCATGGACTATCCCCTCGAGTTGTCCCCATTCGCGAAGCGGCGCGAGGACGACCCGGGGCTGGTGGAGCGGTTCGAGGCCTTCTGCGGCGGTATGGAGATCGCGAACGCCTTCTCCGAACTCAATGATCCCGACGACCAGCGCGAACGGTTCGCGATGCTGCAGGCCGATCGGGCGGCGGGCGACGACGAGGCCCAGCCCGCGGATGAGGACTTCCTCACGGCGCTCGAGCACGGAATGCCCCCGACCGGTGGACTGGGGCTGGGCATCGACCGGCTGACGATGCTGCTGACCGACCGCCATTCGATCCGCGAGGTCATCCTCTTCCCGGCGATGAGGACCTGAGGGGTCCCGGACCGTCCGCGCTGGCATCAGGGCGCACCGAGGTGATAGCGTCCCGCGCCGTTTCGTAGAGCAGGTCCAACCCGGAAGGTCACATGGCGAAGCCGCGCGGTCGCGGACGGATCAAGAAGAAGAAGGGCGGGGTTCCGGCAGCGCGCAAGCGCCGGCCGCTCCTGTCCCCCGAGGAGCTCGACTGGAAGAACTTCTCGTCGCTCCGCCGCTTCCTGTCCGAGCGGGGGAAGTTGCGCTCTCGTCGCATCACCGGCCTGTCCCGCCGGCAGCAGACCCAGTTGGCGCAGGCCGTGAAGCGTGCCCGCATGATGGGGCTGCTTCCGTACCCCGATCAGGATCGCTCCGTCAAGGCGCATCGCGCGGCCAACCCGGTGCCGATCGCGGCCCCTGAGGTCGTGCCCGCGGATCTGGTCACCGAGGAGAGCATTGATCTCGTGGGTGGCGACATCATCGCGGACGAGGTGAGCGACGTCATGCTCGAGCCCGTGGCCGTCGGCGCAGGCGACATCGAGGAGTCCGCCGAGTAGAGCGGCGCCCGGGCGCCCCTCCGGAGCGCCGCCGTCGGGTGCTCCTGCCATCCTTCCCTGATGGGAACGGGTGGATGTCCGGCATGCGATGCCGTGCTGGTCTGGCGGAACAACGGCCTCTGGTGCGACCGGTGCCACCGGAAGGTGGAGACCTGCTGCGAGGGCGCGCCGCAGCCGTGCGATGTGCCTGCCCCCACCGGCAACCGCTCCGGCGGGGGATCGGCGGATCCGGTGCTACCGTCGTAGTTCATCTCGTCTGCCAGAACCGGCTCCCCCGTGGGGCCCCGGGAGGATCGAGGCACGATGTTTGAACGCTTCACCGAACGCGCCCGTCAGGTGGTCGTCCTGGCACAGGAAGAGGCGCGGACCCTCAAGCACAACTACATCGGTACCGAGCACATCCTGCTCGGGCTGCTGCGTGAGGAGGAGGGCCTTGCGGCCCGCGTGCTCGAGGGCCTTGAGATCACGGTGGAGGAGGTGCGCGCCCAGGTGATCCGCATTGTCGGGTCGGGCGAGGAGGTCACCTCGGGCCAGATCCCGTTCACCCCGCGGGCCAAGAAGGTGCTCGAACTCGCGCTGCGCGAGGCGCTGTCGCTGGGGCACAACTACATCGGCACGGAGCACATCCTCCTCGGTCTGGTGCGCGAGAACGAGGGCGTGGCAGCACGCATCCTCGCCGACTTCGATGCCGACTCCGAGAAGATCCGCAACGAGATCATCCGCATGCTCTCCGGCCCGGGCCGTCGTCAGGGTCAGGGGCCGGGCGGCTCGGGAGTCCAGTCGGGCGACAAGAAGTCGAGCAAGCTGCTTGACCAGTTCGGCCGCAACCTCACCAAGTTGGCCACCGATGGCAAGCTCGATCCGGTGGTGGGCCGCCAGAAGGAAATTGAGCGGGTCATGCAGATCCTCGGCCGGCGCACCAAGAACAACCCGGTGCTCATCGGCGAGCCCGGCGTGGGCAAGACGGCGGTGGTCGAGGGGCTTGCGCAGCGCATCGCATCCGGGCAGGTGCCCGAGTTGCTGCACGGCAAGCAGATCTACACGCTCGACCTGGCCGCGCTTGTGGCCGGCTCGAAGTACCGCGGGGAGTTCGAGGAGCGCCTGAAGAAGGTGATGAAGGAGATCTCCCAGCGGGGCGACATCATCCTGTTCATCGATGAGATCCACAACCTTGTGGGCGCCGGTGCCGCCGAGGGGGCCATCGACGCGGCCAGCATCCTGAAGCCGGCCCTCGCACGCGGCGAGCTCCAGACGGTCGGTGCCACGACCCTCGACGAGTACCGCAAGTACCTCGAGCGTGACTCGGCGCTGGAGCGCCGCTTCCAGCAGGTACGGGTGGAGCAGCCCTCGCTCGAGGAGACCGAGCAGATCCTGCGCGGCCTGCGTGAGCGGTACGAGGAGCACCACAAGGTCACCATCACCGACGAGGCCCTCGACGCCGCGTCGGTGCTGTCGGACCGCTACATCTCGGAGCGCTTCCTGCCGGACAAGGCGATCGACCTCATTGACGAGGCCGCGAGCCGCATGCGCATCCGCACGATGACGGCGCCACCGAGCTTCCGTGAACTCGAGGAGGAGATCGAGGGGGTTCGGAAGGACAAGGAGGCCGCGATCGAGGCGCAGGAGTTCGAGAAGGCCGCCAACCTCCGTGATACCGAGCGCAGGCTCACCAACAAGAAGCGGGACCTCGAGGGGGAGTGGAAGGCCGACGACGCCCCACGGCCATCCATCGGCGAGGAGGAGATTGCCGACATCGTCTCCATGTGGACGGGCATCCCCGTCTTCAAGCTCACCGAGGCCGAGACGCAGAAGCTCCTGAGGATGGAGGACGAACTCCACAAGCGGGTCATCGGCCAGGAGGCCGCCATCACGGCCACCAGCCGTGCCATCCGCCGCGCACGCGCGGGCATCAAGGATCCGAAGCGCCCGGCTGGCTCGTTCGTCTTCCTCGGTCCCTCGGGCGTCGGCAAGACCGAACTCGCGCGCACCCTCGCCGAGTTCCTGTTCGGTGACGAGCAGGCCCTCATCCAGGTGGACATGTCGGAGTACATGGAGAAGCACGCCGTCTCGCGCCTCATCGGCTCGCCGCCCGGGTACGTCGGCTACGACGAGGGCGGCCAGCTCACCGAGCAGGTGCGGCGGAAGCCGTACTCCGTGGTGCTGCTCGACGAGATCGAGAAGGCGCACCCCGAGGTGTTCAACATCCTCCTTCAGATCCTCGAGGACGGGCGGCTCACTGACGCCCAGGGACGTCAGGTCGACTTCCGCCACGCCATCGTGATCATGACGTCGAACATCGGTGCGTCCACCATCACGCGCTCAACCCCCCTCGGCTTCAGCGTGGCCGCGGAGGGTGGCGGCATGGACTACGACGACATGAAACGCCGCATCATGGGCGAGTTGAAGAAGGTATTCCGCCCGGAACTGCTCAACCGCATCGACGAGATCATCGTGTTCCACCAGCTGTCGAAGGACGAGATCAAGCAGATCATCGATCTGATGCTGGTCCGGGTGCAGAAGCAACTGGTGGACCAGGGTGTGACCTTCCATCTCACTGACGCGGCCCGCGACCTGCTGGTCGAGGAGGGGTACGACCCCGCCATGGGCGCACGGCCCCTTCGCCGTGCGATCCAGCGCCTGCTGGAGGACCCGCTCGCCGATGAACTCCTGAACGGGATCCCCTCGGGCGGGGTGACGATCATGATCGACCGCGATGGCGACAAGATGGTGATGGAGCGCCGGGCGGCCCCGGCAGTAGCCCCGGCCCCGGCGACGGAGGTCCCCGAGACCGCTCCCGAGGCCGTCGCGGTCGGCGCCGACGCGGACGCAGACGCGGAGTAGGCGCTGATGCCGCGGCTGGTCTGCGGCACCCCCTCGCTGTGCGCCCGGCTGCCGGGGCCTGGGCGGCCCCGGGGTCCCGTGCACCGGCCCCACCGTGATGTTCCCCGCGCTGCGTGCCATCCTCAGGGCCTCGCCCGATCCGGCGCCGCAGGAAGCGGACGCGGCGGCGTGAAATCCATGTGGAGCGCGAGGGGGTGATGACGACGTCCACCGACAAGCAATCCGCAGGGCCGGGTGCCGCGGACCCGGCGTCCGGGCCGCGAGTGCCGCTGCCGTACCCGGGTCCGCCCCCGCGGGGCCGTGAGCCACGCGGCATCGTGGCGCTCGTCACACAGTCCCTCCTCATGCTGCTCGGCGCCCTCGGTGCGTTCCAGGTGGGGCGCACGGTCAACGTCGCCCGTGAACTCGGCGAACCGTGGCAGTACCTCGCCTACGTCGGTGCGATCGCCCTCGGCGCGCTGGCGGGGTGGATCCTCGGCGGCGTCGTGGCGCGGTGGCTGCCGTCGCGCATGCGCGCCATCGACCGTGCCGCCGATAAGCGCACCGCGGGCGAGTTGATCGTCGGTGCGCTGGGCCTCGTGGTGGGTCTGGTCGCAGCAGCACTGGCCGGGGTCGCCGTGGCCCGGCTGCCGGTCGTGGGCCCGTATCTCCTGCTCCCCGTGGTGTTGCTCGTCGCGTATGTGTTCACGCGCATCGCAGCCCGCAAGCACGCGGACATCCTGCGGCTGGTCGGCATCCGGTCGCGCAGCGCCGCGTCGGTTCCCCCGCGCCTCATCGATTCGAGCGCCATCATTGACGGGCGCATCGTGGACGTGATCAACGCCCGGTTCCTCCCGGGGCAGATCATCATCCCCGCCTTCGTGGTGGATGAGATCCACCGTGTGGCCGACTCAACCGATCCCGAGAAGCGCCAGCGGGGCCGACGCGGCCTCGACCTGATCGAGGAGATGCGCGCGGCGGGGCAGCAGCGGGTGCAGATACGCCCCGGCGATGTCGCGGGGGAGGGTGTGGACGCCAAACTGGTCACCCTGGCGCGCGACATGCATGCGTCCATCGTCACCACGGATTACGCGCTGAACAAGGTGGCGCGAATCCACGGGATCGAGGTGCTCAACATCAATGAGCTCGCGAATGCCCTGAAGCCCGCCGTACTGCCGGGCGACCGCCTGAGCGTGCGGATCATCCGGGCGGGGCGCGAGTACGACCAGGGTGTGGGCTACCTCGATGACGGGACGATGGTGGTGGTTGAGGGAGCGCGTGGGCTCGTCGGTGGTGAGCCCGTCCTGGTGGAGGTCACCTCCGCCATCCAGAACCCGTCGGGCAAGATGATCTTCGCCCGGCTCGCGCCCGCCGGGGCGTGACGACCGGAGCGATCATCGTGGCCGCCGGCACGGGGGAGCGCCTGGGCGCCGACGTGCCCAAGGCCCTCGTCCGTGTGGCGGGGCGGCCGATGGTGGCGTGGTCCGTGCGCGCGCTGGATGCGGTGGCCGGGGTGGACGCGATCGTCATCGCTTGCCCGCCCGGTCACGAGCGCGAGACGGCTGCAGCCGTGGGCACCCGTGCGCGCATCCATCGAATCGTGCCCGGCGGCACCAGCCGCCAGCGTTCCGTGGCCGCAGGTCTGGCCGCCCTGCCCGACGGCGTGGAGACCATCCTGGTGCACGACGCCGCGCGGCCCCTCATCACCCCCGAACTCGTGGGCCGGCTCACCTCGTGCCTCGCACATGCGGACGCCGTCGTGGCCGCGGCGCCGGTCGCAGACACCCTGAAGCATGTCGACCCGGACGGGTTCGTGGACGGTGGAGTGGACCGCAGCGGCCTTTGGGGTGCGCAGACCCCGCAGGTGTTCAGGGCCGACGTCCTACGGGCGGTGTTTGCGGAGGCGGACGATGCCGAACTCGACTCCGCCACCGACTGCGCGGGGATGGTCGGGCGCAGGGGGATCCGCGTGCTGCTGGTGGATCCCGGGGGGCCGAACCCGAAGGTCACGACACCGGCCGACCTGCGGCTCGTCGAGGTGCTGCTGGGCTCCGGGCGCATCGCGTAACGTCCCGCGCCGGTGCTGACCGACTACCACCTCCACCTGCAGCCCGATGGCCCGGAGGCCCGCGCCGCCGACACCGAGAGGTGGGACGCGGTGGGTGGCCCGCGCTCCCTCGCATGGATCGCCCGCTACGTCGAGGCCGCACGCGCACGCGCCGTGGGCGAGATCGCCATCACCGAGCACGTGCACCGCTTCCGCGAGGTCCGGGACTGGCACCCCAATGCGTGGTGGCGCGGCGAGGCCACGGAGGATCTGACGGCGCACTGCAGGGCGCTGGGGGACGCCCGCGAGGCGGGGCTGCCCGTGCTGATCGGCATCGAGATGGACTGGATCCCGGGGCGCGAGGACGACATCCGCGGACTCCTCGCATCACAGCCGTTCGACATCGTGCTCGGCTCCGTGCACTGGCTCGGCGACCTCGCGGTGGACCATCCCGACTACCCGTGCTGGGACTCCCTCGGCGCGGACGCGACGTGGGGCCGGTACCTCGATGAGCTCGCCGCGGCGGCTGCGAGTGGCCTGTTCGACGTGCTGGCCCACCCCGACCTTCCCAAGGTGTTCGGCACCCCGATGCCACCCGGCCTCACGGCCCGCCGCGACGAGGTTGTCGCGGCCATCGCGGAGTCGGGCGTGGCGATTGAGTGCTCATCCGCGGGCCTGCGAAAGCCGTGCCGCGCGCTCTACCCCGACCCCGAGTGGCTGCTGGCGTTCCGCCGTGCGGGCGTGCCGGTGACCCTGGCGAGCGATGCGCACCGGCCCGAGGACGTGGCCCGGGACTACGCGACCGCCGTTGCCGCGCTCCGCGGGGCGGGCTATGAGACGATCACGCGGTTCGAGGCACGGGAACCGACGCAGGTGGCGATCCGATGGGCATGAGGGTGGGGCTCGGCGTGGATGCGCATCGCCTGGAGCCGGGGGTGCCGCTGGCCCTCGGTCTTGTGGTGATTGATCACCCCACGGGACTCGCGGGCCACTCCGACGGCGACGTCATGGCGCACGCCGTGTGCGATGCGCTGCTCGCGGCGACCGGCGGTCCCGACATCGGCGTTCTCTTCCCCCCCGGCGCACCCGAGTGGAAGGGCGTGAGCGGGGCGACGATGATCGCCCACGTGATGGCGCGCCTCCGGGGGGAGGGCGCCGCGCCCGTCAACGTGCACGTCGTGGTCGTGTGCGAAATCCCCCGCCTTGCCCCGCACCGCGAGGCGATGCAGGCCGCGCTCAGTGACGCCGTCGGCGCACCGGTCACGGTGCACGCCACGACCACGGACCGTATGGGCTTCACGGGCCGCGGGGAGGGAATCGCCTGCCACGCCGTGGCGCTCGTGGAGGTGCCCGGGTGAGCCTGCGACTCCACTCCACGCTGACAGGCCATGACGAGCCCCTGGTGGCGGGAGACGACGGCGTGGTCGGCATCTACGCCTGCGGGCCGACGGTGTACTCGCGCATCCACATCGGGAATGCCCGCCCGTTCGTGGTGTTCTCCGTGCTCAAGCGGTACCTCGAGCGCCGGGGCATGCGCGCGCGGCTGGTCATCAACGTCACCGACGTCAACGACAAGATCTACGACGCCGCGCGGGCCGAGGGCATCCCGTCCACGCGGCTCGCCGAGCGGTGCACCCGCCAGTACATTGACGACACCAACCTGCTCGGGCTGGGCCGGCCCGACGCCGAGCCGCTCGTCACAGGTTGCATGGACGACATCGTCGCCCTCATCGGCAACCTCGTGGACCGGGACCTGGCGTATGCCGTGGGTGGCGATGTGTACTTCCGCGTGCGTGCGTTCCCCGCCTACGGCTGCCTGTCGGGCCGTCATCTGGACGACATGCCCGACGACGACCCCGGGGAGCGGAAGGAGGACTCACTCGACTTCGCCCTGTGGAAGGGCCTGAAGGACGGGGAGGACGCCTGGTGGGACTCCCCGTGGGGGCCGGGGCGCCCGGGATGGCACATCGAGTGCTCGGCCATGGCAGAGCGCGAACTCGGCATGGGCTTTGCGGTGCACGGCGGTGGCATTGATCTGGCGTTCCCGCACCACGAGAACGAGATCGCCCAGAGCGAGGGCGCACACGGGGCGCCGTTCGCGCGCATCTGGATGCACAACGAGATGCTCGAACTCGCCGAGGGCAAGATGAGCAAGAGCATCGGGAACATCGCGCTGCTGGTTGACGTGGTGGGGCGATGGGGCCCCGACACGGTGATTGCGTACTTCATGCAGAGTCATTACCGCTCACGGCTGCCGTTCTCGGATGACCGGCTGGGGGAGGCCGAGGCGGCGTGCAGGCGCATCCGGAACGCCGTGCGTGGGCTGGACCGTGCCGTGGGGAGCGCCGGGGACGAGGCGGACCCTGCCCTCACCGCCGCCATGATCGACGCCCGGACCCGCTTCGTCGACTGCATGGACGACGACTTCGGCACCCCCGGCGCCATGGCCGCCGTGTTCGATCTGGTCCGCGCCATCAATCAGGCACTTGAGCGGGGCAGCCCGCCCCGGGGGCAGGTGCTCGAGGTGCGTCTGGGCCTCGTGGGTCTGCTCGACATGCTCGGGCTCGCAGGCCTCGCGGTTCCCGGAGCGGGTGACGAGGTGCCGGAGGACATTCGCGACCTCGTGCGCCGCCGCGAGGAGGCCCGCGGGGCGCGGGACTTCGCCGGCGCCGATGCGCTGCGTGCCGAGATCACCGCCCGCGGCTTCGAACTGCGCGACGGCGCAGATGGCCCCGAAGTCGTGGCCGCGACGTGAGCACCCGCCGCCAGGGCCGCCCGCCGCGCCCGGAGGACGACGAGGGACCCGTGCTCGTGTACGGGCGGAACCCCGTGCGCGAACTCATCCGCGCCGCGCGCCGCCCGGTCAGCGAGGTATGGGCGCTCCCGCAGGCCGCGGATGACCCGGATCTCGCGGGCGTGCGGGTGGTGGTGAAGCGGCGCGAGGATCTGGCGCGCCTGGCCGGCACCGGCGACCACCAGGGCGTCGTGGCGATCACCGAGCCGTACCCCTACGCGGACCCCCAGGCCGTGCTCGAGGGTGATGGCCCGATCATCGTCCTGGACCAGGTCCAGGACCCGCGCAACCTCGGTGCCGTCGCACGCGTGGTTGATGCCGCGGGCTTCGCCGGGCTGGTCATTCCGTCGCGGGGCAGCCCGGGGATCACGGCCGTCGCCTGCAAGGCCTCGTCGGGTGCGGTCGAGCACCTGCATATCGCCCGGGTCGGTTCGGTGGTGGCGTTCGTCAACGACCTGCCCGGGTCGGGCCGCTGGGCCGCAGGCGCGGACGCCGACGAGGGCGAGGACTACCGCGAGATGTCGTGGGATGGCTCCGTCGCGATCGTGCTCGGCGCCGAGGGGGCGGGTCTCCGGCCGCGCGTGCGCGAGGCCTGCCACCGCTTGGTCCGGATCCCCATGTCGGGGAACGTCGCGTCGTTGAACCTCTCGACTGCGGCCGCAGTTCTCGCGTTCCGGGCGGTTTCGGGGGGCTGATGGCCCCCGCGGGCCTGGGTTTCCACCGACGACCCGGGCTCCATTCCCCTGCTGTAGAGGGGGTTTACGTCGCCTCCGGGGACTCATCACATGCGTCGGCCCCCCGCGTCGGTGCCGGGGTGCAGGTCGACGTTCCCACGGGCGTCGTACCGCACCCCCACCGACTCATACGGCCTCAGGGGTTGACAGCCGCTTGTGCGATCGGTATCAATCCCCCATCACTTACCTTCAACCAAAGGTTCAGAGTAAGCGTCAGGTCAAGGTTGAGGGATGGGGAAGGGTCCTGCGAGACGCCACACGGGAGTCAACATGGGTGCCGCCGCCCGCCGCTTAACAGATCTGGACCAGCAGGGATACGTCGACATCGTGGACGAGGGTCTGGTGCGCCGGGCATGTGCGGGAGACGCCCAGGCGATGGACCAGATCATCGCCCGCTACCGGGGCTTCGTCCGTCTCAAGGCGAGTGCGTACTTCCTGGCCGGCGGAGACTCCGAGGATCTCATCCAGGAGGGCCTCATCGGCCTCTTCAAGGCGGTCCGTGACTACCGACCGGAACGCGAGGCATCCTTCCGCTCCTTCGCCGAGCTGTGCGTGACCCGGCAGATCATCACCGCCATCAAGACCGCGGCCCGGAACAAGCACACGCCGCTCAACACCTACGTGTCGTTCAGCAACTCACGCGCGGGCAGCGAACAGGAGACGACGCTCGCAGACGTCCTTCCAGATGATCCGGTGACCGACCCCGTGAACCAGGTCATTTCGACGGAGGAAATCCGCAGTCTGGTGGATACCCTCGGCCGGGTACTGAGCCCGCTCGAGAGTCAGGTTCTGGCGATGTACCTCGAGGGAAGGTCGTACGAAGAGGTCGCCGAGCGGCTCGAGTGCAATCCGAAGAGCGTGGACAACGCTCTTCAGCGGGTCAAGCGCAAGGTGGAGGTCCACCTGAAGGAGCGCGAGGTCCTCGACTTCGGGTAGAGGGCGTATCAAACCCTCACCTTGAGGGTGAGACTTCTGCTCGCGGCCGGTCCGGTACGGTTGAGGGGATCACCGATCCCCGGCACACTCGAAGCACAGCGTCATGAGCGCACTCATCGTGGTCGGCGACGAGCGCAGCGCCTCCGCGGACCGCGCCCTGACCTCCGCCATTGAGCGCTGCAACGAGGAGAACGCCCCGCTCGTGGTGCCGGCCGTGCATGAGGCCGTGCGTGACCCCCGTGCCCGCGCATATTCGGGACTCTGGGTGACGACAGCCCGATGGAGGGTCTGTTCCCCGTCATGCCGGACGTGCACGCGGTGCTCGATGAGGCCCGCGACCCGGTGGCGGACGGCGCGGTGGCCAGTGCCGACGACGTCTGGGCGACCGGGGAATCCGGGAGCCCGATCGTTGTGGGGTACGGCCGCCATGTCCTGCCGGGGAAGGTCTCCGGGGCCGATCTGGCGACCGACGTGAGGAAGCACGCCGGCATCAACGTCGAGGCCGTCGACTAGAACCCCATCTGCACGCCGGAGTAGCTCAGATGGCCAGAGCACCTGTCTTGTAAACAGGGGGTCGCCGGTTCGAGTCCGGCCTCCGGCTTGGTGGCGTGGTTTGGAGAGACCTCGGCGGCAGCGGCCAGACCCCGCCGCGCGGACGATGCGAGCCTGCACCACGGTGTCTGGGGGGCCACCCGGGTTCCCGACGACGACTGCGGGCCCCTCCTGGGGCCCGTTCGCAGTGCCCGGACCGTGCGGAAACCTCGGGCAGTGGGAGGGGCGCTCCCGCATCCCTCCCACTGCCGCCCCTCGCCGACCGGGCCCCCGAGTGCCTCAGGCTCAAGATCCAGTGAGCACACGGGGCTCCGCGTATAGCCTTCACCCAGCATGCACGTTCTCCCGCTCCGTGAGCGCGCGTAACCCTTGGGGTAGTCAGCGGTGCACGGCGCACGCACGACTGCGAAATACGCCCAGGAAGGCCGGACCCTGATACACGCCACCGCCATGTCGAAGCGTGTGGGGCTCGCCCCGCTCCTTCTCGTCGCCGCGCTGGTGGTCGCCCTTGCCCCGTCGTCTGCCGTCGGCAGCACGCAGCCATGCACGACAAGCGGCTCGGTCACCATCAACGACGGCACGCATGAGGTTACCGGCAACGCGTCGTGCACCGGGTCGGTGGTGATCCCGAGTGGCGTGACCTCGATCGCCGCCGCCGCTTTCCAGGGGGCAAGCGGCCTCACCGGCATCACCATCCCCGACGGCGTCACCTCGATCGGCGGCGGCGCATTCATTTACGCCACCAACCTGAGACGCATCACCATCCCGGGCAGCGTGACCTTTATCGGCAACATGGCGTTCCGGTATGCAAGCGCTCTCACCGAAGTCTTCTTCACCGGCACTGCCCCTGTCGTTGCAACCGCCGCGTTCTGGGAGGTGGGCACAGGGGCAACCGCCTATCGGTTCTGGGGTGCCTCGGGCTTTGGCACCGCCCCTTGGAACGGCCTTCTCCTCGGCCACTGGATGCCAGCACCCGGCCCCCCCACCGGGGTCGCCGGCTCAGGGTCTGCAACGCTGAGCGTCACCACCCCGTCGCTTGGCCCGGCCCCCACCTCATTCACCATCACCGCGGTTGAGGACCACGCCAGGTCATGCACCGTGAGCGGTTCGTCGGGCACCTGCACCGTCACGGGACTCACCAATGGCACCCCCTACACCTTCACCGCGACATCCACCGATGGCCACGCCATCTCGGTGGCGTCGGCCCCATCGGGTGCGGTGACCTCCCCCTTGCCGGTTGTGCCCGAGGTTCCGGTTGTGCCCGAGGTTCCGGTTGTGCCTGTGGTGCCTGTGGTGCCTGTGGTGCCTGTGGTGCCGCCTGCTCTTCGCACCCTCGCACCCATGTGGCGGGGAACCACAGGCACGACCCGGGGCACGGCTCCCCCCCGGGCGACGCGCATCACCCAGACCGCCATCACCGCAGCCGGGGGGACCGCGATGTCACCTTCCCTCGCAGTACCCCGGCCCAAGATCGCAAAGGGGCGCTGCCGCATCACGACCACCGGCAAGGGCAAACAGACGAAGCGCACGTTCACCTGCACGATCCGCCTCTCGAAGGGCACCTGGCACATCACCACCACGGCGCTCTCGGCGAGCAATGTGGTGGTGGCCCAGTCTGTGAGGGTCAAGCGGGTGAAGTAGCGCACCCCCGGGGCGCCAGGGGCTCTGGCCACCCCGGGGATGACCCGGGTTGACCACGAGGGGCATGCCGACTCCGTGCACCACCGTTCGAGGGTTCCCCTCTCGTCACCGGCAAGAGGATGGACCCCGGCAGGTCAGGCGTGCGTGTCCGCTCCTCCCACGACCATTCGGTGGACCTGATCGGGGAGTTTGTTGCGGTGGTGCGTCCCGAGGGCCGTCTTGGGGCCCCTACCGCCCGCCGGGGAAGGTCACGCTCACGATGCCCCCGCCCCCGGGGGCGTTGCCTGCGGTCACTGTGGCGCCGTGCATCGCCGCGACCTGGCGCACGATGGCGAGGCCGAGGCCTGAGCCGGGCTTGCCCCGCGCCTCGTCTGACCGGTAGAAGCGCTCGAACACGTGCGGCAGATCCTCCTCGGCGAAGCCGGGTCCGTGGTCGCGGACCACGAGCACCCGGTCGTGGAGGGTGACGTCGATGGGCTGGCCCGGGGGGGTCCACTTGACGGCGTTGTCGAGCAGGTTCGCCACCAGTCGGTGCAGCCGCTCGGGCACGCCGTCAATGACGGTGGGGGAGAGGTCGCGGCGGACCGTCACGCCGGGGTGCAGCCGCAGAACGCGTGCGATGACGTGCGCCACGACCTCGTCGAGGCGTACGTCCTGGGCCTCGTCCTCGCGCACCTCGGTCTCCCCGGCGCGCACGATGTCGGTGACGAGCGCGCCGAGCTCCTCGGTCTGCTCAACCACGTCCCGGAGCAGGGCGTCGTGCTCCTGTGCCGGCAGGCTGCCCGGCTGCTGCAGGACCTCGATGTTGGCGCGCAGGGATGCCAGCGGGGTGCGGAGTTCGTGGGATGCATCGGCGACGAGGCGCCGCTGGGCATCGGCCGACGACTCGAGCCGGTCAAGCGTGCTGTTGAACACACGGGCGAGGCGGGCGATCTCGTCGTCCCCTGCCACCGGCAGCCGGCGCGAGATGTCGTCGGCATCGGCGAGCGCCTCGGTGTCGGCGGTGAATCGGGTAACCGGCCGGAGCGCGCGCCCCGAGACGGCCCAGCCGAGACCGGCCCCGGCAGCGATGCCCGCCCCGGTCACCACCAGCAGGATGATGCCAAGACTGGCGAGGGCCGACTGCACCTCCTCCACGGGCCGGGCCAGTTCGATCGCGACCCCGGTCGCCAGGGGCCCGGTGAGGCCGCGGATAGGAACCCCGTGCACGTCGGCGTCCCAGAAGTACGCGGGTGCCGAGCCATCGGCGACGGCGCGGTCGCGTTCGGTGACGGGCAGCCGGACGTCGCTCGCGGACTCACCGTTGTCCTGTCCACCACCGGCGGCAGCGAGGGTGCTGGTCGGGGTCACGACATGCGAGTACATCGGGGGTCCGCCGAAGCGCGCGCCCCGGCGGACCAGCCCCGGACCCGGCAGCGCCCGTACTCCCATCTGCGTCACGCGCTCCATCTGGGCTCGCAGGGAGTCGTCCACGTCAGCGAGCAGACTCGCGCGAACCGCGACGTAGCTGGCCAGCGACGCACCCGCCACCGCGATCGCCACTGCCACCGCGGACGTGATCGCGAGCCTGCGACGGATCGTCATGACCCGCGCAGCACGTAGCCGACCCCGCGCACCGTATGGATGAGCCGCGCCTCGCCATCCTCCTCGAGTTTGCGGCGGAGGTAACCCACATATACGCCGAGCGAGTTCGAGGCGGGGCCGAAGTCGTAGCCCCACACCCGCTCGTGGATGACCGACCGGGTGAGGACCACACGGGGGTTGCGCAGGAACAACTCGAGGAGCGTGAACTCGGTGCGGGTGAGGGTGATCTGCCTGCCCCCGCGCTGGGCGACGTGCCCCACCGGGTCGAGGGACAGGTTGTCGAATCTCAGCACGTTGCCCTCGTCGCCGTTCTGCACAGCCGTGCGCCGGAGCAGGGCCCGCAACCGCGCGAGCAGTTCCTGGAGGGCGAACGGTTTCACCAGATAGTCGTCTGCGCCTGCGTCGAGTCCCGCCACCCGGTCTCCGACGGCGTCGCGGGCGGTGAGCATGAGTACCGGGGTCGCGTCGCCGGCGGAGCGCAGCCGCCGGCACACCTCGATGCCGTCCACGCCGGGCATCATCACGTCGAGCAGGACGGCATCGGGGGCGCGCTCGGCCAGCGACGCCAGGGCCTCGTCGCCATCCGCCGCCATCTCCACCTCATACCCGGCCAGCAGGAGTGCCCGCCGCACCGCCGTGCGGACCGCCTCGTCGTCGTCGGCGATCAGGATCCTCATGTCACGAGTGTGCCGGACCCACCCTGCGCGCGTCTGAGTGGGTCTCCGGCACCGACCCGCAGGGGCATCCCCGGCCGGAGCGGATGCCACTGTGGGTCAGTGCCGGTAAGGACGATCACTGTGCCGTCGAGCGCTGTCTGCTGCCGGTGATCCGTGCCCGGGTCCGGTCCCCGCTCACCGCCCCGACGGCGGCATGTGGCCGCCCGGGTGGTTCCCGCGCGGGCCGGTGCCGTTCACGATGTTGGTGGCCATCTGCTCCAGCGTGGCGTCGGTCCGGGGTTCGGCGCCGGATGGCGGTCCGTGCTCCTTCAGCACCGCCGCGACGGCATCCACCACGGTGGCGACGTCCACGCCCTCCGCTCTCGCAACGTCAGCGGGGGTCGTACCCGCTTCGACCGCCGAGCGCAGGGCGTCGTTGCTGATGCCGAGTGCCTTGGCCAGGGTCTCCCTGATCGCGCCCCCACCGGGGCCGCCACGCTCGCCCCCACCGGGTCCACCCTTGCCGTCCACGATGTTCGTGGCGATCTGTGCCGTCCGGGCGTCCGTCAGGTCGGCCCCGCGGGCACCCGCCTCGATGGCCGCGGTCACCGTGGCGATGAGGTTGGCACGGCTCACGCCCTTCGACTCCGCCACCTGAGCCATGGTCATCCCCTGCTCCCGGGCCTGATGCAGTGCGTCGGTGGTCATGCCCAGGGTCTTTGCCACCGCCTCGGCCACCCCGTTCATGCCGCGCCCGTGGTGGGGACCGGGGCCTCCGCGGCCCATACCCGGAAGGGGTGAGTCCTGCGCGCGCTTCAGCATCTCGTCCGCCTGGGCCTGGGTGATGCGCCCGGCAGCCACGCCCTCCCGCAGGCGCTCCTCCAGCACGTCCGTGAACGCGCCCTTCACGTCCGCCGACGTGATCTGCTCGCCGGTGCGCGTGGAGAGGGCGCTGGCGAGGTCCCCCGCCGGGTCGTCCTGGCCCGCGGTGGCCGCGAACGCGCCGGTGATCCCACCAGCCACCAGCATGGCGGCCCCCGCAAGTCCGGCGATGCGCGTGTTCCGGGTCTTCATGGTCGTTCTCCTTGGTCTCGGGGTTCGGTCGCCCTGCATCGTCGGGCACCGAAATCAGCGCTCTGCAAGAGCGCCGTAAGACACATCGAAGAATCGCGGTCGCGCGGGAACGTGCCTCAGGAGCCGGAGCCCTCCAGCACCGCTCTCAGACCCTCGAGGGCGTCC
Organism: Bifidobacterium breve; assembly: GCA_945861935.1. Classification (GTDB taxonomy): domain Bacteria; phylum Actinomycetota; class Thermoleophilia; order Miltoncostaeales; family Miltoncostaeaceae; genus SYFI01. The sequence continues at coordinate 13,598 of CAMAVU010000002.1, read as the reverse complement.
CGCTGCCGATCGGCAAGCCGCTCCTCCATGTTGATCGAGGCATCCTCGTGCACCGCGTGGGTGCGCCACACCACGCGGCATCCGGTCCCTGTGGGGACGACGGTGAACGAGGCCTCGTGCTCCGCGAGGGGCAGCCCCGCCGTGACGGCGTAGCGGTAGGTCATGGCCTCGTCATCCCGGGAGAGCAGGTCCTCAACCACGACCGCACCATCGGCACGCTCCAGCGTGCGGGTCGCACCGTCAACGGTGCATGAGAGGTAGAGCGGATACCAGCGCGTGACCCCGCACGGGTCGCCCACCAGGGTCCACGCATGGTCGGCAGGCACCGCGAGGACGATCTCGACTGCGAAGTCTGATCCCATGCGGGGATGATCGCGCATGGCGGGGGCAGCGGCCCGCGGTCGGGGCCTTACGTGCGGGCGGGTGCGGCGCGGCCGCGGAGGCGGCGCTCGCGAGCACGCATCAGTGCCGGGCGGGCCCCGAGGGCCGTCAGCGCCAGCGCGCCCGCCACCAGGGCATAGGCCCCCCGCGACCCCACCCAGTCGGCGGCGAAGCCGCCGAGGGCGGCGCCGACGGCGAGGCCGGCCATCACCAGGGTGCGGCCCGCAACCCCGGCCAGTGCCTGCATCGAGCGGGGCACCCGCCGGGCACGCGCGCCCATGAGCGCGGCTGCGCAGATGGCGTTGGCAAGCATCAGCGGGGCGTAGGCGAGGGCGGTGCCCATCACGCCCGGAACCAGTGCCATGGCGAGGGCGGGCACGACGTACGCGGCGCACGCGAGCACGATGATCGTCTCGTCGGCGTGGCGCTGGTCGAGGCGCGTGATGATGGGGGTGGCGAGCATCATGCAGGCCACGCCGGCACCGAGCACCGCCGCGAGCGCTCCCCCGGACACACCCAGACCATTCCGCAGGTGCGGCACCGCCAGACTGATGGCGGCCCCCGAGGCGATGCTCCAGGCCAGCCCGGTGAGTGCCAGCACGCGCAGGCCACGTGACAGGAAGAGGAAGGCCAGCCCCAGTCGGAGCGAGGGCCTGGGCCCTGTTGCCACGCGCTCGTCCAGACGGCTGGAGCCCGATCCGGCGGCGGCACCGGCGACCAGCAGCGCCCCCGCGACGATCCACATCGCGGTACCGGCACCCACCACCAATGCCAGACCGGCGAGGGCCGGGCCGCCGAAGTACCCGAGGTTGAATGCCTGCGCGAGAGCCGCCTGCGCCGGCATCATCTCGTCGCGCGCGGCCACGGCGGCGAGGGCACCGAACATGGCGGCGTCCACGAACACCCGGACGGAGCCGATGAGGAAGGCCGCGAGGTAGAGGAGCGGAACGCCCGGGGTGCCGGCCGCGACGAGCACCGCGATGGCGGCGGCCATCACCGTGCCGAGGGCGAGCGCGCTGCCGAGCAGCGGGCGCCGTGCGAGGCGGTCGCCGGCGAGGCCCGCGGGCCCGGCCAGGAACAGGAAGGGCACGAAGGTGATCGCGAACCCGATCGCAGCCTGAGACGCCGACCCGCCCTGCTCGAGGATGAGCCAGGGGATGATGACGGTGAGCATGCCCTGCGCCAACGCGTGGGCCGCCTGCGTCACGAGCAGGGCGACCCCATCACGGGATCGGAGAAGCGGGTTCCTGGGGCCGGTCTTCATGCAGGACGACCGTAACGGCATCCCGGGTTCCCGTCAATTTGACACGAACCGCACAAGCGCTTGTGCCGGACCATGCCGCTGGGAGGGGTAACCGGCTACGTACATCCCATGGGAAAGGGAGAAAGCGACTTCGTGGCGGGTGCCACGAAGTGTCACGATCACATGTGCGGGTAATCGTAAACTTGTTGTGTGATTGTCACCTGATCAGGCCTTGTCGGCGTTCTGCGGGGCCGCCGGGGTGCCCCCGACCGCCTCCGGATGTGCCGCGCCGATGGGGTCCGACGACGTGGTGCCGGGCGCCGCCGCATCGCTGGCGATGACGACGCGGCACGGGGCGTGGCGCAGCACGTAGTCCACGGTGCGCCCGAATATGTGCTCGCCCAGTCGCCGCTTCCGTGCGATGCCCATCATGATGACCTCGGCCTTCATCCGGCGCGCCTCCTCCACGATTGCGCGCCCGGCCTGCCGGCCGTGGACCACCGTGGTCTCAACCGCGGCCCCGTATTCCTCGGCGATCTGGCGGGCGTGGGCGAGCAGTTGCTCGGCCCCCCGTTGCTCGCGTGGCATCTCGGCATCGAGGGGCAACTCCACGGGCACCTCGACCACGGTGATCGCGTGGATACTCACGCCCCGGTCGGCGGCCAGTTTGCCGGCGGTCGCCATCATCTCCTCCGACGACTCGGTCGCCACCACGGGCACGAGGATCTTCGTGTACGCGACATCCACCTCGAGCGTGAGCTCCCGGCGCTCCAGCGTGGCCGTCTGCGTCCACGGCACGCCGATGTGGCGCCGGTAGACGATGTACATCAGCATGCCCCCGACCATCCAGGCGAGGCCCACCCAGCGTGCGTCGGGGCGGAGGACGAGCACGGCCACCAGAGCGCCTCCGGTTCCGAGCAGCCCGAAGATCGCGAACAGGGGGATACTGCGTCCCCGGACCGAGAGGCTGGGCCTGCCGCGGTACGGCCGCCTCATCTCGGGACGCTTCCAGCGCATCCAGATGATCGCGAGGTGGGCGATGCTGAACGACAGCATCGCGCCGAACGCGTAGAGGTTGGACAGGAAGACGGCCTGGCCGGGGATCATCACCAGCGCGGCGACCGTGCAGAAGATGATGATGGCCACGGCCGGCGTGTTGAAGCGCGGGTGGAGGCGGCGGACCGCCGCGGGCAACTGCCGGTGGGAGCCCATCGCGTATGTCAGGCGCGACACGCCGATGATTCCCGCGTTCGTGGCGATCATCAGGATCGTGGCAGCCAGGATGCCGACGAAGCCGATGACGATGTCCCGGATGGCGCCCGAGAACCCGAATTGCTCCACGATTCCCAGGATCGGGTCGCCTGCGTAGGTGGTGCCGAGTTCGGTCGCGTAGGTGCCGTCAGCCTGACGCGTGACCGGCAGCGCGGACAGCGCCACCATCGGGATGAGCGCGTACATGACCAGCACGGTGATGACCGTTGCGCGGATGGAGGCAGGGATGGTGCGCTCCGGCACCTGGGCCTCCTCGGCCATGTTCGAGATGGTCTCGATGCCCGTGTAGGCGATCATGGCGAGGGTCACGCCGATGACCACGTTCGTCCACGTGGGGGCGACCCCCCACACGATGTTGTCCCAGACGGTGGTGGGCGAGAACAGGACCACCAGCCCCACGATCACCAGCAGGATCTGCGTGCCCAGATCCAGGATGGCCAGCCCCAGGTTCAGTTTGGCGGCCTCCCGGATGCCCACGATGTTGAGGAGGGCGAGCAGGGCCACCACGCCGATGCCGGCGATGATGTCCCACGGGTTCGACTTGAGCGGCTCCCAGAACACGCCCAGGTAGTGCGGGACGAAGAACGCCGAGATGGCGATCGTGATGATGTAGTTGAGCATCTGGCCCCAGGCCGCCCCGAACGCCGCACCTTCGTTGAACGCATGGCGCGCGAATGAGGACGACCCGCCGGCCTCGGGGAACATCGCGGTGCCCTCGGTGTACGAGACGGCCGTCGCCGCGAAGATGAGGCCCGCGAACAGGAAGACCAGCGGCGTGAGCCCGAGGGAATACGCCGCCACCAGACCAAGGGCGTAATAGATGGATGAGCCGACGTTTCCGTACGCGGTGGCCCACAGCCCGGGCGCCCCGACGACCCTCTCCATCCGCTCGCGCCTGCGGCGCCGGATGGCCACTTTCTACCCCGTCCCCATTCGGCGCGGCATCGTACTCCCGCGCCGGTAGCATCGCGACGCCAAGCCCCTGCGCGGGGGATATGACCGACGGGGGAGCAGGGCGTGGGACTCATCGAGGGCGTGGATGTCGTCTTCTACGGGGTGTGCAACATGAACCGCTCCGTGGCGTTCTACGAGGGCGTCCTCGGGCTCGATCTCAGCCGCCGCGCCGGGAACGACTGGGCGCAGTTCACGGTCGGCGGCACGGAAATCGGCCTGTTCGGCGAGTTGGCCACCACGCCGCATCAGGGTGGCGCCGTCGTGACCTTCCTCACCAGCGACCTGCGGGCACTCGAGGCCGCCCTTGAGGCGGCCGGCGTGAAGAAGGACCCCATCGAGGACATGGGCGGCGCCCTCTCGATGGAGTTCCTCGACCCCGACGACAACCGCCTCGTGGCGGTGGAGATGCAGGGGTAGCGCCTAGTTCTGCGCGCGCCGGTCGGCCACGGCCTCGGCGAGCGCGGCGGGATCCTCGGCGACCACCAGCACGCGTCTGGTCTTCCATGCCAGGGGCGTGTGGGCCGTCACGGGAACGCTCGTCTCGATGAGCACGCCCTGACCGGGGGCCGGCGCGAACACGACCATCCCCTTGGCGATGCGCACTCCCACGCCCGCCCACCAGGGCCACCGGTGTGTCCGGATGCGTTCCACGGAGGCGATGGGGATGTCCACGTGCCCGACCCAGCCCATTCGCACCAGCACCGCGTCGTCCGACACCTCGGCCTCGAACGGTCCCGTTGTGGATGTGAGGCACCGCGTCCAGTGCGAGGTCCTGAGCGGGAAGATCATGGGACGGTGATCGTACGCGCAGTCGTCCCGAGTCCCAGAGCGGACGATGTGAGAACGCGCACCTGATACGGGCCGGGCGCTGTTCCCGCCGGTAGGCGCAGGCGCGTGATGCGGGCGCCCGTGGACGGCGGGCCCGAGCGGTGGGCGAGCATCCGGAAGGAGGCCGCGCCGGTCGCGCCGGGAACGCGCTGGCGCAGTTCGATGCGCCAGGCTGCGGCGACCGGTAGAACGAAGGAGGCACGGACCCACGGCCGCACCACCGTCGCCGTGAGATCACGTGGCCGCAGGGCGACGGTGGCCACGCCACGTGACCGCGGGTCGCGGGTGACCACGACAGTCGTTGCCCCCGTGGTCCCGACTCCCGTCGTGACCCTCACGGTCACCTCCGCGATGCCCACCCGCGCGATGAACGACACCGCGTAGGCGCCGTCATCGGCCACCCGCGCCGTGCGGCCCCCGACCGTCACGTCGGTGATGCCGGCGGGGTCGGACGCATGGCCGGCCACGGTCACGCGCTGGCCGACCGATGTCGCCCGGGCCGTGATGCCGGGAACGGACGCGGGGACGGGGTCGAGATCGGTCACGAATACATCCGCCGGACCCGATGGGTCGTCCGAGTTGGTGAACGACGCCAGGCCCCCTGTACCACTGATGGCCGCCCGCGTGCTGGGTGGTGCCGGGGTGCCGCCGCCGGCAGTGCGCGACGCGCGGTACAGCCCATCGGTCGCGAGCGTGCGCACATGCACATCGGTGGTGCCGGTGAAGGCCACCCGTGTGCCGTTGGTACTGATGACGGGTCCACCGGAGATGTCCTGGTCGGAGGCCCGCCGCGTGGTCCCGGCTGCGGTGTCGCGCACGTATGCGTCGGCGGCGGCGGTCGGGTCGCCCGGCACCAGACGTGAGGTGGACGCGAAGGCCACAAGCGAGCCGTTGCCCGAGAGGGACGGCAGCGTGGAGGTGCCGTCGTCTGTTCCCCCGGCAGGCAGGCTCGCCACCTCGATGGTCCGTGATGCGGGCCGGGCCACGTACACGTCGCCGTGTCCGTCGAGGTCGTCCGCGGCGAGCACCGAGGCCGCCGCGGTTCCCTGAAAGGCGACCGACCGCCCGTCGGCGCTGATGGATGGGTGGTCCGTCGCCCCGGGCGACTGCTCCCCGGATCGGGTGCGGGAGATGAGGACGAGCGAGCGGGCCCGGAGGTCGGCTAGGTACACGTCGCGGGCGCTGTTGCGGTCGGCGGGAGTGAGTGATGCCGTCGCCGACGTGAACGCCACCCTCGAGCCGTCGGCGGACATGGAAGGCTGGCCCGTGACCCCGTCTTCGGGCTGGGCACCCCGGTGGTCCCGCGACACGATGATGATGCGGCCTGTCCGCATGTCCTTGCGGAACACGTCCCGGGCCGAGCCGTTCTCGTCGTCGGCCACCAGATTTCGCGCCGTGGATGAGAACACCACGAACCGTCCGTCCCCGGACACGCCGTAGGTGCGCGCGCCGGCATCATCGTCAACCGCTGCATCGGCCGCTTCCCCGGTGGCGCTTGCGGAGGCCATGCGCGCACGGCCGGTGACGAGATCGCGCACGAACAACTGGCGGAACCCTCCGGTCGGGACCCCGCTCAGCGGTGCGGTGGATGTGATGAGGAGGTGCCTGCCCTCCGCGGAGAACGCGGCGCCCTCCACGTCGGTCGCGGCGGGTACCCCCGTGGGCAGGAAGCCCTGACGGCTGACGTCACCGGTTGCCCCGGAGGCGGCGATGGGGATGGCGGCCAGCACCCCGGCGGCCAGAGCCATCGTGCGTCGGCGCGGCATGGGGGATGAGGGTACCGGCGGTCCCGGCGCACCCCGCCACGGAGGTGCCCGCGCGACACACGCCCGACCCGACGCCGGGCCAGCGGGTTATATGACCGCCGTGTGGCACCGACGGACATTCCTGACCGCGCTCCTGGCATCCCTGATCGCGGCTTCCACCGCAGCCTCCCTGCCCGTGGTCGCGATCGACCCGGGGCACGGCGGGGACGACTCCGGCGCCGTGGGGATCCTGCCCCCGGGTGCGGAGACGGGCCTGCCGCCCCGCTTCAACGCACAGTTGCGACCGGTGATCTACGAGAAGGATGCCAACCTCGATGTCGCGATGCGCCTGAATGCGTGGCTTCTGGCACGGCAGTTCCCCACCCTGATGACGCGCTCGACCGACAACGCGGGCGGCGACGTGCCCTATGTGAACCAGGAGGCCGATCTGAAGGCGCGCACGGACGCCGCCAACGCCGCCGCTGTGACCCTCTTCGTCTCGATCCACCAGAACAGCGCGCACACGACTGCGTCCGGCACCGAGACCTACCTGAAGGCCGGGGCACCCGAGGTCACCCACTTGCTGGCGGCGGGTGTCCAGCGCAACCTGGTCCTGTGTCTGGGCCTGCCGGACCGTGGCGTCAAGGAGCGCTCCTTCTACGTCCTCCGGAACACCACCATGCCCTCCATCCTGGTGGAGGGCGGGTTTCTCTCGGCCGAGCCGGACGTCGCGCTCCTCGCGCAGCCGGACGTCCGCCAGAAGATGGCCGAGGCCATCGGCGGGGCCATCTTCCAGTACGCGGGTCTGGGCGACCCCGGCCCCATTTGCGCAGGCGTGGGCGCCGCACCCGTTCCGGTGCCCCACACGGTCGTGCTCACCCGGGGCGGACGCGCCCTCACCCAGCGCGCAGGAATCGATCCGACGCGCGGCGACCTCTGGATCGCAACGGTCCGCGACGCCGCGGGAGCGACGATGTCCGGCGTCACCCTGCGGGCACGCCTTCCCAACGGGAAGGGCGTCACCACCACGAGCCGTCCCGACGGCAAGGCACTCCTCGCCGTGCCCCGTCGGGCCGGGCGCCTGGTGGTCGCAGTGGCGATGCCGGGTGTCAAGGTGGCGGCGAGGGCGACGGTACCCCGCCGCGTCCGCCGGTAGCCGGGCGATCCCCCCGGCAGCGGGCCGGTCCGGCCGACCGGCTACCCCTGGAGGGCGCGCCGGCCCCTTGCGCGTCGGGACCCATTCGTAGGATCCATCCCGATGGGAGACCCTGCGCCGCCGATGATCCCGTCCGCACTGCCCACGCCCGGCTCCGAGGGCGCCCACACGGCCGGTGACCGCGTGCGCGCGTTGATCACCCGTGAGGGGCGGCCGGTGACGGCGGGCGAGGTCGCCGCTGGGGCGCTCGGCCTCGCGGGGTGCCCGGATCCGGTTGCGCGGCGTCTGGCCGGCGACATCGCCGCGGGCGACGCCCGTCTCGCCTGGGATGGCGAGCGCATCGCCGATGCCTGCGGCGCCAGGGAGCTCGCACCCCTTGCGACGACATGCTTCTGCATCGTGGACATCGAGACCACGGGTGGTGCCCCGGGCTCGTCGGGCATCACGGAGATCGGTGCGGTGCGGGTGGAGGGGATGTGCATCACGGAGCGGTTCTCGACGCTGGTGGACCCCGAGCACCCGATTCCATCCCACATCACCGGTATCACCGGCATCAACGACGCGATGGTGGCGGGGCAGCCGGTCATCGAGGTCGCGTTGCCCGCATTCATCGCCTTCGCCCGTGAGGACGTTCTCGTGGCGCACAACGCACCGTTCGATCTGGGGTTCCTGAACTACGAGCGCCTGCGCCTGCGGGATGGCTACTTCACGCAGCCATGGCTCGACACGCTCGTCCTGTCGCGCCGTCTGCTTGCCGGGGTGGTGCCGCGCCATGACCTCGCGACCCTCGCACACTGGGCGCGCGCCTCGGTGCGTCCGTCCCACCGGGCGCTCGACGACGCCGAGGCCACAGCGCACGTCCTGATCGCGCTGATCGGCCTTCTGACGGTGGGAGCCGGCACCACGCTCGATGCGGCGATGCACCTCGGCCAGCATGGCGCTGGTCAGAGGGCGCGCGGGGGTGCGGAGGCAGCAGCAGCAGCGTGAGCGCGCTGCCCGGGCGTGGGAGACTCACCCCGTGACCCCCGGACCCGACACCAACGCAGTGCGTGACCTCGTCGGATGGTTCCGCCGTGAGGGTGCTGACCTGCCCTGGCGCCGCACACGCGATCGGTGGGCGGTGCTGGTGTCGGAGGTGATGCTGCAGGCCACGCCGGTATCGAGGGTCATCCCGTACTACAACCAGTGGATGCGCCGTTGGCCGGTCCCCGCAGACCTGGCCGCGGCGACGGTGGGCGACGCGCTTGCGGCGTGGCAGGGTCTGGGGTACCCGCGGCGGGCACGCCACCTGCACGCGATCGCCACCATCGTCACGGCCTCGGGATGGCCGTCCTCCGATCGCTACGAGGACCTCCCGGGCGTCGGCGCATACACGGCGGACGCCCTGCGTTGCTTCGCCGATGGGCAGCAGGTCCTCCCCGGGGACGTGAACGTTCGCCGGGTCGTGGCGCGGCGCTTTCCCGGCGGCTGGCCCGGGGCACCCCGCGGGCGCGCGTGGGACGCCGGGCAGGCGATGATGGACCTCGGGCGGGAATACTGCCGTGCCCGTGCCCCGCGGTGCGATGGCGGGTGCCCGGTGCGCGCCGGGTGCCCCGCCGCCGATGCGGGCGTGGTGGACGAGGTCACGCCGCGCACCCGGCGGCAGGCCCGCTACGAGGGGTCCCTGCGCCAGCGGCGGGGGTTCCTGCTGCGTGCGCTGGCGGAGGATGGCCGGGTCCCCGTGGCGTCCGATCCCGAGGCGGCCGAGGGCCTGGTGGCGGAGGGACTCGCCGACCGCCGGGGATCGCTTCTGGTGTCTGCGGGAAGCGCACGATGAGACGGCGCGGCCAGATCATCGTCGTGGTGGCGGCGGTCATCCGGCAGGGCCCGTGGGTTCTCATCACTCAGCGCCCCGATGGCTCGGGCCACGCCGGGCGATGGGAGTTCCCCGGTGGCAAGCGCGACCCGGGGGAGGGGGACATCGAGGCACTCCGGCGTGAGTTGCGCGAGGAACTTGGGATCGAGGTCGTCGCACCCCGGATGATCTGGCAGGAGGCCGCCGGTCGCCTCCGTCTGCGCTTCTACGAATGCTCGTACCCCCCGGGGCAACGCCCGCGTGCCCTGGTCAGCCCGCAGTTCCGGTGGGTGCGCTGCGAGGACCTGCCGTCCTACGCCTTCCCGCCCGCCGACGAGCGTCTGGTCACGGCGCTGGCCACCGCTCGCGTCGGCCGTCCGGGGCACCGTGCACTCCGGAAACGCCGCGGCAGGCGAGTACGATCTCCCTCGCAAACGGGGAGGTTCTGATGGCGAAGGCGAAGCGGGAGCGCCGGAGCAGTTTCCGGACCATGGAGGGCGGGGACGACGTCCTGTCGCGCCTCGACGCGATCGAGGCGCTCGAGAAGGCTGAGGAGCGCGCCCGGGCCGAGGTGCCCGCCGACGCGGCCCGGTCCATGGAGGCCGATGCCGAGGAGCCCCGCGAGGGCTAGTCGTCTCCCGGACCGCCGATCCCCCCGCCCGGGAATACGGCCGGCTCTGGCCCCGTCACCGTGACCAGCCTCGACGCCTCGCCGCGACCGCAGTCGCCACTTCCCGCCCTCGGGCGCCCATGGGTCGCCGTGGTCGCGGGCCTCGCGCGTCCGCGCGTCTTCATCCCGTTTCTGGTGGCCTTCACCTCGCTCGGCCTCTGGCTCGACTCCCTCGGTGGGCCGGGCTGGCAGGTGCTGCTGTCGGTCGTCGCCTGGGCGGTCCTGGTCGCGGCCTGCGTGTCGCTGGAACCCTTGGATCGCGCCCGGGTCGTCGTGGTCGTGGTGGTGGCCACCACGGCCGAGGTCGTCTTCTCGATCCTCCTCGGCGTGTACGCGTACCGGCTGGGCAACCTCCCCATGTTCGTGCCCGCCGGGCACGGGCTGGTGTATCTGGCCGGATACCGCTTCTCCCAGACGCGCGTGGCACGGGCACACCCGCGCGTCGTCGTGGGCGCCGCGATCGCCGGTGCGGGTGCCTGGGGCATCGTCGGCCTGTCCGGAGCGCTCGGCAGGGTGGACGTGGCGGGCGCCATCGCCATTGCGTTCCTCATCGTGTTCCTGCTCATCGGGCGCGCGCCCGCCCTCTACGCCGGCGTGTTCTTCTTCGTGGCCTTCCTCGAGATCTGGGGGACGTACGTGTCCACCTGGTACTGGGAGCCCAGCGTTCCGTTCCTCGGCATCGGCAACGGCAACCCTCCCAGCGGGGCGGCCGCGGGCTACGTGCTGTTCGACATCGCCGCGCTCGCCCTGGCGCCCGCTGTGCTGGCGGCGTGGCGTTGGGGGGCCGGGCGCCTCGGGCGCACTGCCGTCTGAACCCGGTGGACGCTCCCCATCCGTTCCGGCCCGTCGGCCACCCGCTCTTCTCGGGGGACGTCGAGGTCCCCCCGGCCCCGGACGCCGCGTCGGTCGTGCTCGCCGCGCTGCTGGGGCGTGCCACGCGGATCGCCGGTGAGACCTCCTCCGCACAGGCTGTGGTGGATCTGGCGGTGCACGCGTGGATGGAGGGCCACCTCGATGGCGAGGATCACTGCCCCGGGTGCGACGGCGCGTGCGGCTTCCCGCGGGGCGCGGGCCGTGCCGCGGCCATCGCCGCGGCGTCCGGATCCGGGGGGGCGGGACCGGTACCCCGGCTCGCTCTCCCGGGCCCTGAGCCGCCATTCCCCGCCCCGTCCGATCCGATCCTCGTGTCCATTGTCCTTGGTGCCCTCGGGCTTCTCGGGGAGGGACGACCCGCCGATCGCGTGCTGCCCATGGTGGCGGCACGCGCCTGGGCGGAGGGTCACCTCGAGGGTGAGGAGCGCTGCCCCGGCTGCACGTGGCGCGGCGGCCTTACCGCCGGTGCCGACCGCGAGCGCGAGGCCCGCGACGGGGCACCGGGCATGGGCGAGGGTGGGGGCCGACTAGGGTGACGGGCATGCACGTGGCAGTGGTGGGAGCCGGGCTCATGGGCGCCGGAATGATCCGCAATCTTGCGGCGGGTGGCCACGACGTCACCGTCTTCGCCCGCACGCGATCGAAGGCCGAGGGCCTGCCCGCCACCCCGGCGACGTCCGTCGCCGGGGCCGTGGACGGCGCCGCGATCGCCCTCGTGTCGGTCACCGACTCCGAGGACGTCCTCGATGTGGTGCGCAAGGCAATGGCGGCACCGGCACCGCCACCGCTCATCATCGACACCTCCACGATTGCGCCCGTCGCTGCGCGCGAGGCTGCCGCGATCGCCGCCGCAGGGGGATCGGAGTACCTCGACTGCCCGGTGAGCGGTGGCCCCCTGGGCGCGGAGGCCGGCACTCTGGCCGTCATGTGCGGCGGCACCGAGGCGGGTGTGGCCTCCGCCGCACCGGTACTGGATCTCATTGGTGATCCGGCCCGGCGTGTCCACTGCGGGCCGGTCGGCGCGGGGCTCGTGGCGAAGTTGGTGAACAACCTCCTCGCGGCCGTGATCTCGGCCGGCACCGCCGAGGCCCTGGGCATCGGCCAGCGGGCCGGGGTGGAGCCCGAGGTGCTGGCACGTGTCCTCATGGCGTCATCGGGCGACTCCTGGCAGTTGCGGCACCTGTTCCCACGCGTGCTGGACGGCGACCACCGTCCGGGATTCCGCACGCGTGACATGCGGAAGGACCTTGGCCACGCACGGGCGCTGGCGGGGCGGCCGCTCACGATCGGCGACCCGGTGAGCCGCCTGTTCGATCAGGTGGACGGCACCCTCGACTACGGGGCAGTGGCACGGTTGCTCATGGACCTTCCGGGGAGCGGGCGATGATCACCCTGTTCCAGATCACCGGGTCGTCGTCGTTCGCGGCCCGCGCCGCGCTCGAATGTGCGGGCGCCGACTACGCGGTGGTGGACGTCCACCCCCGTCGCCGGGACGAGGCCGCAGGCTTCGCCGCCGCCAACCCCCTCCTCCGGGTGCCCACCCTCCGCGATGGCGACGTGTGCCTGGCCGAGACCGGCGCCATCCTGCTCTGGCTCGGCGATCGGTTCCCGGACGCCGGACTGGCGCCCCCAGTGGGGACCCCGGCCCGGGCGGACCACTACCGCTGGGTCACCTGGTGTGCCAACACTCTCCACGTCGGGTGGTGGCCCGTCATGGGCGCATCCCACCTCACCCCGGATGAGTCGGCGCAGGAGTCGCTCCGGGCCGGGGGCCGGGAGCAGATGCGGCGGAACGGCGCCCACCTCGAGGCATGGCTCGCCGACCACATGTGGCTGGCCGGTGACCAGCCGGGGGTCGCCGACATCTATGCCTACATGCTCGTGGGCTGGCAGCACTACGACGACATCCGCCTCGGCGGCCCGGCCCTGGCCTCCCACTACGAGCGGGTCGGCGCCCTGCCCGGCGTCGCCCGGGCGCGCGAACTCGACGACCTCGACCCCCGCCTGATCCGCATCCACCCCGACATGCGTGGCGGCAGGCCCCTCGACTGACGGGGCCGCCCCAGGAGCGCCTGCGTTGCCGCTACCGCACACTTCCGGAACGCACGGGCCGTCGCGGGCCACACTGCCCGTCCGGGCGTGAGCCTAGGATGGGGCTCGCGAGGAGGCGACATGAACGAAACCCACTTCTCCGAGGTCGAGAAGACTCTGCTGTTTATTTCCGACGCCCGCAAGCGGGCGGACCGGGCCGCGACCGCGCTGGCGCGCGATGGTGCCGACGCCCACCTCGTGGATGCGCTCACCACCGCCTCCGCGGACTTGGCGGCCCTGCACCGTCTCCTGATGCAGAAGACGTACTTCGCTGTTCCGAAGGAGCCGGTCGCGCACGGGGAGCCCTTGTTCTGACGCGGGCAAGCCCCCCATGAGCCTGACGGGCGAGGATATCCGCCGACGTCTCCAGCCGTTCGCGGCCAAGTGGAGCGTGTACGAGGGGTCCGAGCGCGCCGAGGCGCAGACGTTCTGCAACGAGTTGTTCGCGTGCTACGGCCAGGAGCGCCGGGCGGTCGCAGCATTCGAGCAGGCCCAGTCGGGACGGTTCCTGGACTTGCTGTGGCCCCGGGTATGCCTGATCGAGATGAAGG
>CAMAVU010000001.1 GCA_945861935.1 Bifidobacterium breve | reverse complement strand
GGGATTGTTAAGTGCCTGGCACCGGGGTTTCTTGGTCTATCCCGAGGGATTGTTAAGTGCCTGGCACCGGGGTTTCTTGGTCTATCCCGAGGGATTGTTAAGTGCCTGGCACCGGGGTGCTGGGGCATGGAATGCCTGCATATCGCCATGTTGCTTGACGCCATGCCCCGTGTGGGCGTATGCTTCGGGGTCGTATGCCATCACTGCCACCAGCCATCAATCTGACCTTCACCACCAAGGGCGACGGCCCGCTGGTGGTGGCGCTCCACGACGTCGGGCGGCCGGCCAAGGACCTGCAGAAGGCCCTCAAGCCACTCCTGACCGACCACCGCCTGATGGTTCCGGACATGCGTGGCCACGGGGAATCGCCCTGCCCCGCGGGGCCGTGGAGCATCGACGACTTCGCCTCCGACGTGGCCCGTCTGGTCGCCGGGGAGGGTGGCGACGCCATCATGCTGGGCATCGGCCTTGGGGGCGCCACCGCTCTGGCGCTGGCGCTGGGGCACCCCGGCCTTGTGAGCGGTCTGGTGCTGTCGGGCATCGGGGCGCGTGGCGAGGAGCCGGATGGCCGGGATCGCTGGATGCTGATCGCGCGCGCGCTGCGGGAGCGGAACCGCGACGAGGGCCAGGCGCTGGCCGCCGAGGCAATGGCCACCCGTCCCGACTGGCGCGGTGCGCTCGCGCAGGTGGATGCACCCGTGGCCATCCTTGCCGGCGAGGACGACAAGGCTGTTCCCTCGAACGACCAGCGCGAGCTGGCCCTCTGGGTACGGGCCAGCACATTCGACGTGGTCGAGGGTGCTGGCCACGACATGGCGCGGGATGGGGGTTCCGATCTCGTGGCCGCCGTCCGGCGCCTCTCCGTGGCCAGCAGGCAGGCGGCCATTACCGCGTAGCCCCCTGCCGCCCGTGACGCCATCGGTGGTGGAGCGCACGGCCGCGACGGCCCCGTGATCGAAGCCCCGATCACCGTCAGATCATCCGGAGCGGGGGGCGCTCAGCCCTCGGGGTCCGTGAACCCGTTCAGGGCAGCGATGTCCTCGTCTCCCTGCCCGATCTCTCCGCTCGCGATCTGCGCCAGCGCGCGGATGATGGTGACGCACAGCGCATCGGACACCGCCACCTGAGCCGACGACCCGTCGGCGTCCTGCAGTTGGACGGTCCAGTGGGGAACGATGCCCACCTCGGGGTTCACATGCGGCGGGGTGACGGCCGCGCCCACAAGACTCTCGATGTTCACGCCGAAGAGCATGGCCGCCGGGAGGACGGTCTCCTCGGCTTCCCAGGCCTGGGCCTCGGGCGGCATTTCGCCGCGCATCGGCTCGGCCTGCGTGAAGGCGCTCATCAGGTTCTCGGCGTCGGTGGTGCTCACGAACGCGCTCACCTGCACCGATGGCCCCCCCAGGAACACGATGATGGCCGACGGGACCTGCTCAGGGGCCGGGGCCTCCTCACCCTCCGGCACCTCGATCTGGACCTCGACCGGGGCGGCCTGGAAAGCAGTGGCCTGAAAGGCGATGGTGTGGCGCACGTCGGGAAACCCTCTCGTCGTTGTGTAGCGTCGCGGGCAATGCCGGGAGGATCCATTCTCGCACGCAGGCACGTCCCCGTGGCCCTCGGGCCCGGCGCGCGGGTGTCGCCCGACTCCCTGCTGGCTGCTGTGCTGCACCTCGACTCGCCAGTGCTGGTGCACCACCTGGGGCGGACGATCGTGGCGGCCTGCCCGGACCAGCGTGCGACCGGCGCCGACGTGTGGGATGCCCTCAGGCGTCCCGCCCCCCGCGGGTCGGCGGCGGATCCCATGGCCGGCGGATGGATCGGCCTGCTGGCCGACCGGCTGGCCAGCACCGTGGAGTTGCTGCCCGGATCGCCTCCCGACGACGCCGGCCCACCGGCCGGGACCATCGCCCGCTACCCCGCGGTCATCGTGATCGACGACCAGGGGGGGGCGCAGGTGGTGGCCGAGAGGGCGGGGCCCGAGGTGGATGCACTTCTGGACGCCGTCCATGCCCGGGCGGGCGGACTGGCACGCGTGCCCCCTCCGTGCACCGTCGTGCGCTCGTCACTGCCCGGGGCCATGTACGAGGCGACGGTCACGCGCGCCCGCGAACTCATCCGGGCCGGGGACATCTACCAGGTGAATCTCGTGCAGCGGCTGGACGCGGAGTGGCCGGCCAGCCCCGCCGCGCTCGCGCGTGCACTCTGGGCCGCGGCCGGCCCCGCCGCGCACCGCGCCTACGTGGACCTTCCCGAGGGCACCGTCATCTCGGCATCGCCGGAGCGGATGGTTGCGAGCGATGGCCGCACGGCCTGGAGCGAGCCCATCAAGGGCACCGCCGCGCCCGGCGAGTTCGCCACGCTCGCGAGGAGTGCGAAGGACCGGGCCGAGCATGTGATGATCGTGGACCTGGTCCGGAACGATCTGGGCCGTATCGCCCGGCCGGGGAGCGTCGCGGTGCCATCCCTGATGGGCCACCTGGCGACGGCCTACGCCGACCATATGGTCAGCCGCATCACCGCCCGCCTGCGCGACAATGTGGGCCCGGCCGAGATCCTGCGCGCGGTGTTCCCGGCCGGGTCGGTGACCGGGGCCCCGAAGGTGCGGGCGCTCGAGATCATCCGGGATCTCGAGCCCGTTGGCCGGGGCCCCGCCTTCGGGAGCGTGGTGGCCGTGGGCACCGATGGCTCGCTCGACGCGAACGTCACGATCCGCACCGCCTGGGTGCCGCGTGATGTGCCGCGTGCCCAATACTGGTCAGGAGGCGCAGTGGTGTGGGACAGCGACCCGGTGGCCGAGCGCGAGGAGGCGTGGCGCAAAGCCGCGCCATTCCTCGCCGCCGTCGGCGCCCACGCGCCATGAGCCACGTCGTGTGGCTCGACGGGGCATTCGTGGCGCCCGACGCCGTGGCGCTGCCCATCACCGACCCCGGCGTACGCTGGGGCGACGGCCTGTTCGCCACCATGCGCGCCCGGGACCGCCGTGTGCCCCTGCTGGATCACCACCTCGCGCGCCTCGGTGCGTCGGTCGTGGCGCTGGGTCTGGAACAGGCGCCCGCCGGGGCTGAGGTGCGCGAGGCCGTGGCCGCCGTGCTGGCCCATCTGGACCCCGGCGTGCACCGCATCCGGGTGACTGTCACCGAGAGGCCCACCCTGATGGTGGAGGCGACCCCCTACCAGCCCGACCCCCGCCCCGGGGTCACCGTGGCATCACTCACGGGCATGTGGTTCCCCGGTGAGGAACTGCGCGAGCACAAGTCCCTCTCCTACGCCGGTCACCGACTGGCCCACCGGCGCGCACGGGCCGCGGGTGCCGACCACGCGCTGCTGCTTGACGACGCCGGTCGCCTGGGCGAGTCGGACGCGGCCACGGTGTTCGTGGTGCGGGCCGGCACCGTGCTCACCCCCCCGGTCGAGGGCATTCTGGGCGGGGTGACCCGCGACGTGATGCTCGAAGCCGCCCGTGCCGAAAGCGTCCCCGTTGAGGTACGCCACCTACCCGGGGCCGACTGGCGGGCCTGCGACGAGATGTTCCTCACCAACGGGCTGGCCGGGGTCACTCCGGTGCTCGCGATCGACGGCCTGCCCGTGGGCGGGGGCGTCCCCGGCCCCCTCACCGTGCGGCTGAGTACCGCCTTCGCAGAGGTGAGCGGATGGGCCTCTGAACACCCCGGCTGACCGGAGCCGTGCCCACCAGCGCTGAGCACGTCCTCAGCCCTTTGTACCCCGAGCGGCCTTCGTGCCGTGCTGAGGCTTCTCGCGCATGGGCGGTGCCACCCTGCGCCCCAGGAGTCTCATCGCCTTCAACCCCAGTGACAGCTTCTCGCGATCGTCGGTCCTTCCGATGTCCAGACCCGCCAACTCCGTGATGCGATCGAGGCGGTACCGGATGGTGTGGCGATGGGTGAAGAGCATCTGCGCCGTCGCGGCCAGGTTGCAGTCGAGATCGAGGTACGTGGCCACCGTGCCCACGAGTTCGGTCTGGTACTGCTGGTCGTAGCGCACCAGGGGGGCCATCGTCTGCTCGTAGAAGCTCTCGAGTTCCTCCGGGCGGTCGGCGAAGATCTGGAACAGCAACTTGTACGTGCCGGTCTCGTCGAAGGTCACCACCTCGCCTGCGCGGCCGAGCTTCTCGCCGATGGACAGCGCGAGCTGGGCCTCGTCAATGGCCGACCCCAGGCGCTCGGGGTCGTCCTGCTGGCGGGAGAGCGCGAGCGTAAGCGTGAGCCCGGGCACGGTGGGGCCGGTGGCCGCCAGAAGGCGACGGGCCAGCGTATGCGCGAGCGCCTCGGGTCCCCCACCCCCTTCACCCTCCGAACGACTGGGCAGCAGCACCACGAGCAGACCCTGGTGCCAATCCACGAGGGCCTTCGGCCAGTAGAGCTCCAGAACGCCGCGGGTCTGCTGCATGAACCGCCGGACCAGACGGGGATCCGTGATGATCCTGCCCTGCTCGTGCGGGTCCTTGAGAGTGCCCACCAAGGCCACCGCACCGCTGGACAGGTCGGCACCCAGATGCCGGGCACGGCGCACCAGTGACTCGCGGCTTACCACTTCGCCAGCCAGGAGCTCCTCGATCAACTCGCCGCGCAGCCGGGCCTCGGTGTCCGCGCGGGTGTCCTCGCGACGCCGCTCCACCAGCAGGGCGTCTGCCAGAGCCGCGAGCGCCGGATCACCCGCGACCGGCCGGGTCTCCCAGACCACCAGCACCCCGGCGAGATCATCAGAGCCCGGGCTGGCGAGCCTCATCACATGCGCACCCTTGATGCCCTCCTCGAGGAATGGACCCACCAAGGAGGCCGGTCCGTGCGTGCGGGCCTGCTCGATCGCCCCGCCCAGTGCTGCGTCGCGGGAATCGGTGAGCCCCGAGGTGCCCAGGATGTCCAGATACTCATCAACAATCGCCACGGGAGCGCCCAGGACCTCGGCGGCCGCCTCAGCGATGCCCGGGGCACCCAGACCGGCAATGAGCACCCGGCGCAGGGCGTCGCGCGCCTGCATCTCGCGGGTCTGGCCCGAGATCGCCGCGTACAGAGCGCCGATCACGTCGCCCCACGGACGGTCGTCGGGGATGACGATGACCGGCACGGAGGCCGTGCCGGGGACCTTGGTGCGTGTGACGACCGCCACCACTCCGGGCGGGATTGATCTGGGCACGCCCTTCACCGAGACCAGCAGGGCCGCATCCTCGGCGCGGGCAGCGGGGTCATCCAGCACCACCGCGGCCACGCGCACATCATCGCCCGCTCCGGTGGGAACGATGAATGCGCCGTCCAGCGCAGGCAGCGAGAGCAGGTCGGAAAGGGACTTGCCCGCGCTGCGCAGCGCCCCCGCCCGGGCCTGTGCTCGCGTGCTCACCCGTCAAGCATGAAGGACCTTGGCGGCATGGGCAAGGGGCGACACTCCGGATGCCCGGGTGGACAGGCGCCACGGAACGGCCCCGGGCCCTCGAAACACAGCCCCGGGGCCAACCCGACCAGATCCTGCCCCGGTGGGAGGTTGTCCATATGGACAAGGCACCGGGACCGGTTGTTGGCCCCGGAAAGACGGCCCCGGGGCGCAACCAACCGTATCCTGCTCCAGCCGGATGACCCACGTCCGGCGCGCACCGCGTTCCCGGGGTCTCCGCACCCGCCGCCGCGCACCGCGCGAACAGATTCAGGAGGACGGACCACACATGCCGACGCGACACAAGAACCTCGGCGCTGCACAGTGGATTGCCGACGGCTCGACCATCGAAGTGGCCGACCTGACGGTGCCCGACAACAACCCCTTCGGCGAGAACGTGTTCGGGCCGGCCGCCCAGCGCGCGCGCCTGCCGAAGAGCGTCTATCGCACGTTGCAGGCCACGATCGAACGAGGGACCGAGCTCGACACGTCGATCGCCGACGCCGTCGCGTCGGCGATGAAGGAATGGGCGCTGGCGAAGGGTGCGACGCACTACACCCACTGGTTCCAGCCGCTGACCGGCTCGACGGCCGAGAAGCACGACTCGTTCTACGGGCCGACCGGCGAGGGCACGTCCATCGCCGAGTTCTCGGGCAAGGAGCTCATCCAGGCGGAGCCCGATGCCTCGTCGTTCCCGACGGGTGGCATCCGCGCCACGTTCGAGGCCCGCGGCTACACCGCGTGGGACCCGACCAGCCCCGCCTTCATCCTCGAGAACCCGAACGGCGCGACGCTGTGCATCCCCACGGGGTTCATGTCGTGGACGGGCGAGGCGCTCGACAACAAGATCCCCCTCCTGCGCTCGATGGAAGCCCTGAACGCCAGTGCGCTGAAGGCGCTCGACCTGTTCGGCGGCCACGACGCCCAGCGTGTGTTCACGACCATCGGTGCCGAGCAGGAGTACTTCCTGATCGACGAGCAGTACTTCTACGAGCGCCCCGACCTCATCAACACGGGCCGCACGCTGTATGGCGCCAAGCCGCCCAAGGGCCACGAGTTGGACGACCACTACTTCGGATCCATCCCGGAGCGCGTACTGGCCTGCATGCTGGAGACCGAGCACGAGCTCGCCCGGGTGGGTGTGCCCATCAAGACCCGGCACAACGAGGTGGCGCCGGCGCAGTACGAGGTGGCGCCCATCTTCGAGATCTCGAGCGTGAGCGCCGACCACCAGCACCTCACCATGCAGCTGCTCCAGAGCGTGGCACGCCGCTACGGGCTGGTGGCACTGCTGCACGAGAAGCCGTTCGCCGGCGTCAACGGCTCGGGCAAGCACAACAACTGGTCCATGGCCACGGACACCGGCCAGAACCTGCTGGAGCCCGGTGACACGCCGCACGACAACCTCCAGTTCCTGTTCTTCGCCGCAGCGGTCATCCGTGCGGTGGACAAGTACGCGGGCCTGCTGCGCGCGAGCGTGGCGAATGCCGGCCAGGACCACCGACTCGGTGCCAACGAGGCACCGCCCGCGATCATCTCGATCTATCTGGGCGGCGAGATCCAGCGGGTGTTCGAGGCCATCGCCAAGGGCAAGGCGCACAAGAGCACGCCCAAGTCATTCCTGGGACTCGGCACGCCGGTACTGCCGCAGATGCCGTTGCACGCGGGCGACCGCAACCGCACCAGCCCCTTCGCCTTCACCGGGAACAAGTTCGAGTTCCGTGCAGTCGGATCGAATCAGGAACTCGGGATGACGAACACGGTGCTGAACACCATCGTGGCGGAGTCGATCGACGCGATGGCCGGCGAGTTGCGGAAGAAGATGGCGAGGAAGGGCGCCCGCGAGGAGACGGCCGTCGTCGAGGTCGTCCGCGATGTCTATCTCGAGCACGGTCGCGTGGTGTTCGCCGGGGACAACTACGAAGAGTCCTGGCACGCCGAGGCGGGGAGGCGTGGCCTTCCGAACCTCCGTACCACTCCGGAGGCCCTTCCGCAGTTCATCACCGCCAGCACCGTGCAGGTGTTCACCAAGTACAAGGTGCTCGACAAGCGCGAGTTGCAGGCGCGCTACGAGGTGTACGTCGAGCAGTACATCACCAAGGTGAACATCGAGGCCGAGACGGCCGCCGACATGGCGCGGACGCTCATCCTGCCGGCAGCGCTGCGGCAGATCTCCTTGTGCGAGGACGCCGGGATCGACGCACTCACCGACGAGGCCCGCAGCCTCACCGAGGAGTTCGTCACGCGCCTTCGGGTGCTCGAGACCGTCAACGCGAAGCACCCGCACGGGACGCTGGCCAAGCACGCTGAGTACATGCGCGACCGCGTGCTGCCTGCGATGGCATCGGTGCGCGAGATCGCCGACTGCCTGGAGCGCACGGTGGCCGACGACCTGTGGCCGCTGCCGAGGTACCAGGAGATGCTGTTCGTGAAGTAGGGGCTGGGTCACCACCACCCCCCGGCCCCTTCGAGGGGGCGGGGGGTGGACCCCCGGGGTCAGGCACCTTGGGTGCCAGACACCCCCGCCGGGGTGCGGGGCTGCGGGGGTTCGGAGGCCGCGGTGCCAGACACCCCCGCCGGGGTTCGGGGGTCGCGGTGCCAGACACCCCCGCCGGGGTTCGGGGGTCGCGGTGCCGACCCCGGTATCGCGGGGGGTGGAACCCCGGTGTCAGGCACCTTTGGTGCCAGACACCCCCGCCGGGGTTCGGGGCTGCGGGGGTTCGGGGGTCGGCGCCTTGGTAGCGTCGCGCCATGACACACGATGAAATCATCGCGCTCGTCGAAGAGCGCGACATCAAGTTCATCCGCTTCTGGTTCACCGACGTGCTCGGGCAGTTGAAGAGTTTCGCCGTGACCCGTGAGGAGTTGCCGTCCGCGATGGAGAGCGGGATGGGCTTCGACGGCTCGTCGATCACCGGCTTCAACGCCATCGAGGAGTCGGACATGATCGCCATGCCCGACCTCTCCACGTTCCAGGTGCTTCCCTACCGACCCGCCGAGCAAGGGGTCGCGCGGGTGTTCTGCGACATCCGGTTGCCCTCCGGCGAGCCCTACGAGGGTGACCCCCGGCACATCCTGCGCCGCGCAGTGGAGCGCGCGAAGGCGATGGGCTACGACCACTTCTACATCGGGCCCGAGCTCGAGTTCTTCTACTTCACCAACAGCGAGGACCCCCAGCCGCTCGACCGTGGCGGGTACTTCGACCTCACGACCCTCGACGCCGCGAGCGACCTCCGGCGCGACACCGTCCTTGCCCTCGAGGCCATGGGCATCCACGTTGCGTTTTCACACCACGAGGTCGCCCCCAGCCAGCACGAGATCGACATGCGGTACGACGATGCCCTGCGCATGGCCGACAACGTCATGACCTACCGCACGGTGGTGAAGGAGGTCGCGCACCGCCACGGCGTGTACGCCACCTTCATGCCCAAGCCCCTCGCGAACGAGAACGGCTCGGGGATGCACACTCACCAGAGCCTCTTCCGGGGCGACCGGAACGCCTTCTTCGATGGCGACGACGCCGACCTTCTGTCGGCCGATGCCAAGGCATTCATCGCCGGCCAGTTGCGCCATGCGCGGGAACTCTCGTGCGTGTTCGCACAGTGGGTCAACTCGTACAAGCGCCTCGTGCCGGGCTACGAGGCGCCGGTGTACATCGCCTGGAGCCGCCGCAACCGCTCGGCGCTGATCCGGGTGCCGATGTACCCCGTGGGCAAGGAGCAGACCACGCGGGCCGAGTTGCGCAGTCCCGACCCCGCGTGCAATCCCTACCTCACCTTCGCCGCACTGCTCCACGCCGGCCTCGACGGAATCGAGAAGGGCTACGAGCTCCCCGTGCCCATGGAGACCAACCTCTACGAGTTGGGACCCGAGGAGCGCGCACGCGCCGGGATCGAGAGCCTGCCCGAGACCCTGGGTGAGGCCATCGAGATCGGGGCGGCATCCGAACTGCTGCTGCGGGCGTTCGGTGAGCACACCCACGACCGCTTCGTGGAGATCAAGCGCGCGGAGTGGGAGGAGTACCGCGTGCAACTGACGCCGTTCGAGATCGAGCGCTACCTGCCGGTGCTCTAGGGATGGACCCGACCGTGCCGACCGATGTCGCGTGGCTGCCCGAGTGGGCTGAGGTCCTGATCTGGGTCGGTGCGATCGTCACGGTGGCCGCCATCTGTGTCTGGATCGTCCATGCGGTCGAGCGCAGGTCCGTCGCCCACGTGATGCGGAAGGGCGAGACCGTCGCTGCCCGCCAGCGGGGAACCGCGCTCTCGGCGCTGGCCACGGGCGTCATCTACCTCGTCGTGCTCGCCGCGATCGCCGCCATCGTGGCCGCGGTGTTCGGGGCCGGCAGCGTGGCGGCGATCTCGGGGTCTGCGCTCGTCGTCCTGGCACTGGGCTTTGCGGTGCAGCGGCTGCTGGCCGACGTCGTGGCGGGCTTCTTCATCCTGTTCGAGAACCAGTATGCCGTGGGCGACCTCGTGGTCCTGGACTCCACGATGCCGATGGGCATCGTGGAGAAGGCGTCGCTGCGCGTGACCGTGGTGCGCACACTGGCCGGCGACACCATGTACGTGCCCAACTCATTCGTGAAGGGGGCACAGCGCCTGCCGCACGGCACCCGTGACATGGAGATCGGGGTCCTGGTGACCGACGTGGCGCCGGTGGCCCGCGCCGTGGCCGACGCAGCGGAATTGGTGGGGCCCGGCGGCGTGAGGTTCTCGTCTGCCCCCATGATCACGCGCACCGACGACATGGGTGACGGTCTCCACTGGGTACGCGTTCGCGCTCCCGTACCACCGGGCTTCGAGTGGATGGTGTCCGGCCTGCTCGTGGACGTCATCCGGGCCCGGTGCGGGGATGCGCTCAGAGGGGAGCCGATCACGGGTGACACCGACCATGCGGTGCTGGCCACCTACCAGCAGATGCTCCGGGATGCCACGGCCGACGAGTAGTGGTGCTGCCCACACTCCCGCGGCAGACCGGGCCCGGCTGAGGTACGCGGGGGATGGCCGAGGGGGCCGCGGGGCCGTGTCAGGGTGTCCCGCCAGCCAGCGCGATGACCTCCCGCCAGCGCGCGACGCAGGCATCCCAGGTCCAGTGGGCAGCGAACGCCCGGCCACTCCGGCCCAGCGCGAGGCACTCCGCGGGCGAGGCCGCGAGCCGATCGAGCTGGCGACCATACGTCACGGGCCCCGTATAGAGGAGGCCGCCGCCCGAGCGTGCCGTCTGGCCTGCGACAACATTGGCCCGGGCGTTCCCCAGCGTGGGCCTGCCCGCGCGCCAGGCCTCGAGCGCCACCAGCGACAGGCTCTCGTATGGCGATGGCAGCACCACCACCTCGGCGGCAGCCAGCAGGTCGGCCCTCTCCCCATCGGTGAGAAATCCTGTGGTGGTGACCCAGCCCGGGATGCGCGTCCCCGGTGCCTCGCGCCCGGCCAGCACCAGGCCCAGCGTGCCCCCGGCGTCCCGATAGGCCCGGTGCGCACGGATGAGTGCATCAACCCCCTTGGCGGCGTCCACCCGGCCCAGATACAGCACAAACCGGGGCGGCAGGGGACGGGCCGCACGGGCATGCGCAGCGTCGCCGTCGGGCGAAGGATCGAGCCCCGCCCCCACGACCACCCCGGGCGTGCCGCCCACCCCCGCGGTGTCCTCCACCAGCCGCCGCTCCTCGGGCGTCATGAAGGCCAGGGCACGGGCCATTCGGATGACGCCACGCGTGAGCGTGAACCGCAGCATGGGCTCCTCGTGCGCGAGCGGCACCAGGATGGACCGATCACGCACGATGGGCATGGCCATCTGGCTCGTGGCATAGAGATAGGTCCAGCACACAACCACGCGGTTCGCCAGGGCGGCCAGCAGGCCTCGCGATACCGGGCCCTGCGCCGTGGCCCACGCGGCCTCCAGGGCAGGGTCCCCTGGTGAGAGACCCAACTGGCGCACGAGGGCAGCGGAGCGCCGGGGGTCGGGAGGGTCCACGGCGAAGCGGCGCACCACCACACCGTCATCCATCGACGTGCCCTCCGGGTAGAAGGGCTCCCACGACAGGTAGTCGCGGGCGGTGGTGGTGAACACCGTCACGTCCTCCCCGGCGCGCACCAGGGCACGTGCGGTGTCACGGGCGAGCGCCTCGGCCCCGCCCGCCACCTCGGCGCCGTACCGCTGCACCACGAAGGCGATACTCATCCCGGACGGCAGGGCGGCGCCATCAGTCCCCGGGCGGCGGCGACGTCTCCATCTCCGCCACGCGTGCCTCGAGCCGTCGGATCTCGGCCTGCATCCGGTGGCGGTCGGCCTCGAGCTGGGCCAACAGGTCGGCCAGGGCTGGCGTGATCAGCCGGATCACCGCCCGTCGTGACCCGCTGACGGCCCTGCCCAGAACCCCGGGACGGTCCGAGGGGGCCGGATCGGCGATCCGCAGTGGGGGCAGGGGCGGATCGCCCGCGCCGTCGCGCAGCCGCGCCAGCAGCACATCGGGGTCGGGCTCCGCCCCCTGATCGGCCAGCGGCACTAGTACGCGCCTCGCCTGAACACCACGGCCGGGATGGTGCGCACCAGGATCACCAGATCGAGCCAGATCGACCACGTCTCGATGTAATAGAAGTCGAGGCGCACGAGGTCGTCGAACGAGAGGTCGGCGCGGCCACTCACCTGCCACAGGCCCGTCATCCCGGGCAGCACGAGATAGCGCTTCCTGTGGAGGTCGTCGAGCAGCAGGTAGTCGCGCTCGGGCAGCGGCCGCGGGCCCACCAGCGACATCTCGCCGCGGAGCACGTTGAACAACTGCGGGAGTTCATCGATGGAGAACCGACGCAGGACACGACCAACCCCCGTGACCCGCGGGTCGTCGCTGATCTTGAACAGCGCCCCGTCGGCTTCGTTCCGGTGTTCGAGGTCACCCTGCATCCGGTCGGCACCCACGCGCATGGTGCGGAACTTGAGGCAGTCGAATTGGTGCTCTTCCACGCCCATCCGCCGGTTGCGGTAGATGACCGGACCGCGGTCCTCGAACCAGATGGCCAGGGCGGCGAGAAGCAGGACGGGCGACAGCACGATGACCAGCAGCCCGCCCACCACGATGTCGAAGCCCCGCTTGGCGAGGAACGCGATGCCGCTCAGCACCGGCGGCCGGAGCTCGAACAACGGCAGCCCGGGCGCGGGCACTGCCCGGATGGAGTGCGAGAGCAGTTGCGCCGTGGTCGGGGCCAACCGCACCGGGATACCCCGGCGGCGGCAGACATCGAGCAGGTCCAGGATCGCCTGGTCGCGCCCGGCCGATCCGGCAAGGATGACCTCATCGATCCGCCCGGGGTCGAGCAGCAGGTCGAGTTCGCGTGCCGCCGGGGGTCCGGCGTCGGCACCCACACCCGCCACCAGCGAATGGGTGCCGACCACGCGGTAGGCCACGCCGTGCCGGTCGGTGCTCGAACGGATGAGGCTCTCGGCGATGGGGGTGGTCATGTCGGGGGAGCCGACGAGCAGGGCCCGCCGCTCGAACCGGACCCAGTCGAGCACCAGGGCGGTAACGCTGTCCCATGAGGCGCGGAGCACGATGACCAGCACCGAGATGACGAACCACGACGAGTAGAAGATGTAGAAGGTGCTGAAGCGCCACCCACTGGCGACCACCAGTGCAAGCACGATCAGCGTGGCCACCGTCACCGCTGAGAGGACGCGGCTGGAACCACCGCGCTGCTCGCGCTCGGCGTACATGCCGTACTTGGCGAACACCAGCACCAACGTGATGGTGACGAGCGGCAGGGCCTTCTGCTCGACCGACCAGATCGCACCCGAGTCAATCGCCTGCCCTTGGAGGAACAGCTTGAACGCCAGCACGGCGTACAGCCCGAGGAACACCGACGACACGTCAATGGCCACGAGCGCAACCACGCTGAACGCGCGCCGGATGTAGTCGCGCCCCTGCCGGCCCCGCAGGATGGGCACGAACCTCACATCGCGCGAGGCCAGCCGCTCACCGGCCTCCTGGGGCGTGGCGGCACTTCGCCCGGGCGGCGGAGGTGGTGGTGGTGGTGAGTTCACCGGATCAGGCTACCGCCTACGTCACCCGGACCGTGACGGGCCATGACGTCTTGGTCTGGCGCGTTCCGCTCGGAACGTCGCCGGTCCAGGTCGCGCGATAGGTGGTGGTGACCGACGGACGCACCGTGACGGCGAATGATCCGTCGCGGCCGGTGGTCACCCGGGACACCGCGGTCCAGCCATCGTCATTCCTGAGCTGGACGGTCACCTCGGTGGCCCGACGGGTCGTACGCACCTGGCCCACGAGCGTCGCCCGCCCGCCGCGGCTGATGGGTGCGGAGGACAGGAGCGACATCGGGAGGGAGAAGACCTCGGCAGCGGGCTTCGGCGTGCCGTCCTGCTGGAGCAGACCCGATCCCCAGGCGGCGTTGTCCTGCAGGAAGTACCAGACGAACATCCCGATCCGGCCGTTCGGGCGCACGCGACGGTAGGCGTCCTGCAGGTACTGCGCCTGCTCCGCCTCGCTCACGAACAGTGAGTACTCGCCCACCTTCCGCGTGGCGAATCCGAACTCGGTGAGCCACAGCCGCTTGCCCCGCAGATAGGTGCGGTCCACCTCTGTCTGGAAGCGGTCGAGGTTGTAGAGGTCCCGATACGACGAGCCCGCGAAGTTCGTGTCGCGCGGCGTGGTGATGGGGTACGGGTGGTGGCTCACCACGTCCATGGGTGGGCGCAGACCGGACGTGCTGAGCGCGGCGAGGAAACCGGACGGGCTCGTGCGCGCGTCGGCGCTGCCGGGGCACGACGACGGGCACTGGTCGCCCGCCGGTGCGGTGACCAGACCCGCGATGCGGCTATCCGCGTCCACCTGCTTGACGTTCGCGTAGAAGCTCTTGGCCATGGCGCTGTAGGTGCCCGCCGACACGTTCACCCACTGCCCGCGCACCTTGGCGAACTGGGGACGCAGGAACAGCGGGATGTTGGGCTCGTTCCACATCTCCCAGTCGCGCACGCCACGCGGCGTGTAACGCGAGGCGAGTGCGTAGGCGAAGTTGCCGTAGTCCCCGGCCCTCCGTGGCCGTCGTGAGAAGTCGGGGAAGCGCGTCGACCTCGGCGCCGCCGGATCCGCGGCCCAGGCCGGCGTGCCCCACACGGTCATGAGGATGCGCGCACCGCGCTTCGCGGCAGCGTCCACGATGGTGTCGTAGGCGGCCCAGTCATACGCAGGGTCGTTCTGGTCCTTGGGGTTCGTCGGGCGCCGGGAGGCGATGAGGTCCCACCGGGTGTCCACCCGGATGATCCTGGCACCCATCCGCACCATCGTCTGCACTCGCGACTCGGCCTCGGCGACGGGCACCTGATACACGCGGTCGTCCTGGATGCCCGCAAGCGGGGAGGATGCGCGTACGCCCGCAACGGCGCCGGCGATGACCTCCGGCTGCGCCGCCACCCCACCGCACCCGGCCAGGCTGCCGACTGCCAGTACCACCAGAGCACCTCGGGCCATCACGGTGTGCATACGGGTGCGCATTCGGCGAGCAGCCTCCAGGAGCGATGTGGGTTGGTCAGCCGGGGTCGCGCGGCGTCAGGGGTTCGTCAGACGCGCGGATACCGGGCCGAACCGCAGGGTAGGGCCGCATGGCGGCGTCGGGCAAGCCGTGTGGCGGCTCGGTACGCAGTCCTCACGAGATCCTTACGGCTCCGGGCCGCCGTCCCCTTCCCGCGGGGGCATCATCATCTCCCCCGCCGCGGCATGACGGGCCTGGCACCGGGGCTGCGCGTCGCCCCTGTCGTGGTCGCGCCGCACCGTGCTCATCGGCCGGTCGGTATCGATCACGTCCGCGTGACCCGGAGTACCCCACTCCCGGGTCACGCCGGCGGCGGCCCGCTTCCCACGTCCATCAACTCGCTGGCCAAGGCGCCCACGGGGAGCCCGTCGGCCTCGGCCTGTAACAGCGCCTCTGCCACATCACCCGCCAGCCCCAACCTCAGGCGGATGGAGGCGTCGATGGCCGCCAGCCACTCGCTTGCCCGGTCGCAGTGCACCAGCACCGCCCCGGGCTCGCGGGCCATCACGGACGCGACATCGTCGGCGAGGCGCGGCAGCTCAGCGCGACCCTGCACGAGGTCCTTCAGCGGGTGCCACCGCACGCCGTAGCCCTTCTGGGCGTATTCGATGAGGCAGTGCCGGCTGCGCATCGCCGAGACGATCGTACGGACCCCCTGATCGTGCCACCACTCGAGTTCACCGTTCCGGCGCGCGATGCGGTGGCTGCGCCCGCCCCCTCCGGGCCGTTCGGCGATGGCCAACGAACCCGGGACGATCCAGGCGTGGACGGGAACCTTGGCAATGGCGCTCATCCGGTCCTCCGGGGATTGCACTGACGTCTGCAACCGTGCCGCAGGAACCCGTGACGACTCCACACCTACGTGTGTCAACCGGCGCACGCCCTGATGACTCTCCCGCCGCCGGCTCGATCATGGCCGAGCAGGGCACCACCGTCCGCTGGGCGCCCCCGCGCATCACTGCCCGGTTGCAGCCTCCCGCAACCAGTCAGGCACGGCCACCGGCGTGCGACCGCCGCGCTCGATGCACACGTGGGTCAGTTCACCCTCGGCGCAGAGCTCGTCGCCCCGCAGAAACCGGTGCCGGCTGCGGAACGAGGTCGTGCCGATGCCTCCCGCGGACGTCTCGATGGTGATGATGTCGTCGAGCAGGATGCGGCGGTCGAAACGGCAGCGGGTATCGACGATCGGAATCCCGATGCCCTCCTCGAGCAGGCGCGTGAACGGCCACCCCAGGTCGGCGAGCCACTCGCAGAGCCCCCGGTCCATCCAACGGTACGCCGTGACGAAGTGGATCTGGCTGACGTCGACCTCCGACATCGCGATACGCCGCGTCTCACGGCGGATGTGCGGTCTGGACCGGGTCACGGCCACCAGCCTACGCGCCCGTCTCCTGCCCCGGACAACCCCGGTGCCAGGCACCTGAGGTTTTCTTGATGGTCGCCCGAGGCCGCTCTGTGCCTCACAGCAGAGGTGCGGGGTGGGTGCGGACCACCTCACCCCACGCGCGAGTTTCCCGCTCCGAGCGACCCCGGTGCCAGGCACCTGAGGTTTTCTTGAGGGTCGCCCGAGGCCGCTCTGTGCCTCACAGCAGAGGTGCGGGGCGGGTGCGATCCACCCCACCCCACGCGCGGGTTTCCCGCTCCGAGCGACCCCGGTGCCAGGCACCTGAGGTTTTCTTGAGGCCGAAGTGGGGAGCAAGGCCCGCCCCCGTGCGTTGGTGCAACAGATGCTGCCGGAGACGCCGGCCGCAATCACCGTTGCATGGGAATGATCGTGCTGCCAGACTCCTCGATCCACTGATCCCCAGAGGGATGAACTCCGCCGCATCCGACACCGCACCGCGACTGGCCGCACCCGTGGTCGGTGAGAGTGCGCGCGATGCCCGCCGCAGGCTGTGTCTGGCGGCGATGGCCGGGGCCCCGGGGCTTCTCCGGTACGCCGCGCGTTTCGCCCCCTCGCTTGAGGATGCCGAGGATGCCTACCAGCGCGGCATGGAGATCGCGCTGACCAAGGGGCCCATCGGGCCGCTCGATGACTTCATCGCGTGGCTGCACGTGGTGATCCGGAACGAGGCCACAACTCTGGCCCGGCGGAGGCAGCGCGAGCGCCCCGCCGGCGACGCGATCTCCACCGTGGTGGATGACCACGGCACCGAGGCGCGGGAGCCGTCAGCCGTGGCCGAGTGGCGCGAGCGCTACCGCACCCTGCAGGACGCGATGACATCGCTGAACGAGGCCGAGAGGGTGTGCCTGCTGCTCCGCACCGCGGGGGTGAGCCGCGCCGAGATCGGCTCGATGACCGGCTACACGGATCGCAAGGTGGAGCGATCCATCGTGCACGCCCGCAAGCGCCTGCACGCCTGGCACCTGGACCTCGCCGCGGGCGACCGCTGTGTGCGGCTGGCCGGGGCGCTCGAACGCGTGGCCGACCGGGAGGCCGACGCGCGTGAGCGCCGGACGGTTGCGGGGCACGTGCGCCACTGCGGGGTGTGCCGCGCCACGCTGCGCGCCCGGCGCCAGACGAACGCCGGCATCATGGTGCTGGTTCCCGTGGCGCTGGTCGGCACCGCGACCGTGGGTCTGGCCGTGCCTGACACGAGCCCCGCCGTGGACATCGTTGAGCGCAGCACGGCGCGCCTGACGGTCGCGGTGGGCCAGGCATGGCAGACCATGCTCGACATCCCGTCGCTGGTGAGTGCCCGGATCGGCGTCGGGACGGTGGCCATCGCGGTTGCCGGCGTGGCGGGCGTGCCAGTGGTTGCGCGCACCGTCACCAATCACCAGCAGTCCGCCGGGCCCGTGGTCGCGCATGTGCGAAGCACCGCGCAGGTGGGCGCCACCTCGACCACCCCCATCAGCGCCGCCCAGGCCGATGCCATCGCCGCGACCGAACGCCTTCGCGCCCGCGACGAGGAGCACCGTCGGCAGGCCGGGGAGCGCGCACGAGCCCAGCAGGAACCGCGAGCGGCCGCCGGGGCCCGGCACCCCGAGCCGGGGACGGCCGCCCCGGAATCCGCCCCCGCAGCGAGCCCCGCGACGCAACCGCAGTTGGAGTTCGGACCATGACCACCCCGCCCCATCGGCGTGTGCCCGCGGCCCTTGGCCGCATCGTTGTGGCCCTGCCGGCATCCATGGCGATCCTCGCCGCGCCCGCCGTGGCCACGGAGGGCAACCTCTACCCACAGGGTCCTGCACCCTTCACGGTCGGCTCCATGGTCTCGGCCACCCAGCCGAGCCCGGCAGTCGTGCAGTTGAACGCGCCCGCCACCGCCGCCGCTCCCACGGGCACCCACTTCACCATGGGATGGGGATGCCCGGTGCCGGGCAGCGAGATCGCATCGGTGCAGTGGAGTGCACTCCGCTACGCCGCACCGTCCAGCGCGGGACTGCGGGTGCTCGCCAACGGCCATCGGGTGTGGGGCGAGGGGGACGCGGCCATGCCGCAGTCGCCCGCGGGCGGCCGCGGCTACGGGCTCGGCCTGCCCGCCGGCACCTGCGACGTGAGGCTGGAGCTCACCCAAGGCGAGCGCCGCCAGCAGCACGCGCGGGTGTGGTGGATCGGGGGCACGGGCGCGGTCATCCGCGATCTCGCCCCGCCGTCGGCGCAGGTGGTGAGCGTGCCCGCGGGCTGGGTCAGTGCGGACCAGGGCACCACCCGGATCGGGTGGCTGGCCACCGACAACTTCGGGAGCGACGGCATCGCGGGCCAGCGCGTGCAGGTGGCCGGGGAGACCCGCTGGGCCGGCACACCCGGGCAGGGGCAGCACGCCGTGGACGTGCCGCTGGCCGGCCTCGCCGACGGCACCCACCCGGTGCGCGTGGAGGTGGACGGCGACGGCACGGGCGGCACGGTGGTGGAGACGACCATCCGCGTGGATCGCACACCACCCGATGTGGGCGAGCCCGGCGTGCAGTACCCCGTGGGCGCCACGGGCGCCGCGATCACCTTCTCCGCCACCGACGCCACCAGCGGCCTCGCGAACGTGACGGCCGAGATCAATGCCATGCATGACGGGTCGGCGAACGGGCCGTGGATGGGCGTGGCCAGCCTGTCCGGGGTGGGCGCCGGGAAGTCCGTCACGCGGGCGACGGGGGGCGGGCTCTCCGACGGGGTGCATGCCTGGCGCGTGACCGCCCGCGACGCCGCGGGCAACGTCGGCCAGCAGGTGGCCCCCGAGCCCCTGATCGTGGACACCCGCCCTCCGCGCATCGACCTCCAGCCCATCCCCTCGCACTGGACGTCCACCCTGTTGCTCGACGTGACTCTCAGCGACAACCTCGATCAGGTGATCGGCCTCGGCGACTTCGAGGTGGAGATCAACACCGCGGGCGATGCCAGCGCACGCGGGGACTGGGTACCGGTTGCCCAGCACGCCGCAGTGCCCGGATACGAGGCCATGCAGATACCCCTGACCGGGATGAGCGACGGCGTGCACGTGGTGCGCCTGCGGCTCAGGAATGGCGGTCCGTTCGCCGAGACCCTCACGGCGACGCGCATGGGGCTGGTGCGCGCCGACCTGACCCCGCCTGATCTGACGCGCGCTGCCATCCGCCTGGAGGCCGATGGCACGCTGAAGGTGGTGTGGTCCGGGGAGGACGCCCGGTCGGGAGTTCAGACCGCGCGGCTGCAATGGCTGGACGGCTGGACCTGGCGCACCGTCCTGCAGGTCCCGGCGTCGGACGGCAGCGGCATCGCCACAGTTGATGGCGGCCTCATCCCGGACCGCGGCGCGCGTATGCGCCTTGAACTGTCCGACGGCGCGGGCAACGCGCGCGCGATGGAGATCGAGGTGCCCCAGGGTGCCCAGCCCGCGCCCGTCGCGCCCGTTCCCCACATGGCCAACCAGGCACGCGAGGGCACCCTCACGCTGACCGTCACCGGCGGCAGGCCCGAGCGCGTGGAGGGCCGCGACTACCGGGTGGTCACGCTCACCGCAGGTCAACCCGCAACCATCACCGGCCGCCTGCTCTCCCGGATCGGCCAGGCGCTCGGGGGCTTCGTGGTGGTGGCCCGCCAGGGCGGGCAGGACATCGGCGCGGGCGTCACCGGCCCCAATGGCTCCTTCCGCCTCCAGGCCGTCCCCCTCCGCACCGGGCCCATTGAGGTCGGCGTGCCCGATGGATCAACAGTGGTGCCCGTGCCCACCGGCCCCGGTGCGGCGGTGCGGCTGAAGGCCACCGTCACGCTCATGGCATCCAGCACACACGCGAGAGCCCATGGCGCGCCCGTGGTATTCCGGGGAACGATGCACCCGGCGCCCGGCGCGGTCGGCGGGAGGAAGGCCATCGTGCTCGAATGGCGCGATCCCTTCCGCGGGACCTGGCGCCCAGTGGTGAATGCACGGGCGGCGGCGGACGGATCGTTCTCGATCCCCTGGCGCTTCCAGGCACGCGGGCTCACCGTGCCGTTCCGCATCCGCGTGCCCCGGGAGCGCGGGTGGCTGATCGAGCCCGGGGTCTCGAAGGTCATCCGGGTGCACGTGCGATGACCTGATGGTCATTCGTAATGGTCATCTGGAGGAGGGCCCCATGGCCACCCGCTCCCTGCCGATCACCGAGGTGAAGACCGGCTTGCTCCGCCTGGTCACCGAGGTCGGCGACACGGGCGACGAGATCGTCATCACCCGCAGGGGCCGGCCGGTGGCCAAGTTGGTCGGGATCATGGCCACCCATCCG
Organism: Bifidobacterium breve; assembly: GCA_945861935.1. Lineage (GTDB taxonomy): Bacteria > Actinomycetota > Thermoleophilia > Miltoncostaeales > Miltoncostaeaceae > SYFI01. Next base: position 115,501 of record CAMAVU010000001.1, on the reverse strand, counting down.
CTGCGGGGCAGCATGATCCTGCCGGACGACATGGCCGCATACGACCTCAGCGGGGAGTGGGACGGCAGCGACCTCGCATGAGCGATGCGTGCGTGCTCGACACCTACCCATGGCTGCATGTCATCGAGGATTCCGGCCGCATCCCCCGGGCGGCGGGTCGGCTCATCGGCGTGGGGGTCACGCTCCACGTGCCCGCCATCTGCATGTGGGAGGTCGCGATGCTCCTCGACCGCGGCCGCGTTCACCTCACCGATCCCCGCATGACGTGCGAACGGTGGCTGCACACAGCACTGGCACACCCATGTGAACTGGCGCCGATGACGCCGCGTATCGCCGCGGCGGCGGCCGGACTGGGAGATGAGGGGTTCCCCGTCGATCCCGCCGATCGCCTCATCTACGCCACCGCCCGCGTGCTCGACCTGCCACTCATCACGGGTGATGCAGCGATCCACCGCTTCGAGGCGGGCCTGCCCCGCCGCGCCCGGCGCCTGGCCGTCTGGGACTGACCTACCGCACCAGTGCGGTACCCGTGGCACGCGTGGTGGTGGCGCTGCCACCCGTCGGCGTTGCGGTGATGACCGTCTCCACGACGACGCGCTGCCCCCTCTGCAGCGCACGCGCCACCGACGGGCCCAGAGTCACGCGCACGGAGGCCCGCGCCGGCAGCACGCCGTCCGCGCCCACCCGCACGGTGGCAACCCCGTGGCCCAGTGCGGTGCCCGAACGGCTCAGCATCACGGCGGCGCGCACGGTGACCCCCCCGGGCGCGGTACCCGCCAGCGCCACCCGGAGGGGCACGCTCACGCCGGTTGATCCCCGGATGACGACACGTCGGCGGGTGAGCCGCGCGGCCACGGCAGGTGCGCCCCCGACCTCCGGGTCCGGAACCGCTGACGGACGGGTGATGGTGAGCGAGTCACGGGTGACGCCGTCCACCGACACGAACGCCGCGGTCAGAGAGGAATCGGTGGCCGTGAGGCGCATTGCGCCGTTCGACCCGCTGTAGTGCGCGCGGCTCCCGGCCCCCGGCGTGTCGGGGAATGGCGTCACCGACTGCCCGCCCGCACCGTTCACCACATACGGCAGGCTGTCCACCTCGAGGCGCTCGTAGTAGTGGTCGTGGCCGTTCAGCACCAGATCGGCGCCCCACTCGCGATACGGCCAGCGCATCGCGGCATACGGCCCACGCACACTCGAGGTGTAGGGCGGGTGGTGCACGGCGACCACGCGGAAGGGCGCATCCGACGCCGCGAGCGCCCCCTGCAGCCACTGCTCCTGCGCGGCCATCTCGGCCGGCGACCGCATGGCCTCATCGCTGTCGAGCATGAAGACGTGCACCGACCCCAGGCGCACGTCGTAGTAGCGCTCGTTTCCCGGCAGCGAGAAGTAACCCAGATAGTTGGAGATGCCGGCGTCGGAGTACTCGTGGTTGCCCACGATCGGCCACAGGCGGTTCCAGACGGCCGTGCCGCCCGCGCAGTTCGGCCCGCTCGCGACCCCCGTCATGAATGCGCAGTAGTACCGGCCCACGGTGCGGTCGTACTTCCCGGTGCCCGACCCCCCGGCGGATGAGTAGTAGTTGTCTCCCAGCAGCACGACGTGGTCGGGCGACCATCCCGCCACCAGCGACGCCACCGCGGCCGTGCTGGCGGTGTCCACTCCCGGATCGCCCACCACGGCGATATCGGACGTACCCAGTGCCGGCGCAGCGACGGCCAGCGCGGCGACGGCTGCGAGCGCTCCGGTCCGGAGGCTCCGCCTCACGGCGCGTACCTCACGATCGGCTGACCCGTGCCCTCCGACAAGGTCGCGTATCCCTCACACGCCGGATCAACGGCAATGGCCTCGCCCTGCGGCTCGCGCACATATGGCCGGGCGGACCCCTCGCCCATGAGGGCCGCACCGATTCCCCCGGCCGATTCGTGCACCCGCACCCCGTCGTAGGTCTTCACCACCACGGTGGTGCCATCGGCGCAGGCATCGGCACCCACCACCCCCCCGTAGGGCATCTCCCCCACCAGGTGCATCACGCCCGATCCCGCTGCCACTTGCGCGGCGCTGACGCGGTACACACGCGAGCGCGCCTCCCGCTTGGTCACCACATAGAGGTCTCCCGTGGTGCGGTCGGCCACCAGGGCCTCGGCGTCGCGGGCGCCGTCGGGGTACGACAGCCTGATCACATGCGGTGAGGCCGCTGTCAGCATGGTGCCCAATGGCAGGCCCCACACCAGCGGCTCGGCCACGCGGTAGATACGCACGCCGGCCCTCACCGCGGCGTTGTCGCCGATGTCGGCAACGAACAGCGCCTCCGTGCCCCCCGGTCCGGTACCGAGGGCGATGTCCTCGATGTCGTGGGCACTCACCCCGGCGAGGGGCAGAGTGGCGCGCAGGGCACCGTCCCAGCCCATGGCGAACACGCGGGCCGAATCGCCGCTGTCATTGTGGGTCCAGAGCAGGCCGCCCGCTGAACGGCTCCACGCGAGGCCTGAGGCCTCGGTGATAGGTGCACCGACGGTGCCGAAGACGGCGCGGGTCGTGCCGGGCAGGGCAGGCGCAGGGATGGGAGGGGCCTGCGGAGGCGGGGGCGTGGGCCCGGGTGCGTGCACCGGATCCTCACCGGGCTCAGCAGGCGCCTCCCGGGCGGGTGGGGCATCCGGCCCCTCCACCCGTGCACGGACCACTCGCACGGCCCGGTGCGGCACCCGGGCCGCGAGCCGCACCTCCAGTGCGTCGCCGACGGGTACGCCGCACGACGAGAGAGCGGTGGCATCCAGCGGCACGCGCATGGTGACCGTGCCACGCCTCGACCCCGCCCGGGCCGCGCGTCCCACCAGTGCGTGAGACGACCCCAGGCGCACCGTCACCCCGAGCCGGGTGGTGCCCGCAGGTATGCCGGATGCCGTCACGGGAAGGGAGGCGGCACCGGCCCGGCACGTGACCGGACCCACGTGCACCCGCAGCGGGGCCGCGATCGCCACAGCAGCCAGCGACAGCGTGCAGGCACCGATGACCGATGTCATGCGGAGGACCAGACCCCAAGGGTTGCCCGTGCCGTCCGGTGACGCCCACCCGCGAGCGTGATTCATACCCTTCGACAACACTTTCCTTGCCTGTCCATCAGGCCGCGGCCGGGTACGCTCGCCCGCGATGAACGCCGAAGTGCTCTTCGATGCCACCCCACTCGATCGCGATCACGCCGCGAGGGGCATCGGGGCGGCGGTGCTGGGGATGGCCGAGGGCCTGGCAGCACTGCCAGCCGATCGCCGCCCGGCGTTCCTCGTGGCCGGGGACGGCGTGAACGCACCGCTCGTCCCGGAGCGCCATTCGGTGCGCTGGCCCGACTTCCGCGTGCGGCGCATTCCCGACCCGTGGCCGCTGGCCACGGTGGAGCGCCACGTGCGCAGGCTGGGGCCGCGCCTGTTCCACGCCACGCAGCCCGAACTCCTGCCCGCAGGCGTACCGTGCGTCGTGACCCTGTACGACCTCATCCCGGCGGCATACCCCAGGCTGTTCCTGTCGGGCGCCGGGCGCACGGCCGAGGCCGCCGCCTACCGCCGCTGGATGGGGCGCCTGCCCCAGGCACGCCTCGTCCTGTGCATCTCGCAGGAGACCGCCGACGACGCCGTGGCCCTTGCGGGTGTTGACCCCGCACGCGTGCGGATCGTGCCCCTGGCCGCGCCGCCCGCGGTGCATCCGGCGGGCGAGGTACCGACCGACCCCTACATCCTGATGAGCGGGGGCCTGGAGCCCCACAAGAACCCATGGCCGGTGATCAGCGCCCTCGCCATGCTGCCCGAGCCCCTGCGTCTGGTGATGACGGGTCCGTGGGGCGGACGCCGGGTGCGCCTGGTGCGCGACTTCGCCCACCGCACCGGGGTGCTGGACCGCATTGACCTTCTGGGCCACGTGCCCGCCGCGCATCTGGCGGCGCTGCGCCAGGGCGCGGTGGCCGTGGTGGTGCCGAGCCTCAAGGAGGGCTTCGGCCTGCCGGTGCTGGAGGCCATGGAAGCCGGCGTACCCGTGATCGCGAGCGGCACACCCGCCCTCCGTGAGGTGGGAGGCGGTGCCGCACGGTACGAGGACCCCTTCAACACCGCGGGCTGGGCCGACGCCATCGCCGAGGCCTGGCAGGAGCCCGGGGTCGGGAGGGCTGCGGGGACCGGGGGACCCGCGCGCGCACGGCACTTCTCCTGGGACCGCACCACCGCGCTGGTCGTGCAGGCCTACGACGAAGCCCTGGCACGGTGAGCGCCACTCCCGGGCGCACCCGTCCCCTCGTGATCGTGGACCAGCGTCTGGCCCACCGCAGGCGCACCGGCATCGCCCGCGTGATCACGGGGACGCGCGAGGCCATGCGGGCTGACCCGCCCGCCGATATGGATGTGCAGTGGGTGAGCGGCCCACGGGGCCTGCCGCGCCGGAACACCATCACCGGCCTCGGCAACCTCATTCTCGACATGCTCTGGCTGGGCATCCTGCTGCCGCGCACAGCACGGAAGCGCGGGGCGAGCCTGATCCATGTACCGATGAACTGGGGGCCCTTGCGCGGGCGCACACCCACGACGGTGATGATCCAGGACCTCGCCTTCGAGCGGATGCCGGAGGCCTATCCGAGGGGCTTCCGCACGTGGGCATCGGCGGTCGGCCGGCGGACCGCCCGGCGCGCCCGGCTCCTCGTGGCCACCACCGAAGCGGGCACCCACGACATCGAGGAGATCTACGGGGTGCCGCGGCGACGCATCCGCGTGGTGCATCTCGGGGCTGCTCCCGACGAGCAGGCCGTCCGGCCCGCGCGTGAACCCTTCATCCTGGCGGTCGGGGAGTTCGAGCCGCGCAAGCGCGTGCTCGACCTGATGGCGGGCCACGCCCGCTACTTCACCGCGGCCCCATCCTCCCCCCCCGCCTGCCGGCTGGTCATCGCCGGTGCCGGGGGCAGCGACGAGGCCCGCGCCCGTGCCCGATGCGGGCCGGGCTGTGACCTGCTGGGCTTCGTGAGCGACGAGGACCTGCACGACCTGTACCGCCGCGCCACGCTGTTCGTGAGCCTGTCGGCATACGAGGGGTTCGGCCTGCCCATCGTGGAGGCCATGGCCCACGGGTGCCCGGTGCTGGTGGCCGACAACTCCTCTCAGGCCGAGGTGGCAGGCTCGGGGGCGTTCCTTATCGAGGACGCCTCACCGGAGGGCCTCGCCGCGCGACTTACCGAACTGCTGGCAGACCGCGGTGAACTGGTCGGCGGCGGCGAGGCTGCGCGGGTGCGCGCCGCCGAACTCACGTGGGCCAGAACCGCGCACGCGACCGCCGACGTGTGGCGCGAGGCCCTGGGGTTGCCCCGATGAGGGTGGCCGTGGACGCCCATGCCGTGGCACAGCCCACCGCTGGCGACGCGGGGAATGCACGCTGGATCGAGAGCCTCATCCATGCGCTCGTGGCCACGGCCGGCCCCGACGACTCAGTGGTGGCGATGATCGCCCACGATCAGGCGCGCGAGCGAATAGATCCGGCGGTGCCCCTGCTGCAGGTGACCGATCGCAATGTGGCACGCCTGCTCAGCGGTGCGCCGCGGGCCATGGAGCACACGCACGCCGATGTGGGGGTGTTCAACTACGTGGTGCCGTTCCGGGGGCGCACCCCCTCGGCAGTGGTGGTGCACGACGCGGCCTTCGTCACCAACCCCGAGTGGTTCAGCCGCCGCGACCGGCTCATGCTCGGGCGTCTCGTGCCACGGGCCATCGCGCGAGCCGATGTGGTGATCGGCGTCAGCCACACCGAGGCCGCGGAGATCACCGACGTCTTCGGGATCGATCCGGCCAAGGTGCACGTGGTGCGCACCTCCCCTGCGGCGGTGTTCACCCCCGATGCCACAGGTGAGGCGGCCAACCGCGTGTTCGCGCGCTTCGGGCTCAGGCGCTACGTGCTGGCAGTGGGCGACATCCACCCCCGCAAGAACATCGGTGCCCTGGCCCGGGCGATGGCCCTTGTCGGCGACGCCGGCCTGGAACTGGCGCTGGTGGGTCGGTCTGCCCTCGGCGGGGAGGAGATCATGCGCGGTGCCCGCGCCCATTGGCTGGGCCGCGTGGACGACGGGCAACTGGCCGACCTCTACCGGGCCGCCGCCGTGGTGGCGGTGCCGTCGCTGTACGAGGGTTTCGGCCTGCCCATCCTCGAGGCGATGGCCTGCGGGGCCGCCGTGGTGGCGAGCAACCGCGGGGCCATGCCCGAGGTCGCGGGGGACGGCGCGATCACCTGCGACCCCACGCCCAACGACCTGGCTCTGGCGATCGGCGCGGCGCTCGAACCCGGCGAGGGCGAGCGGCTGCGAGAAGCCGGCGTGCGGCAGGCGGCCAGATTCACGGGCACCGCAATGGGGCGGGCGGGCTGGGAGGCGCTCCGGTCGGGGGCGCGGGTGTGACCCCGGGGGCGACGCCTGCCGACGAGGGCCACGTCCCTACGATGAGCCCATGAGAGCGCTCCCCACCGTGCTGCCGGGCGTGGTCGTGATCGAGCCCGCAGTGCACGGCGACCCGGACCCCGGCATCGCGTGGGCCGCCATCCCCCCGATCACCAGCGAGCGCGACAGGCGGGCGCCCAGGCGCGCAGCCATCGCGGATGGACTGCCCTTCATCTGGTGGGGGTGAGCGCACCCGAACTCAGCGTGGTGATCGTGTCGTATCGCTGCGCCCACCACCTGACCGCGTGCCTCTCCAGCCTCGATACACAGCACGCCGAGATCGCGCTCGAGGTGATCGTTGTGGACAACGCGAGCGGTGATGCCACTCCAGGGGTGGCACGCGACCACCCCGGCGTCGCCCTGATCGAGTGCCCGGCGAACACCGGCTTCGCCCGTGCCGCCAATCAGGGTATGGCACGTGCGCGCGGCCGTGCCGTCCTGGTCCTGAACCCGGATACCGTCATCCCGTCCGGTGCGCTGCGCGCATGCCTCAACATCCTGTGGGCCGACCCCCGGATCGGGGTGCTCACGCCGCGCGTGGTTGACCCGCACGGCCGCCTCGACCCCCGGTGCCACAGGAGCTTCCCCACGGCCTGGTCGGCGTTCTGCTTCATCACGGGCCTCGACCGCGTGCTGCCGTGGCGGAGCGCCCGGGCCTACGTGCTGCGCGACCTGCCTGACGACCGCCCCGCCGATGTGGACGCGGTGTCGGGCGCCTTCATGCTCATGCGATCCCGGGCCCTGCATCAGGTGGGCGGCTTCGACCAGCAGTTCTTCATGTACGCCGAGGACATTGACCTCTGCATGCGCTTCCGTGAGCACGGCTGGGTCGTCCGTTACTGGCCCGGCGTGGACGTGGTGCATGTGGGCGGAGGATCGAACCGCGACGGCCGGCGCACGCCCCAGGCCAACACGGCGGCGCATCGCACCATGGCAGTGCTCATCCGCAAGCACCGCCCGGGGGTCCGGGGGCTCATCCCCGCCACCCTGGCGGCGATCACCGGAGAGGTGCTGCTGGCAGTCGGCAGGATCCGTCGATGAGCGCTGTCCGCTCCCCATGGCTTGTCGGCCTGGCGACGGCCCTCGCGGCCTGTCTGATCCTCCTCGGCCAGTCCGCCCGTCATGGGTTCGACCCGACCACGTGGATCGCCGCAGGACACGACAATGCCGCCGTGGACCGGGTACCCGACGGGGCCGTTCGCGTCCCGGATACCGGATACGACGGCCAGTTCTACTTCGCTCTGGCCCGCGATCCCCTGGTGATCGACCCGGCCACTGAGGCCGCGTTGGACACCCCGGTCTACCGGGCACAACGCGTCCTGCTGCCGGCGCTCACGTGGGCCGTATCCGGGGGCGGCAACCCCGTGGCGGCCGCATGGGCCATGGGCATCATCAACATGATCGCGCTCGGCCTCCTCTCAGCAGTGATCGGGCTGTTCGCGATCCGGGCCGGAGTCTCAGCCTGGTTCGGACTGGCCGTCGGCCTCCTGCCGGGCCTCGTGATGGCGGCGGTGCGCGACCTCACCGAGCCGGTCGCGCTGGCGACGCTGGCCGGGGCACTCTGGCTTCGGGAGCACGCGCCCCCATGGGCATACGGATCCGCTCTCGCTTTGGCGATGCTGGGGCGGGAGTCGCTCGCAGTGATCGTCGTTGCCCTGCTCGTGCTGGACGCGGTCCGCCGCCAACCGGGTCGGGCCCTCGCAGCAGGGGGTGCCCTCACGGCGTTCGCCCTGTGGCAGACCTGGCTCACCGTGCATCTCGGGGAGCCGGGCATCATGGCATCCGGACCCGGAACCTAGGGCCTCCCGCTCGAGGGACCGATCTCCTTCCTCCGCGACACGCTCGGAGCGGGTCTCCTCGCGGGCCGGGTGGGGCTCTGGTCAATCGCTTTCATGCTCGTCGTATCCGTACTCATCGCCACCGCTCTCGTGGTCGCGCGGCGGAGGAAGGACGACATCGGAGTGACGGTCGCAGTGGGTGCGGCGCTGACGCTGGTCTTCGGGACGGCCCTGTGGGCCGAGCCCTACGCCTTCGCGCGCAACCTTGCGCCCCTGATGGTGCTGGGCATGCTTGTCATCGTGCGATCCGCACCGACCGGGTGGAGAACCGTGGTGATGATCGCGCCCCTCATCCTCACCGTGCTCATGCCCCTGCCCGGCGGGGTCTTCGGAGGACTCTGACCACCCATGCGCGCCGCCCGTATCCTGCGCGCGTGAAGATCGCCCTCATCGGTACCCGTGGCATCCCCGCGGCCTACTCGGGGTTCGAGACCGCGGTTGAGCACCTCGCCCTCGAGTTCTCGGCCCGGGGTCACGAGGTGACTGTGTACTGCCGGCCCCACATGACCGGGCGGCGGGCCGAACACGCCGGAGCCCGCCTCGTCCACCTCCCGACCATCCGCACCAAGTACCTCGACACGATCGTGCATACGGCGGTGAGCACCGTCCATCTGGTGGCGCGCGAGCGACCGGATGCGGCCATCTACTTCATCGCGGGTAACGCACCCCTCGTCCCGTTCGCACGGATGGCCGGGGTGCCGAGCATTCTGCAGATCGACGGGATGGACTCCGAGCGCGCGAAGTGGCCGCGCCTCGCACGGCGGCTCATCCGCCAGACGGAACGAATGGCGGCGGCGAGTGCGACCATCGCGATCACGGACTCCGAGAGCGTGGCCGATCTGTACGAGGAGCGCTTCGGGCGACGGCTTCTGGCGATCCCCTACGGCGCCTCGATGCCCGACCCGGGGACCACGGCGACCTGCGAGGCCCTCGGGGTGGAGCCGGGGCGGTTCATCCTGTTCGTGGGGCGCCTCGTTCCCGAGAACAACGCCCACCTGCTCGTGCGCGCACACGCGACCCTCGCGCCGACGTGGCCGCTCGTCATCGTGGGCGACGCCCCGTATTCCTCCGCCTACATCGGGGCCCTGCGGGCAGAGGCCGGGCCGTCGGTCATCTTCCCCGGCTACGTGTTCGGGGATGGATACCGTGAGCTCGTGCACCGTGCGGGACTGATGTGCGCCCCGACCGAGGTCGGTGGAACGCACCCGGTCATCGTGGAGGCGCTTGCCGCGGGTGCGCCCCTTGTCGTGAGCGACCATGCCCCCAACCTCGAGGTGGTCGGCGACGCGGCCGCCGTCTTCCCCCTCGCGGACGGCCCCGGGGGTCTGGCGCAGGTTCTCGGTGACCTGATCGCCAACCCCCACCGACGCGACGCCCTCGGTGAACGGGCGCGTGCACGAGCCGTCGAGCGCTTCGGGTGGGACCGGTGCGCGGAGCGGTACCTCGCGCTCATCGAGACCGTGAGGCGATGACCGGGCGACCACGCGTTTGGGTGTGCGTTCCCACCTACAACGAGAGGGAGAATCTCGAGGCGCTGGTCACACGGGTGCTCACGACGCTCGCTGACGAGGCCACAGATTTCACCGTCCTCGTCATGGATGACGGCTCACCCGACGGCACCGGGGCCCTCGCAGACCGAATGGCGGCCGTCGACCCACGGGTACGCGTCCTGCACCGCCCCCGGAAGGAGGGCATCGGCCCCGCATATCGCGACGGCTTCCGTCTGGCGCTGGCCGAGGGCGCCACGCACATCGTCGAGATGGACTGCGACTTCTCCCACGATCCGGCGCTGATCCCGGACCTCATCCGCGCCACCGCCGACGCCGACCTCGCGCTCGGGTCGCGCTATGTCCCCGGCGGGGGCACGGTGAACTGGGGAATCATCCGGCGCGCGATCAGCCACGGGGGGTGCATCTACGCCCGCATCATCCTCGGCATCCCCATCGAGGACCTCACGGGTGGCTTCAAGTGCTTCCGGCGCGAGGTCCTGGAGGCAATCCCACTCAACGATGTTCATGCCGCCGGATACGTCTTCCAGATCGAGATGACGTACCGGGCCATGCTCCAGGGATTCCGGATCGTGGAGGTGCCGATCATCTTCACCGACCGCGTGCGGGGCACGTCGAAGATGTCTCGGCGCATCGTGCTGGAGGCGGCGGTGGGCGTTCCGCGCCTCCGGCGCCTGCGGAGAGGGCCACTACGCGCCTGATGCTCGCGGGACGCGGCCGCGCGCGCAGAATCCGGGGCCGCTTACCCTACCGACGCGCGCTCCGCGACACGCGCGCGGAGCCACTGGGCGCAATCACGGATGCCCGGTGCGGCGCAGGCGATGGCGAGCACCACCACGGCGAACGGCGCCCAGCTCTGGAGGAAGTAGTCGGTGATGTTCGTCGCGTAGTGGAATCCCGGGGGCGGGGCGAAGCCGATGATCTCCTGGACTCCCAGCAGGAGATCGGTTCCCCACTGGTGCCACCCGAGCCATTCGCGCCCGATGATGGCCCATACCGGCACAAGAAGCGCGATAACACCCACGGTGATTCGCAATGCCCCGCCGATCAGGGCGCGCGCCGTCAGCAGCGCAACGGGGATGAGAAGGAACAGGTGGTCATAGGGGCCGACGAGCGGATCAAGACGCGGGATGACGAGCATCGCGAGAGCCAGCGCCCCGACGACGAGCACCGCGAGGTCCACTCGCGCGGACGGCGCCTCGGGAGATGCCGGGTCGAACCGGCGCCTGAGGACCCCGGCCAGGAGTGCCGCGGCCACGATGACCGCGCCACCCACGACCAGTCCGGACGGCGCGCCCATCCAGTCGAGAACCGACAGGCGCGGGCCCGCCTCCGCGTAGGCGTCGACCCTCTCACGGAAGCCGCCGATCCACGACGGCACCAGAATGAATGAGACGGCGGCCATGGCCCCGACCGTGGCACCGAAGGCGAGAAGCCCGCGTCGTGTCCGGTCGTGCCAGCCGATCATGAGAAGGACGACGAGCGCGGGCAGAAAGCCGAACTGCGGCTTCACCAGCCCCAGCGCCGCGAGTACCCCGGCCCATCGCCACGTCCCGCGAACGATCGCGAGGCACAGACCCACCTGCAGTACCGCGAGGAGCAGTGCCGGCTGCTGCAGGTACGCCGCGCCGCGGAACATGGGCGACGCGGCAACGAGAGCCGCTGAGCCGCCGAGGGCGATGCCCCAGGGTATTCGGCCCACCGATGCGAACCGCATGGTCACACCGAGGAGACCGGCGAACCCGAACGTCATGACCCACGTGAACAATGTGCCGCCCCACGCATAGGGGAGTGCCGCGAACGGGGTCACGAGAACGGCGATGGGCAACGGGTAGTAGAAGGCGTGCACCTCGGCGATATCGGGCGGTGCGAACCGGCCGACCTCACGCGTCAGGTCAGCGCCATACGGCGATTCGCGCTGCCACGCCAGACGAGCGCCGACGAGCAGTGGAAAGACATCGGATCGCCCCTGGCACGCGGGCAGGGTCTCCGGGATGCACGACGGGTTGTCGTACACCCGCCCTCCGCCGCCGCGAAGTTGCTCCTGCAGTTGGATGATCCCGACCGCCAGCACCGCTAGGCTGACCACGAGCAGCAGTACCGACAGCGGGCGACGCAGAATGGTGATCACCGCCTCGGGAGGGCGCACTCCGGCAGCCTAGCCCCCCGAGCCGCCGCTGCTAGGGTGCCCCGCGTGCTGCGCCGGATACGCACGACCTGGAGCCGACTCGGGCGCCGGGTCCGGGTGATGACGCTGGGGATCGCAGGGTTCCTCGCCGTGCTGGGGTTGGGTCTGTGGAGTATCGGGCCAGCCGTCGGCGGGTTCGCCTCGGGAATCATCACAGGCGGGAACCCCGGCGGGCCGGGCTTCTTCTACGGCGATGCCTTCGAACCCCTGTACCACTGGTGGACATGGCTCTGGCAAATCGGCCACATGTCGAACCCCTACGTGGACCCCTTCGCGTTCGGTGCCCTCACCGAGGGGATCCCGAACCAGATGGGGTGGCCCTTTGCGCCGCTCTTCGGGATCTTCCTCATCTTCGGCACGACCATCGCCTACAACGCCGTGCTCGTCCTCACGTATCCCCTCGCTGCGGGGGCCACGTACCTATGGCTGCGCGCGACGGGAATCGGGCGGGCGGGGGCCATCGCGGGGGGGCTCGTCATGGCGTTCTTCCCGGCCCGGGTGAACCGCCTGTTCGGTCACTACGTCGCCTGGCTCGTGATTCTCGTGCCGGTAGCCCTGTGGCTGATCGAGCGGGCCGCACGTTCCCGTACGACCCGGGGGCGCATCTGGTGGTCGATCGGCTACGCGATCACCCTCATCACCATCGTGCAGGCAGGGGAATTCTACTTCGCCCTGTTCGGGGCCCTCATCACCGGCTCGTACGCGGTCCTGCGTCTGGGAACACGCCTCTTCCGTGAGCGTGCACTCTGGGTGGTCATCGCAGGGATTGCCCTCGCCCTTCTCGCCGCGCTCGCGATGCGCTGGTGGTTCATCTCGGACTCGTTCTGGTCGGGCGGGCGACCCCTCATGGAGGCGCAGATCTACTCGCCCTCCGGGCGCAACGTGCTCCTGCGCGACACCTCGATGGGGGGTGAGAAGTTCGCGTATCTCGGCATTCTCGGCCTTCTCGCGATCCCCGCGGGGATCCTCGCAGGCTGGCGACGCCGGGTCGTGTGGTTCTGGGCCGGCTGGGGCCTCGTCCTCGCGGTCTTCGTGATGGGCACCGCGACGCCGGTGTTTGGCTGGCTCCACGACAACGTCGGCGTCCTGTCGTTCGCGCGCTCGGTGACCCGGCCACTGCCGCTGGCCGGCGTCGGGCTCGCTCTCCTCGCGGCGGTCGCCGTCAACCGGGGTCTCGCACTCATCGGTGAGGAGCGACATCGCAAGGTCGCTGCAGCGCTCGGCATCGCCGCGATCGCCGCCATCGCCCCGTGGGACGTGTCCTTCGTGCCGTTCGAATCGGCCTCGGCGTCCGGCCTCCAGGCGCAGCAACATCTGCTGGGTGATCGAGCCGGGGCGGTGATCTCCGCACCAGTGTTCGACGTCACGAACACGACCGGGGTCGCGTACATGTACGCGACCATCTTCGATCCGAGGCGGAGCGCCAACGGCTATTCGCCGTACACACCGAAGGAGGCGGTGGTCCGCCAGGAGGCACTGAGGCCGCTGGACTGCGGGATCGTCGGCGCACAGCAGGTCGCTGCGATCCGCCGCCACGACATCCGGAACGTGCTCATCTACCCGCCGTACTACGGAACCCCCTGGTCGGCATGGAACCCCTCGGCGATGATCACCGCGTTCGACCGGATGCCCGGCGTCACCCCCATCGGCACGGATTCCGGCGTCCGCGCATGGGCCATCGATCCCTCCCGGATCACCGGCGTCGGCTCGATGCCCGCGGATGCGATCAGCGGGGCGACAACCGCGGTCCAACCATGCACCGGCTGGGATTCGCCGTCGGTGGAGGGGCAGTTGAGCCGCTCAGGTGATGCCTATCTCTGGGCGATCCGTCGTCCGGGAGCGCCGCCCATCCAGGTCGTCCTCGACCCGGCTCCGATCACGAACGAGGTGCGGATCGGCGTCGTGGACGGGGTGCTGCGCACCGTGGCCCTGCCAGCGGCAACGCGGGTGACCCTGCCCGTGCCCGCCACGAACCGCTGGACGCCCATCGTCATCCGTCCGAAGGAGCACTGGAAGGCCGTCGCGGGACAGCCCGAGAGCTACGGCGTGCGCATCCTCAACCCGCTCCCGCCGCTCCCCGCCGGATGAGTACGCCGGAGCCCCCGGGGGTGACCGCCGACAGTCCGCTGATCTCCCGTCGTGTCGTCATGATCGGAACGATTGTCGGCGTCCCGCTCAGCCTCCTGTTCCTGTGGCTGGCGGTCCGCGGTGTGGACTTCCACGCGGTCACAGACGCCCTGAGCCAGGCCCGCGTCGGCCTCGTGGTCGTCGGCGTCATCGCCATGGCGGTCGTGTACGTGGTCCAGGCGCAGAGGTGGCGCTACATCGCCCGGCGTGACGGGACCGCGCCGCTGCCGGTGTTCACCGCCATGGTGGTGGGGAGCATTGCGATCAACGACGTCGTGCCGGGGCGCCCCGGCGAGGTGGTACGCGCGTACTGGCTCTCACGACGCACCGGCATCGCCGGAGCACGCGCGCTGGCCACAGTCATCGTGGACCGCGCGAGCGATGTCATCGCCCTCGTGGTGATCCTCGTTATCACCCTGCCCTTTGTCGAGCACCCGGCGTGGCTCCAGACCATCGTCTACGTCATGCTCGCCGTTGCGGTGGCGCTGGTGGTCGTCATGGCCGCCGCGTGGTGGTACACACACAAGTCGGCGACCGGTCGTGCACGGGGGGTGTCGGGCACGGTCGTGAGACGGCGCCTGCGCCACCACGTTTCCGGAATCGTCCGCGGTGCCGCGTCGATCGTGACCGCCCGCGATGCGATGGTGGTCGCGGGCCTCAGTGGTCTGGCCTGGCTCGCCTGGGCTGGCGGTGCATGGGCGATCGCCTCCTCCCTCGGCATCGCCCAGTCCGCGACGGACATCCTGTTCGTCGCTGCCGTCCTCAATCTCGGCGTCGCCATCCCATCATCGCCCGGCTTCGTCGGCACCTATCAGTGGCTGGCGGTGGCCGCAATGGGCCTCACGGGCGTGAGTCGTGATAATGCCTTCGCGTTCTCGGTGCTCATGCAGGCCACATGGCTCATCCCGACGATCGTGGCGGGTATCGGGCTCATCGCATATGCCGGCATCCGGGGCATCGACGTCCGAACTCTTACCCGCCGCAGCACCGGCACGAAGGAGACCCATGCCCCCTAGCCTGTCGGTACTCATCCCCGTCTATAACGAGGAGGCGACCCTCGCGGAGCTCCTCGACGCGGTCGAGGCGCGCGATGAGGTGTCCCAGATCGTCATCGTGGACGACTGCTCCACGGACCGCACCGCGGAGATTCTGGCGGCGAGGCGTTTCCGACGACCGGTCACGCTGGTCCGCCACGAGGTGAATCAGGGCAAGGGCGGCGCCGTGCGCACCGCGATCGCCCACGCAACGTCCGACCTGGCTCTCATCCAGGACGCTGACCTCGAATACGACCCGGCCGACTACCCCACCCTGCTCGAGCCCTTCGACAGGCCGGGCGTGACGGTCGTGTACGGCTCACGGACATTCTCATCGCACTCCGCCTACTCGTACTGGTATGTCATGGGGAACCGGGCGGTGACCCTCGCTACGAACATCCTGTTCAACATCTACATCTCGGACATGGAGACGTGCTTCAAGGTCATGTCGGTCGAGACCTGGCGCGCCCTCGGCCTCACCCGCAGTGGCTTCAACATCGAGCCCGAGATCACGGGGAAACTCGTGCAGGCAGGCCACCGCATCTACGAGGTGCCGATCTCGTATGTCGCCCGGAGCCGCGAGGAGGGGAAGAAGCTGACGTGGAAGGACGGCGTCGAGGCCATCTGGACGCTCACACGAGTTCGCCTCCGCCGACGGTGATCTCGCCGGGGATCTCGTGGCGGGGTCGCGCCTCCGCGCGAAGGGATGCGGCAAGGACGAGGACGAGGACCAATCCGCCGGTCGCCGCGAGAATCCACGCGAGATCGCGGCCGGACGCAGGCACCATGATGAGCGCCGTGAACTCGAGGGGCACCACGATGGCGCAGATGCCGGCGGCGAGGAAGCGCCCGAGGGCGAGCAGGTGCAGACCGCATACCGTCACGCCAGCGAAGGCCGCCATCGCGAGCCCGTATGGCCCGAGCACATCGGCCGCTCCCGCGAACTCCGAGCCGGTGGTGAGGGCGAGCACAAGGTCGGGGGCCACGAAGCCCACCGCGGCCACGGCGCCGCACAGGACGAGGGTGTAGACGAGCGCGGCCGCGAGAAGATCGATGGACCCCCGGCGTTCCCCGTGCCGCACCGCGACCTTCGGGACGAGCACGATGCTGATCGCCAGCGCCACGAGAAGGACGATCTTCCCGAAGAAGGCCGCGGCCGCGTAGTCGCCGGAGGCAAGGGCGTCGAGCCGGGCGCGCGCGACGAGGACATCCACGTTGGTGAGGGCGGCAAATGCCGAGAAGTACACGAGCGTGGGGATGAGGCCGGACAGGAACCCATCCCGCGAGTCGTCACCGGTGGGGGCGGACCGGAGGTGCGCGCGCCATGCCCAGACCAGCGCGATGACGGCGCCGACAGCCGGGGCCGCGCACACACCCACCTCCCCCAGACCGGAGGCGAGCGCCACCACCACGAAGGCGAGCCGCCCGACGGTCTCGACGATGAAGTTGACGCCGAGGGCCCCGAACGCCTCGCGGCCCTGCATCTCACCCCGCAGGACGGTGACCAGCAGGTACGGCAGCGCTGCCATGCCCGTGACGATGATCGGGAGCGGGCTCGCCAGATCGAACAACCCTGCGAGCGGCCAGGCGACGGCCACGGACAGAACGAGGACCGCCACCCCGCCCGCTGCGGCTTGCCGCATACGCCGTTGGACGATGGCGGATGAGTTCCCCCGCCCCCCACCGCGCGTGCCGGCGGCGGCGACCTCGCGCGCGACATGCGTCTGGAAGGTCACACACGGCACCGCGACGATCAGCAAGAGCCCGAGCATCGCGCCGACCACGCCGTAGCCCAAGGGGCCCAGCCAGCGGCTCGCGATTACCAGCGACGCGAAGACGAGTGCGTTGGCTGCCATGGTGGCGACCCCCACGAGGACCGCTCCGCGCGTGAAGGATCCGGTGCTCACGACGTGGTCACTCTACGGCCTGCCGCCCGCGCCCCAATGCACCGACTAGCCTTGACCGGTGACCCCACGGGAACCCATCGTCATCGAACCGGCCGTGCACCACGATGAACGTGGATGGTTCCTTGAGACGTTTCGCGATAGCCGGATGCGCGAGCTGGGGATCGACCACCCGTTCGTGCAGGACAACCACTCCCACTCGGCCCATGGTGTCGTGCGGGGCCTGCACGTCCAAGCGGGTGGGGGCCAGGCGAAGATCGTACGATGTGCCCGAGGACGCATCTTCGATGTCGTGGTGGATGTACGTCCCCCGTCCCCCCGCTTCGGGATGTACCAGACCGTCATCCTCGATGACGTCAATCACCGGCAGATGTACATCCCCGTGGGGTTCGCCCATGGTTTCGCGGTGCTGAGCGATGCCGGTGCTGATGTGACATACCGGTGCTCGTCGTACTACGACGCGGGGGCGGAACTGACGATCGCCCATGACGACCCGGCGATCGGGATCGAGTGGCCCTCCGCCCAGCGCCACCTCTCGGCACGCGACGCCGACGCTCCGTGTCTCGCAGACATCCGCGACGCGCTGGTATTCGGATACCGGACCGGGTGACCGGCACCGGAGTCGCCCTCGCCCGCTCGCTCCGCCCGGAGCAGTGGATCAAGAACGGCTTCGTGGGGGCGCCGCTGATCTTCGCGGACGACATCTTCGACGGGCCGCTGTTCGCGCGGGCTGCGCTCGCGGTGATCGCCTTCTGCCTCGCGTCGAGCGCGACCTATCTCCTCAACGACGTGCTCGACCGCGAGGCGGACCGCCTCCATCCGCGTAAGCGCGACCGACCCATCGCCGCAGGTCACCTTCGGGTGGCGACCGCCCTCACCGCGTCAGCGGTCCTGGCCGTAGGGTCCGTCGGCCTCGGAGCGGTGATCGGACTGCGCTTCACCCTGTGCATTCTCGCCTACCTGGCCATCACCCTCTGCTACACGCTCTGGATGAAGCACGAGGTGATCCTCGACGTGATGGGCATCGCCGCGGGCTTCGTCGTGCGCGTCGTCGCCGGATGCGCGGCGATCGCCGTGGTGCCGTCCCCGTGGATCCTCATCTGCACGGGCCTGCTGGCCATGCTGCTCGGGTTCGGGAAGCGCCGGTATGAGGCGGTCACCTTGGACCATCCGCAACGGGCCCACAGCCGTCGCGTGCTCGCGAACTACAGCGGGCCCTTTCTCGATGCGATGCTGGTCTCCACCGCCACCCTCACCATCGCCGCCTACGCCGCGTACACGGCAACCGGAGGCACCACCCCCTGGATGGTGCTGACGCTGCCAGTCGTCGCATACGGCGTGCTCCGGTACCTGTGGCTGCTCCTCCATGCAGCGCAGGGTGAGAGCCCCACACAGATCGCCTGGACGGATCGTCCCATCCAGATAAGCGTGATCCTCTGGATCATCCTGTCCATCGCGGTGCTCGGCTCTGCCTGAGAACGGGAATCGCGCGGGGGGACGACGATCCGATGCGGGGACGACGCGCGGCCCTACACAGCGAGCCGATGGAGAAGGTCTGCCAACGCGTTGATCCCCTCCTCGGGATCGATCGCCCTGATCACCGCCTCACGATCCGCGGTGAAGGCGCCGGGGTCATCGAGCACCCGGCCGAGCGCGTCGGCGAGCGCGTCGGGGTCCCCCGGGGGCGCGAGGAGACCCATCCCCGTCCGGCTCACCGGTATCCGGACGCCTGGCATGTCACTGGCGATGACGGGGGTGCCACACAACATGGCCTCCACCTGCACAATGCCGTAGGCCTCAAGGGGGTCCACGCTCGGCAGGGCCAGGACATCGAGCATCGAGTGAAAGGCCGGAAGGTCCGCATCCGGCATGAAGCCGGTCACCACGACCCAGTCATCGGTGGCAGCACGTGTACGCACGGCGGCACCCAGACCACCGCCCGCCACTGTGTCCCCCTCGCCGGCGATGATGAGCCGGACGTCGGGTCGTGACACCCGGACGCGCTCCACCGCGTCCATCAGCACCGGCAGGCCCTTCTCGGGGACGAGCCGCCCGACGAACCCGACGAGCCGGGAGCCACGCGGCACGCCGAGTCGGGAGCGGAGCCGAGCGGAGTCGGTGGGTACGAAGCGGCCAGGGTCCACCGGCGGCAGGACACCGATGACCGGCCGGTCCAGGTGCCCGACCACCCGGGAGGAGCGCGCGTACTCCTCCGAGAGGGCCATGAATGCGACCGAGCGACGGATGGCGGCGCGTGCGCTGGCGTGCGCGGCGCGCTCGATCAGCCGGGAGACGGCCGTGTGCGCCAGGCGAAGGTCGCATACGTAGAACGGCACCACCCGTTCGCGCGGACGCATGCACCCGATGGCGGCGGCCTCGACGAGCGGGAGCACCGGCACGATCATCCCGTCGCGCCCAGCCCGCAGGAGCGCCGCAGGCACGAGGCCCGGCACGATGATGCCTCTGTCCACACCGCCGACAGTGGCGAGACGGTGGACGCGGACCCCCCCGATGACCTCCTCGCGCGCCGTGCCGGGGTCATGACGGCCGCACACGACGTGTACCTCCCATCCCCGGCGCACGAGGCCCTCGGCGAGGGAGCGCGTGCACAGGGTCAGCCCGCTGATGTAGGGGCTGTAGTAGTAGGTGACGAAGACCACGCGGGACGGAACAGGGGCCACGGGGGCAGGATAGGGGCGGCCCCGGGAGGATTCGTTCGGGGCACGGCACGATGCGCGGTGCCACCTCGTCACCGCCTGCAACCGATGGCCCGACTCGGCGGTGGCGGTCCACGACGTCGAACCCCGGCTCCGGAACGACGCCGGGCCTGGTATCGGCCTCCATCAGGCCCGATCCCCCACCCCACCCCGCCTAAGAGACACGCTCCAGATCGGCGTCCACCATCATCCGGATGAGGTGATCGAAGCCCACCGTCGGCGTCCACCCCAGCTTGGCCTCGGCCTTGGAGCCGTCTCCAATGAGCAGATCCACCTCGGCTGGCCGCACGAAGCGCTCGTCCAACGTGACGTGCTCTGTCCAATCGAGGCCTGCGTGGGAGAAGGCGACCTCCACGAGCCGCTGGACCGTGTTGGTCTCCCCCGTCGCCACGACGTAGTCGTCGCCCTCCGGTTGCTGCAGCATCCTCCACATCGCCTCGACGTAGTCGCCGGCGAACCCCCAGTCGCGTTTGGCGTCCAGGTTGCCCATGGGAAGGCCGTGCTGCAGGCCGCGTGTGATGCGCGCGACGCCGTCCGTGACCTTGCGCGTGACGAACTCCCGCCCACGACGCGGGCTCTCGTGGTTGAAGAGGATTCCCGACGTGCAGTGCAGCCCGTAACTCTCCCGATAGTTCACCGTGATGTAGTGGCCGTAGGCCTTGGCGGCCCCGTATGGGCTGCGTGGGTAGAAGGGAGTGGTCTCGGTCTGCGGAACCTCTGCAACCTTCCCGAACATCTCGCTCGATGAAGCCTGATAGAACCGGATGCCCGGGTTCACCTGACGAATGGATTCGAGCAACCGTGTGACACCCAGCGCGGTGAACTCGGCGGTGAGCACCGGCTGCGTCCATGAGGTGGGTACGAACGACTGCGCAGCCAGATTGTAGACCTCATCCGGCTCGCTGTCGAGCAGGGCCTGGGTGAGGGACGACTGGTCGAGCAGGTCCGCATGGACGAACCTGATCCGGTCGCGCAGGTGCTCGATACGCTCATAGTTCTCAGTGGAGGCCCGGCGGACGACACCCCACACCTCGTACCCCTTGTCAAGCAGCAGTTCGGCGAGGTACGAGCCGTCCTGACCCGTGACGCCGGTGATGAGAGCGTGCTTACTCATACGGGTCAGCCAACCTCCATGTGAGCGCGCTCGCGCCAGAAGTCGAGGGTGTCGGAAATGGACCGCTCGATCGGAATACGGGGCGCCCACCCCAGTTCGAGAAGGGCGCTCGGGTCAGCATAGAGGTCGGCCTGCTCGCCCTCACGAACCTGAGACGGATCCGTGACCATCTCCACCGGCACGCGGGCCAGCGACACGGCGATGTCCACGAGTTCGCGAACCGACCACGAGCGCCCGTGGCCCGCCAGATAGGTGCGGTCCGGATCGCCCCGATCCACCAGCAGACGGTAGGCATCGACGGCATCCCGGACATCGAGGAAGTCGCGCCGGGTGGTCAGGTTGCCCAAGCGGAGGGTGCAGGGCCCGTCACCCACCATCTCGGCGTCGGCGATCTGCTTGCAGATCGCAGGCACCACGAACCGTGGATCCTGCCCCGGCCCGATCTGGTTGAACGCCCGCAGGCGCAGGACGGCCAGACCGTGCTCGTGCCGGTACTCCATGCACAACTTGTCAGCAGCCACCTTGCTCTCCGCATACGGCGACAGGGGTGTGAGCCTGGTGTCCTCCGTGACGGGCAACTGGTCGAGAGGCACCCGGCCGTACTCCTCACCGGAAAGCGCGATCACCATGCGTGCTCGCGGCACGGCGCGGCGTAGACCCTCCAGCACACCACGCGTTCCCTCCACGTTCACCTGCCACGTTCCGTCCGGGTCGGCGAAGGACTGGCCCACGGAGGCTGCCCCAGCGAGGTGGAAGATGGCATCCGGGGCGACGCTGACCATGAGGGCCACCATCGCATCCGCGTCCGTGATGTCCACCGGGTGCCCCGTCGTGCGAATCGGCGGAGTCTCCAGCACCGAAGTCAGCAGCGTGCCGTGCACGTCCCAGCCGTCGCGGATGAGGGATCGGGCCAAATGCCCACCGACGAAACCGGTCATTCCCGTGATGAGCGCGCGCACGGGTCTGCACGCTACCCTTACCGGAGGTTGGGCGGCGACGGACGTGCAAGTCCACTCACGGATGCTCCCGCGTCGGTCGCGCTGAGGAACCAACAAGCGGGAGACCATGAACGAATCCGACCTGATGGATGAGCTCCACCGACGCGTCGCTGAGAAGAAGGCGCAGGGCCTCTACTCCATCGACGCGCTCTCCGATGAGATACGTCCGGGGCCGGAACCAGTGGATGCCGACGGGCTCGCCCGCCTGGAACGACTGGTGGATGTCGCCCCCGACCCATCAGTCGTCCGATCCACGAAGCCGGTGATCGGCGGCGCCGTGACCGGCGCGAAGCATGTCCTTGTCCGTGCGACTCGACAGCCCGTTGACGATCTGGCCTGCCGGGCAACGACGTTCAATGGCCTCCTCCTGCACCACCTCGCCGGGCTGGCTCGGGAGGTCGCTCTCCTGCAGGCGCGGGTGGACGAACTCGAGAGGGCCCTCTCCGCCGTGAAACCGGCCGCGTCGGCGTGACAACCAACGCGGGTGACCTCGCCCTCGACTTCGTTGTGCCCCGGTATGGGCAATCCGTGGTGGGCGGTGCCGAGACACTCTGCCGCATGTTCGCCGTTCACCTCACGCGTGCAGGCGCACGGGTCCGAGTGCTCACGACATGCGCCGTTGACCATTTCATGTGGGCCGACGCCCTGCCTCCCGGGATCACGATCGAGGAGGGCGTGGAGGTTCATCGGTACCCGGTCGGCCCACGCAACCACGATCAGTGGAGTGCCCTGCACGCCGAGATCGCGAGAGGTCAGCGCGTCGACTACGCGGACGAGTTGCTGTGGATGGCGAACTCGGTATGGGCGCAAGGCATCTTGGATGCCGTGGGCGGGTCACAGGCAGGGGACTGGACCATCGCCATGCCCTACCTCTTCGGCACCACGTTCTGGACCGTCGTCGCCCGGCCGACGAGATCGATCGTGTTCCCCTGCCTGCACGATGAGGCCCACGCGCGCGCGCGCGTCGTGCGCACGGCCCTCGCGTCGTCCCGTGGGCTGTTCTTCAATTCGACCGGCGAGCGAGACCTCGCCCGTACGATCATCGGCAGTCTCCCCACACGGTGCGGTGATATCTCCGCGTGTCCTGTGATCGGAGTGGGCTATGAGGAGCGCCCGATCCCCAGCACAGATGAAGTGCGCGCCTTCACATCACGGCACGGACTCACGCCCGGGTATCTCCTATACGCGGGTCGGCGGGAGATCGGCAAGGGTGTGCCCGACCTTTACCGTGCGTACCGCGCGTACAGGCAGGCCACCGACCGACCTCGACCCCTCGTGCTCGTGGGCTCCGGTGAGCTCCCCGTCCCAGATGACCTGATACCGCACGTCGTCGACCTCGGGTTCGTGGACCACACGGACATGGCCGTGGCCTATGCCGGTGCGTTTCTGCTCGTCCACCCCTCGCGGATGGAGAGCTTGGGCCTGGTCCTCCTCGAGGCGTGGCTCGCCGGAACCCCGGTGCTCGTCACCGCGCACAGCCCGGTGCTCGTAGAGCACTGCACAGCGAGTGGTGGTGGCCTGTGGTGGGCAAACCCCGCAGAGTTCGCCGAAGCGGTCCTCATGCTCGAGGAGAGCCCGAACACCCACGACCATCTCGCCATCGCCGGCAGGGAATACGTCATGGAGCGATTCCGTTGGGCGGCCGTCGGGGAGCACCTCATCGACAGCATCGCGGCCCTCGCGTGAGGCCCATCCATCAGGTCGTGGCTGGCGCGACGCGGCAGGACGCGATCACCCGCCACGTGTTCCGGGCCCGCGGTGTCATACGGGCAATGGGCCATCCGTCGGAGGTCTATTGCGATCCGCGCCATCTGGCAGCGGATCTGGCGGACGAGGTACGCGACGTGAACGGCTGGCGCGTGACCGCAGGGACCGATGCAGCCGCCATCCTCCACTACTCGATTGAAAGCCCCGCATTTACCCATGTCGTCGAGCACTGCAGCGCGTGCGCGATCCACTACCACAACATCACCCCGGCAGACCTGCTCTGGACGTTCAATCCGAACCTTGCAGCGCAGTGCCGAGAGGGCCGGGCACGATTGGTCGCGTTCGCGCCACGGGTCATTGGTGCCGCAGCGGACTCCGCCTTCAACGCCGAGGAGATGGATGCCCTTGGATTCCCCCCCGTTGCTGTGATCGGCGTCCTCCGCCCGGATGGCGGCCCCACACCCGCTCGCACCCGGCACCCCGGGCCACCGCGCATTCTCTTCGTCGGTCGTGGCGTGCCGAACAAGGCCCAGCACTCCTGCATTCTCGTTGTGGCGGCATTGGGTCAGGTCGGGGTCGAGGTCCGGCTCCGGCTCGTTGGCTCCTGGGGTGGCTCCCCTGCCTACACCGCGTATTGCCACGTCCTCGCACGTGATCTGAGGGTCGCGGACCAAGTGGAGTTCCTGGGCTCCGTGAGCGATGCAGACCTTGCCCACGAGTATGCGACGGCAGATGCCTTCCTGTGCCTCTCCGAGCACGAGGGCTTTTGCGTACCCATCGTCGAGGCTCTGGAGGCTGGCATTCCGGTGGTCGCCTTCCGCGCGGGCGCCGTTGCGGAGACGCTCGGGCATGCTGGGATCGTGCTCGACGACAAGAGCCCGTCCCTCGTCGCCGAAGCGCTGCTCGGCGTGCTGTCCGGGGACATCGGGGTGCCGGAGAGCGCGCGGCGCGAACAGATATCTCACCATTCCGCCGAACGGACCACGGCCCGGCTGCAGGACTTCATCAGGACGCTTGCATGAGCGTCATACGCTGCGGACGCGACGCTGCGGGCGGCACCGCGGCCTTCGCGCTCGCACTCTGCGAGCGCCTGACGGACCACTCACGATCCGGGCTGCCCTGCGCATCGTTTTTGATTGGCGTGGGTGATCCCATGCTGATCCACCATGGCGACCCGCGACCCCGGGTCCTGATCCCGCTCGTGGGCGTACGTCATGTGGATGCCATCAGCCGGACACAGATCACCTCCTCGGACGCCGTCGTGGTGATCGATCCGGCCGAGGCCGCCGCCATCGCACCCTTCGCCCCGCCGATTGCGGTGATGGCCGGGGGGCCGGGGGGCGACGGGGTCCTCGCTCCCCCCTCCCCGCTCGACCGTTTCACCGTACGGCGCGTCCTCGGGACAGCGCCTGCGCTCGCACAAACCCTGGGGATCGACCCGGCCACCGGGTTCGACGACGGCGTAGGTGCCGTCGTGGACGCTGCGATCGAGGCCGCGATCGCAGCGGGGGCGACCGTCCAATAGAGTGCGGACAGTGGACTCGCTTCGCCCCCTACTGGCATACGCGCCGCTGTTTCGGAATCTCGTACGACGCGAGGTTCGCCAGCGCTACAAGGCTTCCGCACTCGGTCTCGCGTGGACGCTCATCAACCCGCTTCTCGTGGTCGCGGCGTATTGGGTCGTGTTCAAGTTCCTATTCGGGTCACCGATCCAGAACTACGCGCTCTTCCTCTTCGTCGGCCTCATGGTCTGGACTCTCGTCTTCGGGGGCATGTCGGTCGGCGCACAGAGCATCATCAGCAACGCGTCGCTGGTCACGAAAGTACGGTTCCCGCGGGTGATCATCCCAGCCGCTGCGATCACCGCCAATGCGGTCATCGCAGCGGCAATGTTGCTCATCGCCCTTCCCCTGTGCATCTGGCTGCAGGAGGGTTCCTACGCACCGCTGATCGCCCTACCGGCGCTCCTCATCGTGGCGTTCGTGTTCACCATCGGTCTGGGGTTGGTTCTCGCAGCGGTCAATGTGTACTTCCGGGACGTCGAGCACATCATCGCCGCCCTCGGCGTCCCGTGGTTCTTTCTGACCCCGATCTTCTACACGTACTCCACGCTGCCCGACGCGGCGCGCGAGCACGAGGTGCTCATCGGCATCCTCCACTGGGGCAACCCCATCGCGCCCCTCGTGATCTGTATTCAGGACACGCTCTTCTTCGGAACCTGGCCCCCGCTGGCCGATGCGCTCTACGTCATTCTGGCGAGCATCGCCATGGTGATCATCGGATGGCAGGTATTCGCACGCCTCGAGCGCGAGATGGCAGTCGAGTTGTGAGTAACCTCGTGCGCGGGCAGGTGCGGTTGCACCACGTCTCCCGCCGCTTCCGGATCGTCCACGAGCGCAGTCTGACGCTCAAGGAGACGATCGTGCGCAGGCGGCGCGTCGCCTACTCCGAGTTGTGGGCACTGCGCGATGTCACCCTCGACATCCGCTCCGGCGAGGCCGTCGCGTTCATCGGCCGCAACGGAGCGGGCAAGAGCACCTTGCTCAAAGTGCTCGCGGGCATTCTCCCGCCCCACGCGGGCTCGGTCGAAGCCGGTGGGTCGATCGCCGCCATGCTGGAACTCGGATCGGGCTTCCACCCGGACTTCACCGGCAGGGAGAACGTCTTTATGAACGGGGCGCTCCACGGCCTGCGCCACCGGGATGTGTCAGCGCGCCTCCAGAAGATCATCGACTTCGCGGAGCTCGCCGATTTCATTGACATGCCTGTGCGCACCTACTCCAGCGGCATGCAGATGCGCCTGGCGTTCGCCGTGGCCGCCCACGTCAACCCTGACATCCTCCTTCTCGACGAGGTCCTCACCGTCGGCGACGCCGCCTTCCAGGCGAAGTGCATGGACAGGATCCATCACTTCCTCGATCACGGTGGGACCCTTGCCTTTGTGTCGCACGATCAGAACGCGGTCCGCACCATATGCTCGCGTGCCGTCCTGATCGACGGCGGCCGAGTGGTCGTGGACGGCTCCCCGGATGAGGTGCTCCCTATCTATGAGCAGTTGCTCGAGGACCGGGAGGGTGGAATCGGAGCCGATGTTCCAGACACGGTCTGGTCACCCCCGGCATCCGTAGCCGACCCCGAATATCACCACGAGGAGGAGGGCGGGGAACCCCCCATCCGCTTCACCCCCGACCCGGGCACACTGCCGGTGGAGCCCTCGGCCACGATCAAGCGAATGCAGATCACCGATCCACCCGATCCTGACGCCCAGAGGCGGCTTCCGGCGGGTGCAACGGTCGTGGTGGAAGTGGAGGTTGAGACGAACGACCCAATCGCCGTGCTCAGCATGGAGATCACCGTCACCGACTCACTCCGCCAGACCATTCTGGAGACGCACTCCTCCGACATGGCCGGGGCCCTCCCTCAGGAGAGAGGCGGTTTCACGTGCGCGATCGCGTTTTCCCTGCCGATTCAAGAGGGATGGCTCAACGTCAATGCGATCATCCGTGACCTCACAACCGGGGCCCGACTGGATCAGTGGCCTGAGTCGGTCCCGCTCTTCATGGAGCGGACTTGGCCAGGTGATGGGGTTCTGGCGGTCCCGGTGGCCTGGTCTGTCCTGCCCACTGCCGATGCCCACGACAATGTGTCCCCGGGTAAGACCGTCTGGCGGTGGGGCCGGTCAGCGTGAGGACCGGAGCCCCGAATCCCCTAACGCCGCTGCCTCGATCATGCCCGGACACCGGGGAGCGCCGCGAAGACACCCGCAAGGACCCGGGGGGCGAACGCCCGCTCGACGACCATCCTCCCCCTGACGACGGCCTGGCGCGTGGCCCACCCACCCTCCCCGAGCACGGCTTCGAGCGCCATGGCCATGGCGCCCGGATCCAGCGTCGCGATGAGGGACCCCGCCGCCGCTCCCGCCAGATCCTCACCGAGGGGCTCCAGGACGGCGGGTTCGACCAGGACCGCGTTGGACGCGTCCATGAAGTCCAGATTCCCGCCGAAGGCCGTGGCGATCACCCGGGTGCCCGAGGCCATCGCGACCGCAGCGGGCCAGGCGAACCCCTCGAGCCGATGCAGTGAGGCCACCAGATCCGCCTCCGCCAGCCATGGATCCGCCCATGGCGGTCCACCCGGTACAGCCACGACCAATACGTCATCCCTGTCGGCGACCAGCACCCGAACGCGCTCGCCGGCGAGTACCTGATCGTCCCGACCACGTAGGCCGATGACAAGATGCGGGGGGTCCGTCACTCCCGCCATCAGGTCAAGAGCGGCAACGAGCGGGGCGGGGTCATTGCGGATGCCGCCATCCACCAGATCCACCGTCGTGTAGATCACCGGGTGGGAACCAAGCCCGTGAGCCTCTCGGCAACCGGCGGACTGAGTGGGGAGCACGGGAAGCCCGAGGACCCGGACGTCACTGACCCCGGCACATGTGAGGGCGTCGCGAGCCTGACGACTGGGCACGAAGACCACGTCGGCGACGCGAAGGGCCCCGGCAACGGACGACGGCGCTGCCGTCCCGTGCCAGTGAATCACCCCGTACTGCTTCATCTGGGCATCACCCAACGCACGATATGCATGGTGCAGGGACGGGATGACCTCCACGCCACCGACGAGAAGGGCAGACGTCGGTACCGGTGGCGCCGGACCCAGATCACGCCGGGACGCATCGGAGGACCAGCCATTTGACATCGCGGTGACATGACATGCGGCGACCCCGGCATCCGTGATGGCGTCCGCCATGGCGACAGCAACGGCATCGACTTCGACACCCTCCGTTGGGCCGGATTCCGAGACAACAAGCATCAGCGCACCCTGACGATCCCGCGAGAGCGACGGGGGAGGAAGCGGCGAGAGGACGCGGGCGGCCATCGCCGCCGCGCACCCGTCCGCGTCGAGCCATGCGGCGAGCGCGGCGGGATCCGCCCGATCCAGGTCGGGGATGCGTTCGCGCAGGGCTGGCACGTCGAGATGAACAGCCCTCAGGTAGCGGGAGACGGGAACGGCTGTCCCCATTGGTCCGGTCGGCGCCGCGAGCCAGGCCATAAAGGCTCCGTCTCCCGTCGGGTCAAACGGGCGCGGAGGGCGCTCACCGACCCCATGCTCGGCGGCGATGAGGGCATGACGGTAGACGCGCTGCATGCTCGCGTCATAGGGCAGCCCACCGGGGAGTCGGGCGAATCCGTACGGGGTCTCAGGTGCCCAGGTGTTTCCGGCATCGAGGACGGCCGCCGCATACGCCGCGTAGAGGGGGCGCAGGATCGGCTGCTCCGACATCCGTACACGCGGTCGCGGTCCCGCATGGACGCTGAGGGAGTGGGGCGCATCCGGGGAAAAGCCGCTCAGGTGCAGCGCACGGATAGGCACCCCGTCAATGAGACATGCGCCCGACGGGCTCGCCGTGATCTCACGGTCACTGAGGGACCACCACCCGACGTTGACACCGCCGTCCTCCGTCACGGCGTGCGGGAAGGTGGTGAGCCCCACATCAACCCAGCGCTGGTCAACGAACATATGGCGCGCAGGGTCAACCACGCAGTCGCGGCGTAGACGGAGGGCCCACCACCGCAGGAAGGGAACTCCCCTCGGCGACGCAGCAAACACGCCCATGTTCATCAGCCCACTGCCGAGGATCACACCCTCCACGTCGGTTTCGTGCTCGACAGCACGGATGGGCCGATGCAGATGCGGGGTGAACGCCATCCCGGGCCCGTCGGACTCCCGGGCGAACGCCCCGAGGTCATCCAGGACGAGCACATCGGCATCGAGGTAGAGAACCCGACGTGCGCCGCCGTCAAACAACGCCATGACCACCCAGGGCTTGAGCGCGCAACTGAGTTCGAGAGGCGTGTACACGGCCACCATGTCGAGGAACTCACCTTCGCCGATCGGTAGGGCCGAGACGGGGAGCAGACGCGTGCCACCGGGGGCGGTGACGTGATGCGGTGGGGCATCGATCACCACTACCTGCAGAACAACGTCCGGGTGAACCTTGCCAAGGGACCCCGCGAGGACGGCCGCCCGGGAGAGGTGACTTGC
Source organism: Bifidobacterium breve (assembly GCA_945861935.1). GTDB lineage: Bacteria > Actinomycetota > Thermoleophilia > Miltoncostaeales > Miltoncostaeaceae > SYFI01. The sequence goes on along the minus strand of CAMAVU010000001.1, from coordinate 85,870 downwards.
CGTCACGATGGTGCAGGCTGCGAACGGAGCGTCGGTCACCTGAGCACCGCCGGGGGCTCCTGCCGGTTCCATACCCCCGTCGGGACCCCACTTGCAGCGACGAGGGCTGCGATCCCGTCAGGGACGCTGTCTGCAGCGATGACGACCCGTGCGCGCCGGAGCGCCGTCGCGAGGTCGACGAGCGAGTCACCCGGACGCCACGCCGCGATCCCGAGGCGCCCGGCAACGGCCACGCCCGCGTCATCGAGCCCCACCACGGCAACGTCCAGCCCCGGCCACCGCGTACGGATGGCCTCCACGATGAGGTCTCCTTCGTCCGACAGGCCCTCGTCGACGACGATGAGGACCCGTGCCGGATCCCGCAGAGCGTCGACCTCCGCCCCGGAGCCGAGTACCGACGCCCATCCCGCGGACACCTCGGGCGTGGATCGGTCCCCGCCGTGCAGGGCATCAATGGCGGCGAGATACCGACCCGCGTACCTACCAGATGGGCCGTAGCGCGCCGCGACATCCTCCTGCGCGGCCGCACCAAGGCGCCGCCGCAGAGATTGGTCGGCGATGAAACTCATCAGGGCCTCTGTCCAAGCCGCTTCATCCGACGCGAGCAGGCCCGTTTCCCCATGTGTGATCGCTCGTGCATAGGCTGGAGTCGGTGTGGCGAGCGTCGGCGTGCCGACACAACCCGCCTCCAGATACTTCACCTCGCTCTTCGCCCGGCAGTACCCATTGAGGATCTCGAGTGGTACCACGTTGATGTCGATGGACGCCATCCTCCGCATCAGGTCACCCCAGCCTCGCGTGACGACCTCGTCGTGGATGACCTGGTGCGCTGGAAGGTCGAAGGCACCGACGTCGAGGGGTCCGAATACCACCAGACGCGCATCGGGATACGCCCTGAGCACCGATCGCAGGGCGGGTGCGGCGACCGCGAAGTCCGCGGCGTGCGTCGCGGTACCGGAGGAGTAGCCGATCGTCACGCGATTTCCGCTGGGTGCGCGGGGAGTGGCCGCCCCGACGGCCAACTGCGTGCTGGACAGCGTGCTGGGGAGGATCATAGGCTCCTCACCGATGCCCTCCGCCTGGAAGGCGGCGGCGATGTCCTCGGTGGGCGCCCAATGCTCATCGCACCCACGGGCGACACCCGCCATGGCGGCCCGGCCCCGCTCCGACCCCGGAGGGTCCAGGCGCTGTCCCGGACCCTCACCGAACTGCATCGCCGTCAGCGATCGTGGACCGTCGAACAGGAGATCGTCGACATCAAAGACGATGTGTGCGCCGTGCCGACGCAGACGGTCGAGCCACGATGAGAGCACCGGATCCGGCAACGCACGGAATACCACGACCACGCGGGCGCGGATATCACACCCTGACAGGCGGTGGAGGTCTGCGGCATCCACCGCAGTTACCGACCACCCTCGCTCCCTCAGTATCTCCACCGGATTCAGCACCCGGTAGTGCGTGCACGGTGGGCAGTACTGGTCACCGTTCACGAACAGGACGTCCACGTCCACCACCACCGGGCGACCTTCACCCGTACGCGCCGCCGCAATCCGCGCGAACAGGCGTCCTGCGTCGGTGAGACCGATGACAGCCTCAGCGTCCATGCAGGGGTGGACGCGCCGTGCGGCGAGCGCTCCGGGCATGCCTGCCATCAATCCGGCAACCACCGACCCGTCCGGCTCATCAAGGCCGAATCCCACAGGCTCGGCAACCTGGAACGGGGAGATGTGGAGTGCACGGCCGAATCCCCGTGCTGTGCCAGCCAGCCACGCCGATCGCGGGCGGGTGCCCGTCTGCATCGCGACTTGATCCGCGACGAATCGCGAATCGAAAGCCTCACACGGGCTGTGGCCGCGCCACTGCCCGATCAGTGAGAAGTGCAGCCGGGCAACCGGAACCGGAAGCCACGACCGACCGGTGTCACGCCTGTAGAACGCACCATCTACTGCGGTGAGGCCCGACCTCATGACGAGACGACGGATACCACCGGTCACAGGGGGACCCCGCTCGCGATGCGATGGCTGTTCGCCATGACCGTGTAGGTGATGGTCCCTCCCGGAATGGTCGGGAACACACTTGAATCCACGATGTGCACCCTCGGCAGCCCCGGCGGGCTGCCGAGGGTGTCGGTGCCACCCACTGCCGGGTCAGACGTCATCGGAAGCGTCCCCCCGGAATGGAACCCCCGACCCACCGGTGCCATCACCATCTGCCCGGCAACGGGCACGCCGCCGAGTTGCCGAGCCGCGCCGACGAGACGCCGCAGGACGCGTCGGGCGGCAGGACCCGATTCCGGGTTCGGGCGCGCCGACACAGCCAGCGTGCCCGCCCTGCCAAGACGGATGTCGATCACCCCGGACTGGCTTGACGGCAGGAACCCTTGCAGGCCCATCACGTGGCGGATCGCCCGACGCGCGACGTGCACGCCGAGGCGGTCACTGAGGACGCCGAGCAGGAGAGCGTTCGGCGGATACACCTGGAGATGGCTCATCTCACCGGATGACGACACCTCGACCTCGAGGAAGAGGTGGCTCAGGGCCACAGCATGCGGATCGATCTCCTGGGCTCCCAACCGGACGAGGGGCGCAAGGAAGTACTGGCTGTCAAGTGCCCGTAGCACACGAACGCCTGCACCCTGCGATCGCAGAATGATGTCCGCGGTGCCGAGGACGCCAGCGGCGAGAAGGACATGGGTGGCGTGCACCCGCCGCTGGGATCCACCGGTCAGGTCGGACAGGTCCAACACGACGCCGCGGGGGACGCTCGTCAGCCTCTGGACCACCGTGCCGCCGACGTACGTGATGGCGCCCGTCGTTGCCTGCGCAGCGATCATGTCCCCGGCGTCGAAGATCGCCCCCCGGGGGCAGCCGGCGAGGCACGCGCCTTCGTAGGTGCACGCGTTCGGCCCGTCACCGGCATCAACCGCAAGCCGGGCGCGCCCGCCGATGAGTCCGCGTCGCCCAAGGTGCACGGCATCCCGGGTGAGCCGTGACGCCATCGCCTCCGTTGCACGCACACCGGCGAGGGGGCGGGGATTGGTGGGAAGGTCCACGAAGGTGGCATCAAGGGCGTCACCGCACACTCCAGAGGTCGGAACGACCTCCGCAATCGCGGCGTAGTGGGGGCGGAGATCCTCGATTCCAATGGGCCACGCCGCCATCTGGGCTGCCGTGAACGGAAGGACCGCCGCGCCCCACACCGTACTGAACCCCCCGAGAGCGAACGATCCCCGCAGCGCACACGTATCGTCGATCTCCCACGTGCGCACCCGGGGAACCCGGTAGGGAAAGTCTGAGCCCCCGAACGTCTTGTCCGGCAATCCCGACCCATCCGTCGCGCTCGGCATGGATGCGGAGGCCGAGGGTGGAGTCGTGGCAGTGATACCGGCATCGATGACGGTCGGACTCACACCACGCCGCCGGAGGGCGAGAACCGCGGCGAGGGCGGCGGGGCCGGATCCCACGACCGCGACTCCGACCGACTCCACTAGTGCGGATCCACCCTTGGCGAGATGTAACCCAGATAGGCGAGCCGCTTCGCCTCCCGCCGTCCACGCGCAACCGAGTCGAGAATGAGGCCGGTTGCGACGAGCAGCACGGCCACCAGTTGCAGAGCCGACGCGAGCACGGCTGACGGCAGACGTGCAACGAGGCCGGTATCGATGTACTCCACCACGACAACGCCGCCAACTGCCCATGCGACGCAGGTGACAAGAAGCGCGAGGATCGAGAAGAATGCGAGCGGGCGGGAGTGCCGGAACAAGTTGATGATCTTTCCCGCTATCCGCGCCCCATCGGGGATCGTCCGGAGTTTGCTCTCACCACCCCCCATGTGACGAGCGGCGTACAGAGCGGTGATCTCCCCGACCGGCAACATCAGATCGAGGCTGTGCACCGTCATCTCGGTCTCGATCTCGAAGCCGTAGGACTCCGCCGGGAACGTCTTGACCAGCCGCCGCGACAGGACGCGGTACCCCGAGAAAACGTCGGTGAACGCCCGGCCGAAAAACGAGGCGACCACCCGCGAAAAAAGGCGGTTCCCCATTGCGTGACCGCGGCGCTCATCGATGTCGTTGTCGCTGGCCCCCCGAGCTGCGACCACCATGTCCAGTTCCTGCGAGAGAAGCATCTCAACCATCTCAGCGGCCACCGATGAGTCATACGTATCGTCGCCATCCACGATGAGATAGACGTCGGCGTCCACGTCGGCGAACATCCGCCGGACTACAAGCCCCTTCCCCGGGCGCGTCTCATGCCGCACGATCGCCCCGGCACGGTGCGCGACATCGGCCGTGCCGTCGGTCGAGCAGTTGTCGTAGACATAGACGGACGCAGTCGGGAGGGCCCGTTGGAAGGCATGGACCACGCTGGCGATGGTGCTGGCCTCGTCCCGGCACGGGATGAGCACCGCGATCCGTGCTTCACGGGCGGGGGTTGCAGAGGCGGCGGGGGCGGACATGTCGACGATACTAAAGGACATCACCAGATCCGAGGCAAGGCGCTGCCCTGACGACCAACGAACCCCACCGGCGACATCAGAAACCCTTGGTGGTCGCCATCACGGGCGCATCCGGTCTGATCGGCGAACATGTGGCGCGCGAGGCCAGCGCACGCGGTCACACGGTGCGTCCCCTCGGTCGGGGATCGACACCCCCATTCAACCTCAACGATGGTCGGCCACGCTTGACGAGCGCGCTCGTGGGAGCAGATGCGCTCATCCATTGCGCGTACGCGTACCTGCGCGTATCAGCCCAGGAGGCCGAGGTGAATGTTGAGGGGACTCGCCGACTCCTCGACGCCGCGACACTCGCGGACGTGCCCCGGATCCTTATCACATCGTCCATGTCCGCGGCGCCGGAGGTGCCATCGACGTACGGCGCCGCAAAGCGATCCATCGAGTCGATCGCGGCCGAACGCGGGGCCATGGTCGTCCGGCCGGGGCTCGTATGGGACGACGCGGGCGATCGCGGTTTGGTGGCGGGAATGCGCGCCGCCGTCCGACGTCTGCCCATCATACCGGTACCGCGCGTGGAGGTCGCCAACCAGGTCCTCGTGCATGCGCGGGATCTCGCCGCCGTCATACTCCGTGCCGTCGAGGACACCATCCCGGCGGACCGACCGCTGCCCATCGCCCATCCTGAGGCCCTCCGACTGGAGGAGATTGCCCGGCGAATCGCCCGGCGCGACGGGCGCCGCGTCCGGATCATCCGCCTGCCCTCCGCAGTCGCCATCGCCGGCCTTCGCCTCGCCGAGTTCTCCCGGGTCCCACTGCCGTTTCGTGCCGACAACATCCTCGGTGTCATTCACGCCCCGACGCCGACGGTCGGCGGCGGCGCGCCCCTCGGCGTGCCTCTCCGGCCCTTCGCTGGGTAGTGTTCAGACGATCCCGTGACTGGGTGGGCACCCGGATTCAGGCGCCGGGCGAACGACGACTGGACAGCGTGACACCCGACCACCCGACGAGAAGTCCCCATGCGTGAGCGAGTGGACCGCGATTCCCCTCCCCAGGCCATCCGGCGCGCAATCGTCTGTGATCCGTATCTCTCGTCCGTGTACCACGATATGTACTCGCGACTTCTCGACCAGGTCGCCCGTACACCGATCTCCACCACGGGGACCGTGGTGGAGATCGGTGGGGCCCCGGGGATGGTGCACGACCTCGATCCCAGGGTGCTCGTCACCGATGTGATTGACGACCCCACAGTCGATATCACGTGCCGCGCCGAGGTCCTCCCCTTCGGCGACGGAGCGATACGGGCCATCATCATGAAGGATGTTCTGCACCACATCCCTGACGTGCCGGCGTTCATGGCCGAGGCCGATCGAGTCCTTGCACCCGGCGGGTGTGTCGCATGTATCGAGCCGTACTGGAGCCCTCTCGCCCGCTTCGTCTTCCGGCACCTTCATCCGGAGCCATACGACGAGGGCGCTGCTGCGTGGGGAGGATCCACAGACGAGCGCTGGGACTCCAATCAGGCACTGGCATACATCCTGCTCCGCCGCGACCGCGCCGCCTTCGAGCAGAGCTTCCCCAACTTCCTCGTCGAGGAGGGCCCGTCGCTGACCGGTCCGTCGTATGTGCTGTCCGGTGGCGTGTTCTCCCGGACGCCCATTCCGGGATGGGTGCTCTCGCGCATGCTGCGGCTTGAGCAGCGCCTCGGACCCCGCCTCCGCTGGACGCATCTGCACCTGCTGTTCACCCTGTCGAAGCGCGACCGGGAGAGCACCGCTGCCGTCCACGGCTGATAGATGCCGGGCTGGCGGGAGCCGGATCGCCGACCACCTCAGAACGTTGCGGTGGTTCGACTGGATGTTCATGCTCGCGTACGCCGCATCAGCGGTGTACTCACTCACACCCATCATCACCGGCGACTCGGGCGGCTACCTGCGTAGCGGAGAAGAGTTCACGGATCCCACCGGGGCCACAGGTGGTGGTCACCCGATCGGTAGTTGGGGGGGGTTGAGTCTTGCCGGTGATGCCTTTCGGGCGTGGCCGGCAACCCTCTTCTACTCACTCTTTCCCGGCGGCGATGGCCTGCTCGGGAATGACGGGCGTATCACCGCCCAGTGGGTCATCGCGATGCTCGCGACGGTGTTCGTCGCGCGGGCCATGACTGCTCCGCTCGGGCCGCACCTGCAGATTGCCGGGCGTGCGTTCATATATCTGTTTGCGCTGACGGGTACCGCCCTGACACACGTGCTCACGATCGGAGCCGAGGGCATCGCCTACATCATTGCCCTGGTTGTGGTGGGCCTCACAGTGAACCTCGCCCGCAGGGTGCGCGCTGCGGGATGGCACCGTCGCGACGTCGCCTCCTCCACCGCCGCACTGGCGCTCGCGGTCATGCTCTCGGTCATCAGGATCACGGGCGTGGTCGTCCTCATCGCAGTGCTCGGGGTTCTTCTCGTGTCGCTGATCCGGCACGGCCCGATTCGCTCAGCCGTCCACCGCTGGGTCACCATCGCGGGAGGCGTCATCCTCCTCGTCGGGTGCGGCGTCTACATCCAGCATGTATCGGCGAACCAGAGCCGGGCGTGGGGTCCCGCATCAGAGCGGGTGTACCGGACCCTCTTCGCCATCTCGCCAGCCCTGAACCCCCTCTTCAGCGCGGATGTCGTCGCCGAACTCCCCGATGATGCCCCGCGGTGCCTACGCGAGTTCAACCCCGCCATCACGGACTGGAATGCTCTCGGTTCCACCGCCATCGAGACATGCGGGCCCAACGGGCTCGCGTGGATCGAGGAGAACTACCTCGCGGTCCCCGTCTCCTACTGGCGCGGCAACCCCGACAGCGCCATGACCTGGGCTGTGCAGGGAGCGGCCCAAGCGTCCTCAGCGTGGGTCTTCCCCGGAACCCGCACTGTGGTCCCGGCCATCGTCAACCCGGTCTACTACACGACCGACGCCACAACAGGTAACAACATCGCTCTCTTCTGGCTCGCGGCGTGGCTCGTAGCCCTTGCGGGCGTCACCTCCACAATCCCCGCGGTCCGGCGGCGCCTGAGGATCCGTCCCCGGGGAAGCGGCGTAATGGTTTCACTCGCGACGGGAGCGTGGATTTCCTTCGTCCTGTCGTACATGGATATCTGGAACTCCCACCCGCGCAAAGCGTGGCCGTTCTACTTCGTGGCGGTGGTCATCTCCGCCATCGCCGTCCTCCATCTGTCCCGGGAGGACCAGCCCGGTGAGAATCAGGTGGCTGACGCGGATGCCAGATCAATGTAGGCATCAACCATTCTGTCGATCGAATAGCGCTCCGCGAAGGCAGCCGCGGCCTCCTCGGTGCGTGCCCGCCACAGATCGCGCTCGCACAGAACCCGGGCAACCGCCGCAGCAAGCGTGCGGGCGCTGTCGTCCTCGCACACAATCCCCGTGCGGCCGTCATCCAGCAGATCGGGCAGTGCACCGACACGCGGCCCGACCACCGGCACGCCCAGCGCCTGCGCCTCGGCGGCCACGTTGGGCATCCCCTCGAAACGACTCGTGAGAAGCAGCACGTCCGCCGATGCGAACAGTGCCTCCATATCGGTCCGCGCACCGAGAATGGTGACCACGTCCTCCACCGCGTGGCACGAGATCGCATGCCGAAGGATGTCTTCCTGGGGGCCCCTGCCCACCACGAGCACACGCACCTCAGGGACATGCTCCCGGACCCGTGCGCACACCTCGACGAAGAGGCTCACGCGCTTCTCCTCTGACAGCCGAAACGCGCCCAACACGATGGGTGCATCCGGGTCCAGACCCAGGGCACGACGGGTCGCCGTACGATCGGGCAGCCCATTCGGGGCACCGAGACCGATTGTCGCCTGGTCAATGGCATTCGGGATGAATGCGACCTTCCGCCGGGGGAGTCCCAACCATGAAGCGTAGTCGTCATTACCAGCGCGGGAATTCCCCGCGAGCCGCACGTCCGGGCATGTCGACAAGCTGCGATAGACATCGCGGTACCAAGCGTTCCGGAGATATGAGAAGTTGTCGGGGTTGTAGTTCCGGAAGGACAAAACGGTCCGCGGAACGCCCACGCGGACCCCGGTGAACGCCGTGACCACATTGGTGAGATCAAGTTGGGCAAACAGGGCGTCGGGGTGATTCTTACGGCACATCGCTGACAGTCGCAGCGCGAGATCCCGGAACTCCCCCTCGTCGGCTCCCTGGACCTCGGCGCATAGGTCCTCGCCGGTGACACCGGTGAGGAGGTCCCCCACCGAGATGTCCGGCAACTCTGTGATCGGCACACCGGCGTTCTCGGCGAGCGGCAGATAGTGCGCGTCCGGCCCCACCAACGGGTGAGTGGTTACCAGCCGCGCGTCCACCCCGCGTGCCCTGAGCCCAGCGGCAAGGTAACACCACTGCCTCTCGGCACCGCCGGAGGGAAGGGCATGGGTGACGATGAGCGCTCGGCGCAACGGTCCAGAGCTGGCGGTGGGGACCTGCGGCAAGCCGACAAGGTCCTGCGACACACGCCAGGGCAGGGAGCGGGGCGGCACCCCCACCTCCGGGCGCCACCAAGATGGGACATAGCGGACGATGCGCCTGCCCACCCGGGCCGGCACAACGCGCCGCTTGTGAGTGACCACCGGAAGGTCACACGAGTCATCGAAGGGATTGACGATGATGAGCGATCGGGTGTTCCCCACGTCCCGCGCAACGCTCCCGTACAGAAGCCGGTATCTCAGCCAGGACGCGACACGGGCGAGTTGGCTTCGGGGACCTTGGCTCACCAAGGCATCAGCACGGAACCAGACGACTCGGGCGTGCGTCACGGAGAGGCCTCCGCGCTGCAGGGCGGCCCCGAGGGTGTCGTCCGGTGGCAGATCAACCCATGTACCGTCCGACGCAGGAGCCTCGGATCTGAGTATGGGGCGCAACGCGCGCAGGACGTTCAGTGCCCGCCCGGTCACCCCGCGCCCGATACCGCTGCAGCCATCAGCCTCCGGCTCGGATCGCGACGACTGAAACGCGTCATCAACCACGATGAGCGTCTCGGAACTGAGCCAGCGCGCCCGGCGTGCAACGCGAGGTGATCCACCCACACGGCCGGGGGCAACGGCGGGGGTCAGCCCCGTCACGTCGGGATCATGGACGCGGAGCCACGACTCCAGCGCCACCAGGGCCCACAGCGGCTCCAGCCGATAGGGGCGCATGAGGAACTGGCGCATCCTGTCGAACCCGACGATCCCCGCCAGTCGACTCCCGGGGCCGAGGAGCCGATCACGTGCAACGGACTGAATCGGCCCGCGCGCCCAGTCCTGCGAAGGAAGGCCGAAGCCCTTCTTGGGGAGGTCAACGATCTCACGCGGGAGATAGCGCGCTGCAACCTCGCGGAGGACCAGCTTGCCGTAGCCGCCCCCCACCAGCAGCCTCGGCGGAAGCCCGGCAGCGCAGCGCACGAGGTCCACGTTGAGAAAGGGCGTCCGGACCTCGAGGGAATGCTGCATGCTCATCCGGTCCACCTTCGCAAGCACGGCACCGGGCATGTAGTTGGCAGCGTCGGTGGCCCGCATGGCAGCCAATGGCGTGCCGCGCTGGGCCTCAAGAGAGCCACGCAGGCTCCGGAGATGAGCGCGCAGGCCCTCTGGTACCAAGCCGAAGAGCGCCCGAATCTCCAAGTCACTCATCACCAGAACGGCGGAGCCGTAGTACTCCGACCCGAACCGGCCCCGCGGTCGGCGCTGGAGATCGTTGAGTGTGTTCAGATATCTCGAGTATCCCCCGAACATCTCGTCGCCGCCATCACCGGAAATCGCGACCGTCACATGCTCCCGGACGAGCCGCGAGAGAAGGTACGTCGGAAAACACGAAACGTCGCCGTTCGGCTCATCGAGTACGTCGCCGATCTCACGGAGGAAGTCCACTGCGGATCCATCGACCACCAACTCATGGTGATCGCTCCCGATCTCCCGGGCAATGGCTGCGGCCACTTCGGTCTCGGACTCCGGCGCACCCCGGAATCCCAGGGAGAACGTCGCCAGGGGTATACCCAACCGACGCGTGGCAAGTGCGCACACCGTCGCGCTGTCCACACCCCCCGACAGCAGCGCACCAAGGGGCACGTCGGCAACCATGCGACGCTCCAGGCTCGCAGCCAGGAGATCCTCCACCTCGTCGGCGGCTGCCCAGAGGGGACGCCCGTCGTCTTCGACAACACCCGGCTCATACGCGAAGTACCGCGTGACCCGACGTCGTCCACGACGGTCGACGTGCATGGTGTGGCCGGGTGGGACCTGCGACACGGCGTCGTAGATCGTGCGTGGGGCGCCCACGTACTGGAACATCAGCATCTCGGCGAGACGATCGGCCGAGACCTCGCGCCGAAACCAAGGGAGGCGTTCGAGGGCCCGGATCTCGCTGGCAAACGCGAGCCCGGCGGACCCGGCGTCGCAGTAATAGAGCGGCTTCTCCCCGAAGGGATCGCGCGCAAGCAGCGTCTCGCCGGTGTGGCGATTGAAGGCCGCGAAGGCGAACATGCCGTCAAGACGCGCGACGGCGTCCTCACCCCACGCCGTGATGGCCTGAAGGAGGACCTCGGTGTCGGATCGCCCGCTGAATACCACTCCCGCGCGCTCGAGTTCGACGCGGATAAGAGGGAAGTTGTAGATCTCACCGTTGAAAGTGAGCACCCACGGCGTTGACGGCGCCGACATCGGCTGTGCACCCGTCTCCGATAGGTCGACGATGCTGAGCCGCCGGTGACCGAACACACACCGATGCGCCGGGTCGGCCCAGATACCGCTGGCATCGGGCCCACGATGGGCCAGTGACTCCGTCATGGTGCCGACGAGAGCCCGAACACGCTCAGGGTCACCAGCGCCATCGGTGCCGAGGAGAATGCCAGCGATGCCACACATCTGGGGCAGTAGACTGACAGGAATGGCAACGATCCGCCGCTCCGCTGTTGCCCGCGGTCCGCAGCGGTCCGACCAGCGGAGGCGCGAGTGCCGAAGGCCGTGGTGACAGGAGGTGCGGGCTTCATCGGCAGCACACTCGCGCAACGGCTGCGCGACGAGGGGTGGGATGTCATATGCATTGACCGACTCTCGGACTACTACGACCCGGACATCAAGAGGCGATCGGTCCGCACGATCGAGGAAGCGGGGGTCCGCGTCCGTATCGAGGATCTCCTGACTGCCGATCTCCCTGCGCTCATCGAGGGCGCGGACGCCGTCTTCCACCAGGCTGGGCAGCCTGGCGTCCGGGCCAGTTGGGGCGGAGGCTTCGCGGTCTATGTCCGGGACAACATTCTGGCCACTCAGATCCTGCTTGAGGCGGCCATCCGGGCCGGTGTTCAGCGCTTCGTCTACGCCTCCAGTTCCTCCGTGTACGGGGACAGTGACGACTTCCCGTTCACCGAGAAGTCGCTGCCCGTGCCGCGGAGCCCGTACGGGGTCACCAAGCTGGCGGGCGAGCACCTCGTCAACCTTTACGCGGCGAATCACTCGCTGAGCACGGTGTCACTTCGCTACTTCACCGTGTATGGCCCGCGGCAGCGCCCGGATATGGCCACCTACAGGCTGATCGAGTGTGCCCTCGGCCGCGGCTCATTCATCCTCAACGGCGATGGGTCGCAAGAACGCGATTTCACGTTCGTCGATGACATCGTGGAGGCCAATGTGCTCGCCGCTGCCGCGGACATCGCTCCGGGCTCCGTCCTCAACCTCGGCGGCGGGAGCATCGTGAGCATGCGGGAACTGATCGGCCTCATCGAGGAGGTGGTGGGGAGGCCGATCATCATCGAGCCGGGTGGGGATCAGCCGGGTGATGTCAGACGCACCGGTGCCGACACGACACAGGCCCGTGCGATGCTCGGTTGGGAGCCGCGCATACCACTCCGCGAGGGCATCATCGAGCAGGTCGCATGGCATCGATCCCGCGAGCCCGTTTCGGTCTGATGGGTGCATGCGTCTACACGTGTCTCTTCGGCGGCTATGAGACCCTCGTCGAGCAGGAGGTTGCGAACCAATCGGGCACCGACTTCATCTGCTTCACCGACGACTCCGCGCTCTCGTCGGCTACGTGGCGCGTGGTGGTGACCGAGAAGATCCTGCCGGCAGATACCCGTCGCAGTTCACGACACCCGAAGATCCTCCCGCACCGCTACCTGCCCGAGTACCAGACCTCCCTCTACATCGACAACAGCGTCCTCCTGCGGTGCCCGCCCGACGCCATGCTGAATGCGTTCATCGCGAACCCGGAGGCGTGCCTTGCCCTCAACACGCACTCGTTCCATGGCACGCTGCGAGACGAGGCAGAGGCGATCGCGCGCCTCCACATGGAATCCCCTGCGGTGCTGGCCGACTACCTCACGATGGTCCGCACGGTTGATAGCGCCGCCCTGAACGGAGACGTGTACTGGGGCGGGATGATTCTCCGGCATCATCATCACCCCGACGTCATTCGGGCGATGGAGACATGGTGGACACTCGTCCTGCGGTACTCGCAACGGGATCAGCTGACGCTCCCCCTTGCCCTTCGCGCCCACGAGGCACATCCTCTCCTTCTGGGGCTCGACAACCGCACAAGTCACCTTCATGAGTGGCCGGTGCACACCCGACGAGCACTGCCGACACCGACCCCTGCCGAGGATGCGCCCAGCGATGTCGTAGGCGATCTTGTCGAGCGGATCGCGGACCTCCAGCGTGCCACGGAACAGATGACACACGAGCGGAACCTCGCGCGACGCATCGCCGTCGAAAGTGAGGCCCGGGAGCGTGACGCCACCGCCGGTCTCGCGCTCGTGACCTCGTCGGCGTCATGGCGCATCACACGACCGCTCCGCGCAGTGCGCCGGGAATACAACGGCGCGTTGACGACCGTCGGTGGCCGCCGACGCGAACCACAGCAATCAGCCCCGCCAGTCGGGGATGCCTTCCCGCTCGACGGGGTACTGATCCCGGACGGTGGACTCAGTTACCGGACGTCCCTTCCGCCGGTCGCGCGCACACTTCTTGATGACGGAGCGCAACACACGGCGTACGTCACAGAGAACGGCGTCGCGCTCTCCCTTGCCGACGTACCTCACGCTGCCATCCGCGAACATGGCAACGGATTCAGCATCTGGGGTGACGACATCTACTTCGCCGCATCGGATGGTACGGACTGCCGATCCAATGGGCGCACGTATGCACTCGTGGTCACCGATACGCCTACCGTTGTGTCCGCGTGGGGCACGGTGTCGCTCTCCCGGCCCTTCATCTCCGAAAATGGATACGCGGTTCTCGCGCCTCTCCCGGTGGCCGCGGCGAAGGGGCTTCTGGCGGACCCCCGTATCGTGCCATGCACCGTGGTGTTCGAAGACGGCGTACCCCTCACCACCCCGAATGCACAGCACGAAGAGGTGCGCACCCTCGGGCACGGGCGCTTCTGTCTATGGGGCGACCGGGTCATGTTCTCATCCACCGACGGCTCGGACTGCCGGACCAACGGCCGTGAGTACACCGTTGAGATCCCCGAGCCGGCGCTCCTTGACGCCCTCCTCCGGGGCTACGGCGATTGGCTCGCCGGTACAGACGAGGCGCTCCTTTCACGTTTCGTCGCCAGCACTCACACGAACAACACCGTCTTCAACAACTTCTTCCTGCAAGCCCTCCCGTGGCTCACACATGCCCGCGAGCGTGCCGGTCGCGGGTCACGTGCCGTCGTTCTGGGATGCGGTCAACGCCCTTGGGCCGCCATCCGCCTACTCGCCGAGGGGTTCGAGCATGTCATCGCCAACGACCTGCTGAGTGTTGATCACCGGATGCCGAACTCCGTGATGGCGCCCTTCCTGTCTGTCGTGAGCGCCACCGAGCCGCACCTGGTCGCTGCGCTGACGCCCCACCTCCGTCAGGGAACCCACGACGATGTGCTGTTCGAGGGCCTCGACGTGCGGGGCGACGAAGCATTTGAGGCGATGAACATCAGCCCCGGCTCCGTGGACTTCGTGTGCTCCAATTCGGTGCTTGAACATGTGATGCACCCCGAGGCCGTGTACGCGGCCATGCACCGCATGATGCGTCCTGACGCAGTGGCCTTCCACTGCATTGACCTCCGTGACCACCTCCACACAGCCGAACCCCTTCGCTTCCTCTACACATCCGACGAGGACTACGCGCTGATCAACACTGAGAATCGCCTGCGTGCGTCTGACCACCTCCGCCTCGCCGCGGATGCCGGTTTCGATCCCGAAATCACATTCCTCATCGGCGTCGGACCGGAGATGCGGCAAGTGACTTCCTGGGATGAGGTCACGCCGTCCGTCACGACCGGCCAGATTGCCGAGATGAACCCGCGATTCCGCGACCACTCGGCAGCGGACCTCTCCGTCGTGACGCTGGGGATCACCCTCCGCCCGCGTGCCAGCGGATCGGGACGATGACGGACCGGCGTGGTTGGCGCCTGGAACCGACACATCGGGGCGGGGGAGCCTCATAGACCATCAGTCGGGACACCGAGGTCGGCGGGACGGGTGCCGATTTGCACGCCACGGCTCCCGGGCACCCGACCCGCGTCCCTGTGGACCCACTCGCGGGCTGCAGCGGATCACGGGACGCCAGCAGGCCTGCAGCGGGCGGAGATCCCAGGGGCACACCTCGCGTCCGCACTCCCTCCGGCGTCCGGCACCCGTGCACTCCCCCGATCGGAATCGTGGAACGTTGGCAACCACCGGCCGGTTCCACGCCAACCCGGAAACGCCGGGCGCGGGCGCGCCACCGCGCAACCGCTCTGGTCGAGTGACCGGCCGCGCGCGTCGTGTGTGCCGGTGGGCGTCATCGACGGTGCCAACTGCAGCGAGGGGCGGCGGGGCGGGGCCCTTCCGCCTGTCGCCCGGCTACCGGCACCCGGGACGGCAACCCTCCCGTACAGCCCGCGTGCCTGATTCCCCCGTCGCAGGCACGCGCGGCATCATTCCATCCAGCCCGTACCTGCGACGTCCAGGCCTTCGTGGCAGCCATGGGCATCCCGGGCGGGACGTCACCGGATGAGTACTGCCTCCTCCCCGTGGATCGCTCCACGGAGGCCGGGCGCATCCCCATACCGGGCGTACCCTCATCAGGACGACCTCGTCGCGTACTGCCCAGAGCATGCCCCGCGCAGCATGGATTGGGACGATCCCACTGGGCCAGTCGGCCCAGCAGACCTCGCCGGGCAACGAATCGGGACCGGCACCCGGCGGGGGGACCGCCCCCTTCGCCCCGACGCGCATGCGCGGATTCGCGTTCGCCATCGGACAACGGAGCGTGTCGGAGTCGCCAGAACCCCCGGCGGGACATACCATGTGCTCGCGCATGGGCTTACCGGGCCGGGGAGGACGTGATGCGCATCGCGTTCGTCGGCAACGTCAACAACGCACCGCATCTTCTGGCATTGGGGTTTGCCGAATCCGGACATGAGTGCCGTCTGGTCCCAACCCGCCCCGAAGCGCTCCACCAGCCCTCATCCCTCCGGGCGCTCGTGGATACGCACACGGCCGAGGTCACCTGGCCCCCCGATGCCAGCCTCGCGGACAGCGACTTCGTGGATCGCAGCCCGCGCCTGCGGGATCTGGTTGCCGACATCAACGAGTGGGCAGACCTCGTGTTCCTCAACGACCAGGGGCCCTCCATCGCGGACCTCCTGTCCGTCCCACATGTCGCGCACCTCACGGGATCGGATCTCACCTACTACGCGAACTACGACTCGATTCATCTGCGTGAGGCGGGATGGAGCGGCGACTTCCGGCGCTCGCGCGAGGCGCTCGACCACCGGCTCGCATGGAGCCATCTCGTGGCCCGGCAGCGGCACGGCATCGCCTCGGCGGAGTTGATCATCCACGACCCGCCGGGCCTTCGGCCGGACGCCGAGATCTTGTTTCAGGGGCTCGGTGTCATGCCATCCCAACGCCTCGCCCTGCGCCTCGGGAACACCTTCTGTTCCCGTGCCTCACGACCGATGCCCACTGATGCTCCGCTGCGCATCGCCTGTCTGGCGCGCATTGGAGTCCGAGATGCCGATTCCGCCCAATCCTTCACCGACCGCAAGGGCACCGACATCCTGCTCGAGGGCTTTCGCCGGTTCGTTCTCTCAGGCGGTGACGCCCGGCTGACCGTGACCACCAAGGGGCTGGATCCCGCCCGGGTCCAACAGTACGTCACATCGCAGGGCATCGGCCGATGGGTCGAGTGGGTGCCGGAACTGTCCTACGAGCATTACGTATCCGTTATCGAGGACCAGCACATCGTCTGCGATGCCCTGTCACCGATCGGCCCGGCTGGCATTGCGATGGATTCGATGTTGCGACGTCGCGTCGTCCTCGGCAACCTGCGGCCCGATGTGTATTCCGCGTGGTACGGGACGGCCCTTCCGGGCCTTCACTGCGAGACAGCGGCCGACGTCGCACAAGCGCTCTCGTGGGCGAGCGCCCATCCCCACCTCCTCCCGGCACTCGCGGAGGAGGGGAACCGGGCTGCGCTCCGGAACTTCGATCCCCGGGTCGCTGCGCGCGTAGTTCTGGAACGGGTGCCTGTGCGGACCCGGGACACGTCATAGACCGAAGGGCAGCGGAACGCGGCTCTTGATGAGGCCTCGGCTCGCCGGCCCCATGTTGAACAGCAGATCAATCACCGAAACCTCGCCGGCGAACGGCCCCCATAACTGCTCGTACGGCGCGTACGAGTACTCCTTGAATAAAACCGGGATGCCTGCGGCCTCAAACAGGGCCTCATCGATGTAGGCGCGTGCACTCGGCCCACTGATGTAGCGCGTTGCCCCCGCGGATACCAGCAGGGACACCAACTTCTCATTGCGCACCCCCGCCGATTGATAGTCCCGTGACCATACGATCGGCGTCGTGATTCCCAGGAAGTCGGCGATCGATCGAAGTAGGTGAGCGTTGAGATCCGACAGCAGACCCGAAGGTGCGCTCAGGGCCTTCTCGATGAGAGGGAACACCTCCGAGAAGTACGGCGCGGCGCGATAGGCCTCGGTGATCTTCCTGCGGTGCCTCACAGGCCAGTCACCGGCGGCGATCTCCGTCTCCTGGATGAGTTGCCGCGTGGCACGGTGAGAAACGGGGACCGTCAGCCACTCGAGACCGGCAGGAGTCTTGATTCTGTTCCTGTTCCTCCAGTCCTGCTTCGTGTACTGAAGATCGTCATGGAGGATGAAGAGATCCGCGTCATCCATGATGTCGAAGTACCCCCTCCAAGGGAGGTAGTTGGACTGGATGACTGCGACGCACCGGGCTTCGCTCGACGAAGTGTCAGCCACCCGTGGTCAACCCGGATCCCCCCGGAGGGCGAGTGCCGCGTGGTTGGCCCACGGTGTGAGCGCACACCGGCGATGATCGCCGCAGCGATACCGATCCCCCCTGGTGCGTCCTCGCGAGCCGATCCCCCGATTCCCGGGTCCGGGGACGCCGCCAATAAGAGACCGGGGCCCAACGAGGGGGACCCGCCTGATGCCGCGACCGACCCGCGGCTCGCGCCGACCGGCGGGAATGCTCACCCACCCATCCCCGCCACCCGCTGCAGGACGCCGACAACAACCGCGTGCTGTTCTGGAGTCATATCCGGGAACAACGGCAGGCGAAGCAGTCGGGGTGCCACGGAGTCGACCACATCCATCGGCCCGTGGGCACGACCGAAGCGACGGCCGGCCGGCGCGGAGTGGAGTGGCACATAATGCGTCTGCACCATGATGGATGCCCGGCGCATCTCCTCAACGACCATCTCGCGGACGGCCGTGCTCCGCAGAGTGATGAAGTAGATATGGCCGTTGTGGTGGCATCCGGCCGGAACGGTTGGGCGCCGCAGGAACCCCGCATCCTCGAGAGGGGCCAGGGAGCCGTGGTACCGATCCCATAGGCCCACCCGTGCCCGGGTGATGTCCCACGCGCGCTCCATCTGAGCACTCAGGAGGGCCGCCAATACCTCGCTTGGCAGAAACGATGAGCCGACGTCGCGCCAGCGATACTTCGCGACCTCCCCGCGCAGGAACCGCTTGCGATCAGTCCCCTTCTCCCACAGGATCTCAGCCCTTTCCACCAAGCGGGGCTCGTTGATCAACAGGGCACCGCCCTCCCCGCAACTGACGTTCTTTGACACATGGAAGCTCAGGGCCCCCAACTGGCCGATCGCCCCAAGGGAGCGCCCCTGCCAGGAGGCGCAGACCGCTTGGGCTGCATCCTCGATCACCATGGCGCCGGCATCTCGGGCTATCCCGCAGATGGCGTCCATGTCGCACCCTGTGCCCGCGTAGTGCACGGGGATGACGGCTGCGGTGCGAGATGTGACAGCGGCGCGGACGCGCACCGGGTCGATATTCATCGTGCCTTCATCACTGTCAACGAACACGGGCGTTGCACCACGCAGCACGACGCAGTTCGCAGTTGACGGAAATGTGAACGAGGGCATGATCACCTCGTCACCCGGGCCGATGCCAGCCAGGAGGACGGCCAGTTCCAGAGCTGATGTCCCCGACGTTGTCAGCAGCGCCTTCACCGCGCGTGTTGACGATTCCAACCACGCCTCGCACACATCCGTCCATGGCCCACCTCCCTGCAGATGCCCCTCCTGCAGCGCCGCCAGAACGCGGCGGTGCTCCTCCTCGCTCGATGAGGGCCGTGAAAACGGCACGTGGGGACCGGACACGACCGTTGGGGGACTAGTCAGAAGAGAACTCGTGCATGACCGAGGCGTAGCTACGACCCTCTGATGGCCATCGGACCACAGACCAGTCCGGACACTTTCCGCAGAACCCGTGTCCGGAGAAGTCGCCCGTCGTGTGAGCGAGCCGTACAGCCTCCATCCCGGGCCCCTGCCAGACGTCACGGACCGTGGTCGCAGCGATGTGACCGATCTCAGCCTCATGGCGCCAGTCGGTGGGGCAGTACGACAGTGACCCATCGGCCTTCAGGGTCAGCCGCTCCCATGGATAGAGACAGGCACGGCGTTCCGCTGGCGCCGCGTCCCACAGAACCTTTGCCTGCGCGGGGATCGACCCCGCACATGAATGGGGGCGCCGTACGACCACGAAGTCAGCACCGGCAGCCCGCCAGTCGTTGCGAAAGTCATCGGCTTCGTGGGCGTTGAGAGGCTGCTCCACGAAGCTCACCATCACACGGGCACTACCGGGCCGCTCGCGCACCATTTCAATCAGCCGCAGGACATTCGCACGGGTGATGTCCAACTTCCCCTTGACCCGGACGCGGGCATAGGTCTCCTGTGTGTTGGCATCGATGCTGATGTCGAAGACATCGACCCCGGCGTCCAGAAGTGCTTCCGCCCGATCCTCCGTGAGGAGCATCCCGTTGGTCGTGAGGTTGATCGGAATCCCGGACCGGTCGTGGGCGTAGGCGATCAGATCCGCCAGCCCCGGGTGAGCAAGAGGCTCGCCGTCCCCGGTATACCGGACGTAGCGGCAATGCCCCTGGCCGTCGCTCACGATCTCGTCGATCAACTTCGTATGCCACTGCGGGGACAGATGCTGCCGCGCCCGCCCCTTGAGCTTGGTGACCGTCTCGTAGGGGCAATGGATGCAGGCCAGGTTGCAGTACTCGGTGACGTCCACCGTGATCTGCGACGGGAAGACCGGACTCAGGTACCCGCTGAATTGACCGACCATGTGACGACCCCTTCCCCCGCGTCAACAAGCGCTATTGACGACCGCACCCTTCCCGCAATCGTCCTGAGGCGACCGCCGCACCTTGGGAGCGTACGGGAAGAGGCGGCGTGCAACGCACGGTCTGCGTCGCCAGAGCACCCGGCCGCCACGGACACCGGGGCTCATCGCGGACCCCGGGCGAACCGTATCTCTTCCGCCATGCACTGATCCGTCGGGCCTACCCGTGCCGACTCCGGATGACCACGCGGGCGGCATGACCGTTCCGTGCGCCGCATCGCAATGGTCGAGCACCCGATCCGCCATCCTGCACGGTGCGAGCCACGATGTCTCCGTCGTGCCGGGGATCTCCCGGAACCTGGGAGCCGAGGTCGGTCGCTGACAGGCGGCGTCGCGGCACACGGACCCGAAGCCCCGTTGTCCCGGGTGATGCCCCGCGGGAACGCTGACGGCTCGTCGTCTCGCCGGATGCAGACTCGGCCCCCCGGAGCACAGACCCTCCGAGATGCCGGGGACTCATGCCGCGCCGGTAGCGACCAGCGCGGCGATCCGTAACGGTTGCCCGGAGATGCGACCGCCGGTACGCTCGATCCGACCCGTGATCCCGCCGTGGACAGCCACCGCTTCCTCCTCGCTGGCCAGGCTGCAGGCTCTCCCGGCCTCCGAACTCCCCGGACCGACGTCGGGGTGCCGGGCATGAAGCGCCGCGCGATCATCGTCATGTGGTCGCTCGGCCTATGGGCCATCGTGGGTCTGGTTTCCCTGAGTGCGGACCAGCTTCTCGATGACCGGGCCATGTGGGCACGTGAGGATGGTTTCATCAGCGCCTCCAACTACGCACGGTTGACGCCGCGCCTCGGTGATCCACATGTGAATCGGCAGGAGAACATCCTTCCGGGGGAAGGGAGCGAGCGACGACTGCGGATCCTCGTCGTCGGGGACTCGTTCGTGTGGGGCGATGGCGCGACCGATACCGCAACGGCGTGGCCGCGCGCGCTGCAGACCGTGATGGATGATCGGCTTGGAGCCGGCCGCGTCGAGGTAACAGCCCTTGCCAACAACGGGGCGGCGACCATGAACCAACTCGACTGGCTGACGCCGGCAGTGCTCGGCCGCCTCCGGCCCGATGCCGTCGTCTTCGGCTACGTGACGAACGACTCGGTGCCACGGGGCCGCAAGGACAGCGCCACATGTTTCGGCTACTGGTGTTACGGGATCAAGCAATACGAGGAGGACAAGCCGTATCTCGCCTGCATGCAGGGCGAGGGATCGTGGTTCGCCACACTCATGCACCAGACAGCCGCGTGGCTCCCCGCACTCACCCGGAGCATGACCGCGAATTACTGCCTCGCCGACGGGGAGGCGAACGCGTCGGACGCCGTCGGCTACCCCTTCTACCACTTCCTGCGCCGCATCCTCGCCGAGGATGCACTGGCGGCGTATCGCGTGACCGCCGCGCGCATGCGCACGACCGTGGGCCAACAGATGCCGCTGTTCATTCTCCCCACACCGATCCGCCCGAGCGACTTCGAACTGGCCCGACGACCGCTTGAGATCCTGCGCGGCGGCGGCGCGACGATCATCCCGATTCCGCGCACGACGCCCTTCGTCCGCTTCGAAGACCCATCCGTGCTGATGATCAACCCCGTCAACGCACACCCCAGCCCACGACTGGCACATCGCCTGGCGGAAGATGCCGCCGACACCCTGCTCGCCGACCCACGGACCGCGGAGATCCTTCCCGCCGGCGGCGAAACCCCGCCGGACACGAGACGGCTGACGGCTGGCTTCCTTCCGACCTACCTGCAGATCAGCGAGCGGGGCGGCGGCGCAGCCGACATCTCCGCGCATCCGTCAGGGCGCCCCGTCATCGAGACGACGCTGAACATCGCCGGTCACATGCTCCCCGGGCAGACGGCTCCGTGTGCCGATCTCGGCCGCCCCCACTCAGAGATCGACCTCGTTGATGCCGCGCGCAGGAATGTCGTGGGGCTCCGCGCCCAGGTCGGCCCCGATGCCGTGGCGGTCGAGGTGGCGTCGTTCGGGTATACCCCGGACATGACCCTGATCATGTCCGCGGCGGTTCGGGTGGCACCCGGGAGGACCGCGATCGTGCCCACGATGTCACCGGGCGTACGCGTCGCGGGCGTGTACGTCTGGTCCGCTGCTCAGGCCAGAGGATGTCCGGTCAACCAGAGGATCGATCTCATCCCGTTCGCCATTACCCTGAGGCCCACGTATGCCAGATGAGCGCTACGTCCTCGGCGTGTCGGCGTTCTACCACGACAGCGCGGCCGCTCTGACCTGCGGCGGACGCATCCTCGCTGCAGCCCAAGAGGAGCGTTTCACCCGGGAGAAGGGCGACGCCGGATTCCCCCATCGTGCGGTGGAGTACGTCCTCGGCCAGGAAGGTCTCGTGCCGGATGACCTCGCGGTCGTCGCGTTTTACGACTCCCCCATGCTGAAGCTGGAGCGGATGTTGTCCACGTACCTGACGGGCAACGCGTCGGCCGCTCGCGCCTTCGTCGTCGCCATGAAGGCGTTCATGCCCGAGAAGTTTCCCGTGGAGAAGGCAATCCAGCACGCACTCGGTTCCCGGGTCCGCGTGCACCTCGGTGAACACCATCTCTCGCACGCCGCGTCGGCCTTCTATCCCAGCCCGTTTCATGAGAGCGCAATCCTCACGATCGACGGTGTGGGCGAGTGGAGCACATGTTCCATCGGCCACGGGCAGGGCAGGGACATCACACTCATCGAGGAGATCGAGTACCCCAACTCGCTGGGCCTCCTGTACAGCGCCCTCACGATGTTCTGCGGGTTCAAGGTCAATTCGGGGGAGTACAAGTTGATGGGGTTGGCGCCGTATGGCGCACCACGGTTTCAGGGGGCGCTGCTCGACGAGGTCATTCACCTCGATCCGGACGGTTCATTCAGCCTGAACCCAGCGTACTTCGCATACCTGCACGGGCTGCACACCTACACCGATCGCCTCGCAACCCTCCTTGAAACCGATCCCCGGTCGCCTGAGGCACCGCTGATGCAGATCCACGCCGACATCGCGGCGAGTATTCAGGCGGTGACCAACCGTGCCGTGCTTGCACTCGCCCGACGAGCATGTACGTCAGCGGGCTCATCAAACCTGTGCCTCGCTGGTGGCGTCGCGCTGAATGTCGTCGCAATGGGATCTCTCGAGCGCTCAGACTCCTTCACCGGCGTCTGGATCCAGCCCGCTGCCGGCGACGCGGGCGGCGCTCTCGGTGCGGCCCTCTGGGTCGACCACCACGAGTTCGGATCCCCCCGTCCTGTGGACGGCGAGGACGGGATGGCTGGGGCGTTCCTCGGTCCAGCGCCCGGACAGGTGGACACCGGTTCGGCCAACGCCCTCGCGGACGCCGGACTCATCACGCGGGATCTCGGCGGCACCCCGCTGCCCGACGCCGTTGCCGACCTGCTGGCATCGGGAAGTGTCGTCGGCATCGCACGTGGGCGAATGGAGTTCGGACCACGGGCCCTCGGTAACCGGTCCATCCTCGCTGACCCCCGGAATCCCGATACGCAGAAACGACTCAACCTCAAGACGAAGTACCGGGAGAGCTTCCGGCCGTTCGCTCCCATCGTGCTCGAAGAGGACGCGTGCACATATTTCGAGATGCCGCCGGGCCTCCGCTCGCCCTACATGCTGAAGACATTCCCAGTCCAGCAGGCACTACGGATGGGAGACGGCAAGGAGGCCGACCGCGACGGCCCCCTCGGCTTCGAGCGCATCAACGAGACCCGGAGTGTGATCCCCGCCGTTACGCACATCGACTACTCCGCACGGGTCCAAACAGTGGCTTCGGCGCACCACCCGTTTCTCCATGACGTGCTTGTGGCCTTCCGTGTTCGCACCGGATGCTCCGTCCTCGTAAACACGTCGTTCAACGTCCGCGGAGAACCGATCGTGTGCTCGGCATTCGATGCGGTTCGCTGCTTCCTCCTCACCGACATCGACGCCCTCGTTCTTGACGGTTCCCTCATCGTGAGATCCGACCAGACCGTTGCGATGCCGGACGCCCACGAAATCGCGATGGCGCTCGCAGACTACGTCCTCGACTAGGTGATGAACCCCTGACGATGCCCGATCCCCACCACCCGCCTGTTCGCACATCCCGATGGCACCTCACCCGTATGCGGGTGGAGGCAATCCGGAAGACGAAGACGCTTGCGGGGGTGGCCGTTGCCGTCCAGGCGCTGGCCATCGTGCTCACGTTGCAGTTCGCGGTAGGTGCCTTCCGCCATACCCTCATGGCACAGATGTGGATCATGGCCTTCATCGTGCTCATCCCAACCATCTGGGTCCTGGCCTTCGCCGCACCAATCGTCTTCGAGCGGGTGATCGCGACCCCGTTCCGCATGGTTGGCCACCTGCTCGCCACCGCATTCCTGGTGCTGATTCTCGCCGTGATGTTCGTGCTCACGCTCATTCCGGCCCGGTTGATCAACCGCCCGAACCAAGTGCAACGGCGCCCTTGGCTGAAGCCGTGGCTCGTGCGGGGGTCCGATGCCACCGCTTGGAGGCACGCGACCTGGGTCCCGCACACGCATACGGCGATCGCGGGGTTCGTATCCGGATCTCGCCTCATGCGCTCGGTTTCCTTCTTCGGCGCGCGCGGAAACCGGTTCCTCGTGGTGGTCGCGGTCGTCCTCGGCCTACTCGCCACCCTGTTCACCTTCCTCCAGACGTCCGCGTTCGCTCCGTTGCTCTACCCGCTGTTCTGATGGATGAGCACAGTGCCATCGCTCACGGTCGCACTGACAGTCCGGGCACGAGCCGAAGGGGAGGGCCACGCCACCTCTCCGGGGGACCGATGGGCCCTGACCGGCCCCGGCGCGCGCACCACGGATCGGGAACATCGGTGAAATCGACCACGAGGACTCTGCGGCTGGGACGCTGCTGCTCATCCCGCTGCCCCACCGACCACCCAACGCGAGGGGCTTGGGGATATTCGAGCCCCCATCGCCCGTCGACATCGTCCCGGGCGTGTCCACCGCTGGGCTGCTTCCCACACCAGTGATCGGTGACGGGGCGCGTCGTGACCCGGTCGGCGCAAAGTGCGAAGCCGGGAGCGTCGCAATACGATATCGCCCGCCGGTCGGAGCGCACCGAGCACGCTGGTGATCGCCGCGGTGGTCGCTGCTGAGGATGCACGGGCACAGATGAGGCCCAGCCGGGGCGTCTAACGTGCAACATGTGGTCCGCCCCGTTTCCGTGTTCGCCGTGCTCGCTGTCGTGCTCACACCCATCGGCGCGAGTGCGACACCAAACGATGTCTTCGCCGACTATTTCGTGGACACCTATCTGAATGGCCGGTACACCGTTGAGGATCTGCGGACCGCGCTGACCGCCGCCGAGAAGCAGGTGGGGAAGGGAGTGCGGTACAGGGCCTTCGCGGATAGCGTGAGTGAGGCCATCACCGGAAGACTTGCCGGGACGATTGACACCGCCGAGGACCAACTCGGGGTGCAGTCGCCTCACTCCACGGAGGCGACGCCATCGCCCCACCCCACCACGACGGTAACCGACAACGATGGCCTCCCCGCCCCGCCGGTCCCGAACCCGAGCGATGAACTTCCCACGGCGGTGCCCATCATGGGCGTGGTCGCGCTGGGGCTCGTCGCCATCGGCTTGCTCTCGGCCATGATCCGCCGACGCCGTTGACCACGGTGCCGCGTTGGCGTCGCCCGGAATCCATCCACGCTCAGGAGCCCGTATGACACCACCCGCCCCACCCTCGATCGACATCCTCGCGCTCGGCAACGCCATCGTGGACGTGCTCTCGCACGTGGACGAATCGGTGATCGACGGCCTGCCGGTGAACAAGGGCGGCATGACGCTGGTGGGGGCGGAGGAGGCGGAGTCGCTGTACGGCACCCTGGGGCCCGGGGTGGAGTGCTCGGGCGGCTCGGCCGCCAACACGGTTGTCGGCGCCGCGATGCTGGGGGCGCGAACGGCCTTCATCGGCCGGGTGCGTGATGACCATCTGGGGCGGGTATTCACGCACGACATCCGGGCGGCTGGCGTGCGGTTCGACACCCCGCCCGCCACCGGGGGTCCAAAGACGGCTGTGTGCCTGGTGATGGTGACCCCGGATGCCCACCGCACGATGTGCACGTACCTCGGTGCATCCATCGAGATGGGGCCCGACGACGTGGACGAAGCCCTGGTGCGCGACTCGGCCGTGCTCTACCTGGAGGGCTACCTCTGGGACCCGCCCGGCGCGAAGGAAGCCATGCGCAAGGCCGTGCGCATCGCGAGGGGCGAAGGGCGTGCCGTGGCGCTGTCGCTGTCGGACCCCTTCTGCGTGGATCGCCACCGCGATGACTTCCTCGACCTCGTGGACGCCGACGTGGACATCCTGTTCGCAAACGAGGGCGAGATCACGTCGCTGTATGGGACCGACGACCTCGACGACGCCATCCACGCCCTCACGCCCCTCGTGAAGGTGGCAGCCATCACGCGCAGCGAACACGGTGCGCTGGTGATCGGTGACGGCGACGTGCACATCATCCCGGCCGAGCCCGTGACCCGGGTGGTGGACACCACGGGGGCCGGTGACCTGTTCGCCGCCGGGTTCCTGACAGGCTGGACTCAGGGGCGCACCCTGCACGACTGCGGACGCATGGGCGCCGTGGCGGCTGCCGAGGTGATCGGGCATCTCGGGGCGCGCCCGGAGGCAGACCTCAGGGCACTGGTGACGGAGCGCGTGCCCCGATAGGGGACGGACACCGGACCGGGGCGCGGAACCCCCCCACCCGGGTGTTCGCTCGCTAGCCTTCCCCCGCCCGTGCCCTGAGTCCCCGGAGCCGCCTGCATGTCGTGCAATGCCAGTGTGATCGTCCGTGCCGCGTTCCCCGTAGGCGCCGATTCCCTGAGCAGTGCCATGGCTGCCATCACCAAGGCGGGCGGCGAGGTGGGCGGCATGGACACCGTGCGCAGCACGCGCGATGCGATCACGCGCGACGTGGTGGTGCTGGGCACCGACGACCGCCACTGCGATGAGATGGTCAGCACGCTGCGGGGCATCCCGGGCATCGAGGTGCTCGATGTGACCAATGGCATCTTCCGGGCCCACGAGGGCGGCATGCTCACCATGCGCAGCCGGGTCCCGGTGCGGTCGCGCGACGACCTCTCGATGGCCTACACCCCTGGCGTGGCGCGAGTGTGCATGGCCATCCACGACGACCCCGACCGCGCCTGGGACCTCACCATCAAGGGCAACAGCGTGATGGTGATCAGCGACGGGTCGGCACTGGTCGGCCAAGGGGATCTGGGACCGCTGGCGTCGCTTCCGGTGCTGGAGGGCCTCTCGCTGTTCATGCGCGAGTTGGCGGGGGTGGACGCATTCCCGCTGCCCATTGACCTCGACGACCACACCGCCATGGCTGATGTGGTGGTGAAGATCTCGTCGGTGTTCGCAGGCGTGCACATCGCCGACATCGCAGCGCCGGGGTGCTTCGCCCTGAAGGACGCCCTGGCCAGCGCCCTCGACATCC
The DNA here is from genome assembly GCA_945861935.1 of Bifidobacterium breve. Lineage (GTDB taxonomy): Bacteria > Actinomycetota > Thermoleophilia > Miltoncostaeales > Miltoncostaeaceae > SYFI01. The sequence goes on along the minus strand of CAMAVU010000001.1, from coordinate 58,261 downwards.
CCGTTCTGCACGGCGACGCCGAGGGCACCGCGGCCGCGCTGCTGGCGGGCGTGCTGAACGGCCTCCGGGTGACCGGGCGCACGATCGGCGACACCACCATCTGCGTGGCGGGACCGGGGCCCGGGCCCACGGCGTTCGGCCGCCTGGCCGAGGCGGCCGGGGCGCGCGAGGTGCGCATGGCCCACAGCGACGAGGCCGTGCACGACCTGGTGCGGGGCGCGGATGTGTACGTAGGGGCGTCGGCGCCGGGGTCACTGGGCCGGGAGGATGTGGCCGCCATGGCCGCCGACCCGGTCGTGTTCGCGCTGTCCATGCCCGGTCCGGATCTCGACCCCGCGGATGCAGGGGGCGTCGCGGTGTTCGGCACCGGGCGACCCGACCTGCCCAATCAGGTGAACTCCACCCTCGCGTTCCCCGGCATGTGGCGGGGCCTGCTGGACGTACGCGCCACTGCGCTCTCCGACCACGCCGTGATGGCCGCCGCTCACGCGATCGCGGGCGTAGTGGCCGAGGAGGGTGCGATGGCCGCCGACTACGTGGTGCCGTCGGTCTTCAGCACGCGGCTCGTGCCGCTCGTGTCGTCCGCAGTGGCCGAGGCCTCACGGCAGGCCGGCTGCGCCCGCCTTGCCATTCCCTGACGTCGGGGCGGGTGCGGTTTTCCCGTGAGCTCTTCGCGCGTCTCCATGTGTGCCGCACCAGTGCGTGTCGCGGCTGGGATCGTGCTGGCGGGCTGCGGCTCGACGGCCGCCGGGGTTGGCGGCACGGTGGTCGTGGGGCTTGGCTGCAACAGCGGCACCGGGTACCAGTGGCAGATGACGCCATCCGGCGACTCGGTGGTGACCCTGTCCTCGTCCACCGGGTGCGAGCCGACGGACAGCGAGGACGCCCCGCCCGGGGCAGCGGGCTACGAGACCTGGAGCGGGCACCACGGACCTCGCGTCCGCCTCATTCCCGCCGCAGGCGGGGGCCCTGCCAGCCAGACCGACACGCTCACCATCACGGCGACATAACCCGTCGACCTGGGTTCCGGCGCACTGGAGTTCCGGCAGGAGCACATCGGAACGGAGGAGTCCACCGACTCCGCGACCCACGAGGCGACCATCCAATGAGAACACGCGGTACGGTGGGGGGCATGCAGGTGACCATGGACGATGACACCGCCGGGGCCGGAGCGGGTGCTCCGGGGTCATGCGTGCCGCCCGGCTGGACATCGCCCGTGCGTACCGACACCGTCCATGCGAGGGTGACGTAATGGCACGGCTGCCCGCCATCTGCGCGGTCGTGGGCGCTCTGGCCCTGGGCGCACTGGGCGCTGCCGGCTGCGGTGATGGCGGGGTGCTCGGCGAGCCCGCCACCGGCACCATCCACATCACGTATGTCCCCGAGCCGGAGCGCACGCCCCGCGAGGCGGATCTCGCGTGCCCGGCCGACGACCCCGACGGCCGGATGGCCTGCGAGCAGATCGAGTCGCTGAGCGGTGCCTTCGACCCGGTGCCCGGCGACCGCGCGTGCACCGAGATCTACGGGGGACCCGAGCAGATCACGCTGGTCGGCACATGGGCGGGGGAGCCCGTGGACACCATCCTCACACGCACGAACGGGTGCGAGATCGACCGGTACGAATCCCTCGCCCCAGTCCTGCTGCCTCTGGTCGGAGGGCCGGGCGGGGGCTGACGGGCAGGTCCACCGGGGCTCGCCGGACGCACTCTCCGCCCCCGGGCCGGAATCGTCGGCCAGCCCGACGACCGCCGGGGAGCGGCGCGATGTGCCGACCATCCGGGCGATGCCCTCGCACGGCGCGCTCCACCTGCACCTCCTGTCGGCCGCACCCCCCGGGCACGGCCGACAGGAGGTGCGGCCAGCACTACGACAACTTGCCCAACTGGGCCTGCGCAGCCGCCTGGAGATGCTCGGGCAGCGGCGCGAAGCCCAGGCCCTCCAACTGGCTCTGGGCCGTGTCGCCCAGGAAGTAGGTGACGGCCTTCTTCACATCCGATACGTGCTCCCCGCCGGCGGTGACCAGAACCCACGTGGTTGCGGTAATGGGGTAGGCCCCCGTCACCGGGCTGTTGACGACCTTCACCAGGAGGTCATCCGGGATGCTCACCACATCCCCGGCCTTGCTCACGGCCGCGATGGTCGGGGCGACGAAGGCACCGTCCTCACCGATGGCCGATGCCTTGGCGCTCAGGCCCGCACGCTGGGCATCGCCCAGATCCACGTAGCCGATCGAGTTGGGATTGTCCTTGACGCACTGCGCCACGCCGGGGTTGCCGGGGCTCTTCGAGACGGTGGCGGTCCAGTTGGGCGTCTTGCTCCCCCCCGCCGCCACCTTCCCGGCGAAGGCCGGACTCACCTCGGACAGGTACATGCTGAAGTTGTACGAGGTGCCCGAGGAGTCCGCACGCACGCAGACCACGATGGGCTTGTCGGGGAATGTCACACCGGGGTTGCTCGCCGAGATGGCTGCGTCATTCCAATTGGCGATGTCCCCGTCGAAGATGCCCGCGACCGCAGCGCCGGTGAGGTTGATCGCCGTGTCAACGCCCTCGATGTTGGTGGGCACGGTGATGGCACCGAGCAGGGTCGGGAAGTAGTAGACGGTCACGCCGATGGCCGCCTGCTCCTCGGCGTCGAGCGGCGCGTCGGACCCCGCCCAGGCAACGGTGCCCGCGGTCAGGTCCGTGATACCGCCGCCCGAGCCCTTGGCCGCGTAGTTGCAGGTGCCGGACTCCTGGCACCACCGGGTGTAGGCGGTGGCAGGGAACGTCGCCCCCGAGCCCACGGCCGCGCTGCCCGATCCGCCACCCGAGGTGGACGCCGTGCTCTCTGTGGACGAGTCACCGCCCCCGCACCCAGCGACCACGAGAGCAACCGAGGCAACCAGCGCCCCACTCGCAGCGAGGACCCTGCGCTTCACCTGACACCCCCATCGTCGCGAACGGCTCTCACGGCGGGTCCCCCCGGAGACCAGCGGCTGCCGGGCCAACGCTCCCGTAACAGCCACGTGAAATAGGGACCGCGCCTACGCCAGCAGCGTACCGGACAGCCTGCGGACCGGGACATAAAACAGGAGGGCGGTGAAGCCGGTGATCACCGCGAGGTGGCCCAGGGTGATCCAGCCGACGTCGCCCATCACCATTTCGCGTATGGCGGCGACCACGTGCGAGAGCGGCAGGCACCAGCCGATCACCTGAGCCCACCCCGGCAGAGCGGTGAACGGGAAGAAGATGCCCCCGAACAGGAACATGGGTGTCATCACTCCCGTCCAGAAGATGTTGAAGTGCTCGATGTTCGAGGTGAACGACGTATAGGTCATCCCAAGGACGGCGAACATCAGGCCGCCCATGACGAATACCACCGGGCAGAGCAGCGCCCACCACGACACGATGAGTCCGAACGGTGCCATGACGATCAGGAACACGATCCCGTAGATGGTGCCGCGTGTGGCGCCCCACATGTACTCGCCCACCACCACGTCGCCCACCGACAGGGGCGTGGTGACGGCGGCCTCGAACACCCTGCGCACATGGATGCGCACGAAGGCGTTGTACGAGGTCTCGAGGATGGCACCGAACATCACGGCGCTCGCGGCAATACCGGGGGCGATGAACGCCACGTACGACACGCCATCCACCTCGGTGAGGTAGGCCCCCAGACCCAGGCCCATGATGGCCAGATAGGCGATGGCCTCCACGAACCGGGGGCCGAGCGTGGTGAGCACGGTCTTGCGCCCCACCGTGGCGTTGCGGTACCAGAAGCGCGTCGCACCACGTGCCGTGACCCGCTGGCGGGCAGCGTTCAGTTCAACGCCTCCAGCGCCGCCTGAAAGTCCGCAGCCAGCCCGTCGTGCCCGTGGTGGAGTGCGGCATCCATGCCGACGAGGTAGGCGTCGGCCGCCCCTTCCACATCGCCGAGGGCCGCGAGGCACTCGGCCAGATGGCCATAGGCCGCGCCCTCATCAGTGGCCATCGCAAGGTAGGCGCGGTACTGCTCCGCAGCCTGATCCCACCGGTCGGCCTGACGGAGGGCCAGGGCCAGCCCATACCGCGCACGCGGCTCGTCCGGCGCCTCGTCCACCAGCGCCGAGAAGTACGCGATCCGGTCGATTGCCACGACTATGCCGGGGGCGACACGACGAGGCGGATCGAACCGCGCCGGAGGCCGGGGGCGGAGGTCAGATGGATGGCAGAGCAGCGCACCATGGTGTCGTGATCAGTCATCACTGCCGTTCCGTGTCGTAGGCGGGAACGACGGGGTGCAGACCCCCCAGCGGGCGCGCGGGACGCACCGTCGTCCCACGGATCGTAGTGCCGGGACCCACCACCGACCGTGGCTGCTGCACCCCGTCAGCCGACGGGGATCGGTCGAGGGGGTGCGATTCACCTCGTGGCCTGAGCCGCGCTGGTGGTCCTCGCGTGGCAGATCACGCCCAGTCGTCAGTGAGGCGGTTCCGGCGCGGCCGACCGGGGCACCGATCGTCGTGCCGGATCCCGCACCCAATGGTCACGAGGGTGTCGGTTACGTGCCTGGCACCGGGGGCGAGAATGTTACAAAGCGCACTTGGGGGCATCGTGAGATCCCGCTTGCCATGAGGCAATCCGCACGATGATGCGCTTGTGCGCCCACGTTGTTAGGGTGGCGCTGCGACGCGGGGTGGTGGACCCCACCGCACGCACTGCGGACACGGAAAGGGCGGGTCAGGGTGGACCTCTACACCTGGCTTCCACTGCTGATCTACATCGTCCTCGGCGCCGGAGTCGCCGGGGCACTGTTCGCGTTGTCGCTGGTCGGGCGCAAGCGGCCCAACCCCGTGAAGGATCTGCCCTTCGAGAGCGGCATCCTCACCGTGCAACCGGCCCGGCAGCGATTCTCGATCGACTTCTACCTCACGGCGATGCTCTTCATCATCTTCGATATCGAGTTGGCATTCCTGTACCCGCTGGCCGTCGTCCTGCGTGATGTGGGGACCGCCGCCGTCGTGGAACTGGTGGTGTTCATGGCGATCCTCGCCGGGGCACTCGCATACATCTGGCGGAAGCGGGCGCTCGAATGGCGCTGATCCCGCCACCCGGCGCACCGATTCGCCGCGCGCCCCGCACCGACGAGCGCATCGACTGGGACCTGCGCGACCCGATCACGGACGAGGTGGGCAAGGGGCTGCTCACCACCACGATGGAGAAGGCCATCGCCTGGACCCAGACCTCGGCGATCTGGCCCGCCACCTTCGGGCTGGCCTGCTGCTCGATCGAGATGATGCACACTCTGAGTCCACGCCTGGACATGGGCCGGTTCGGTGCCGAGTACTTCCGCGGGACCCCCCGCCAGAGTGACCTGATGATCGTCGCCGGCCGGCTCACCCAGAAGATGGCCCCGGTCGTGCGCCACATCTACGACCAGATGCTCGAGCCCAAGTGGGTGCTCAGCATGGGCGCGTGCGCCAGCACCGGGGGCGTGTTCAACAACTACGCCGTGGTGCAGGGCGTGGACAAGATCCTGCCGGTTGACGTCTATGTGCCCGGTTGCCCGCCGCGCCCCGAGGGGCTGATGGAGGGCATCGACATCCTGCGCCGGAAGATCGGTGCGAACGGCCAGCGGCCGTCGTCGGAGATCATCGCCGAGCGCCGGGCCGAGCGCCTGACGTGGGACCACGAGCACGCCGCGGGGCTGGCCGTCCTGCGTACCATCGGTGAGGGTCAGGGCGTGCGACCGGGCGATGGGGGCCCTGCGTGAGCGACGTCGCGGCCCAGATCGAAGCCGCCTCGCCCGGCGCCGTGGTCCTGGAATGGGAGGACCTCGGCGAACTCACCGTGGAGGTGCGGGGCGACCGCATCGTCGAGGCCTGCCGCGCGCTGCGCGATGGCCCGTCGCAGTACCTCCTCCTCTCCGACATCACCTGCGCCGACTTCCCGGATGAGCCCGGCAGGTTCCGCATGGCATACCACCTCGTGAACATCGCCACGGGAGCGCGCGCGCGCCTTCGCGCGTGGGCCGGCGCATCCGACCCCGCCGTTGAGTCGGTCACCTCGATCTGGCCGGGCGCCAACTGGATGGAGCGGGAGGTATACGACCAGTTCGGCGTGCACTTCCACGGCCACCCCGACCTCTGCCGCATCCTCAACCCGCTCGACTGGGAGGGCCACCCGCTGCGCCGTGACTATCCCATCGGGGGCGAAGAGGTCCAGTTCACGGACGCCGTATGACCATGGGCACCGCGGGACCCCGGAGCGGCAACTTCCCCATCGCCGCCGAGAGCCGCGAGGCTCGTGAGGCTGCCGCCCGCGACGGGCGGGCCCTCACGCCCACCGAGAGGATCATCGCCGGCGTCGAGGCCCGCACCCCGGAGGAGGCCATCGAGCGCACGCTGACCAACGAGATGCTGGCCGACGCCCGGCCGGGCGTACGCCAGCCGATGCTCATCAACCTCGGGCCCAACCACCCGAGCACCCACGGCGTACTGCGCCTGATCGTGGAACTGGACGGCGAGGTGGTGCGGGAGGTCACGCCGGTGATCGGCTACCTGCACACCGGCATCGAGAAGCAGTGCGAGAACAAGACGTGGTGGCAGGGCATCACGCTCGTCACCCGCATGGACTACCTCGCGCCCTTCGCCAACATCAAGGCCTACACGATGTCGGTGGAGAGGTTGCTGCAGATGGAGGTGCCGGCGCGCGCGCAGTGGATCCGCGTCCTCCTGGCCGAGATGAACCGCCTGGCGAGCCATCTGGTCTGGCTGGGCACCTCGGGCCTGGAACTCGGGGCCATGTCGGTGTTCTTCTACTGCTACCGCGAGCGCGACGAGATGCTGGACCTGTTCGAGATGGTGTCGGGTGAGCGCATGAACCACCGCTACTTCCAGGTGGGCGGCTGCTCGGACGACCTCCCCCCGGGGTTCATCGAGCGCGTGCGCGCGTTCACCGAGGAGATGCCCGCGCGCATCGACGACTACGAGGCGCTTCTCACCGGCAACCCCATCTGGAAGGACCGGATGGTGGGTATCGGCGTGCTCCCGGCCGAGCAGCTCCTCGCGCTGGGGGTGACGGGACCCACGCTGCGCGCCGCGGGCGTGCCGTACGACCTGCGCAAGGTGGCGCCCTACTCCGGGTACCAGCACTTTGAGTTCGACGTGCCCACCGCCACGGAGGGCGACTGCTACGCCCGCTATCTGGTGCGCGTGCGCGAGATGCGCGAGAGCCTGCGGATCATCCGCCAGGTGCTCGACGGCATGCCGGAGGGCCCCGTCATTGCCGACGACCGCAAGGTGGTGCTCCCCCCGCGCGAGGAGCTCGCGTATTCCATGGAGGCGCTCATCCACCACTTCAAACTGGTGAGTGAGGGCTTCACGGTGCCGGCCGGCGAGGCCTACGTGGCCATCGAGAGCCCGCGTGGCGAGATGGGGTGCTATGCGGTGAGCGACGGCGGCCCCAGGCCCTACCGCATTCACATGCGCGATCCCTCGTTCGTGAACCTGCAGGCCACCGCGCCCCTGTGCAAGGGCGGCTATCTGGCCGACCTCATCGCCATCGTCGCCACCCTCGACCCCGTGATGGGAGGCGTGGACCGGTGACCGCAGACGAGATCGAGGAGTACCTGGCACCCATGCGGCACGAGTACGCGGACCCCAGGTCGCTCATCCTGCCGGCGCTGAGATACGCCCAGGGCGAGGCGGGCTGGCTCCCGCCCGCGTCCATGTCCGCCGTGGCCGAGGCCACGGGCTTCACCGAGGCCTACGTCGAGAGCGTGGCCTCGTTCTACGACCGCTGCTATCTGGAGCCCGTTGGCCGCCGTGTCCTCAACGTCTGCGTGACCCTGTCCTGCATGCTCCGGGGCTCGGATGAGATCTTCGACCACATCGCCGATTACCTGGGCCTCGACGGCGAGGGCACGACCGGGGACGGCATGTTCACCCTGCAGCGGGTCCAGTGCATCGGGGCATGCGACCGGGCCCCGTGCCTGCAGGTGGACTCGGGCGAACAGGTCGGCCCCCTCGAACCCGCGGACGCCACCTGCCTGATCGATGACCTGCGCGATCTGCCGGCCCCCGAGAGGTACGAGCGCTAGATGCCCGAGTTCCATGTCGTCTACCGCCACCGTGAATACGGCCGGCCCCTCACCACTCTCGCCGAATACACGCGGGTCGGCGGGTTCCTCGGCCTGCGCGACGCCATCGCCATGTCGTCGGACGATGTCCTGTATGCGTTCCATCGCTCGGGGCTGCGCGGGCGCGGTGGTGCCGGGTTCCCCATGGGACGGAAGGCCTCCTTCCTCCCGAAGAACACCGGCAAGCCCACATACGTCGTGTGCAACGCCGACGAGAGCGAGCCCGGGACCTTCAAGGACCGGGAGATCATCGAGCAGAACCCGTTCCAGTTGATCGAGGGCATCGCCATCGCCGCACATGCGGTGGGCTGCGAGCGCGCCTACATCTACATCCGCGGGGAGTACGAGGCTCAGGCCACGGTCCTCGACGCGGCGCTGGCCGAGACGCGGGAGGCCGGCCACCTGGGCCCCGATGCCCTGGGCGAGGGCCGTCCGTTCGACATCACCCTCTACCGGGGATCGGGCGCCTACATCTGCGGTGAGGAGACCGCCCTGCTCGAGAGCCTCGAGGGCAAGCGCGGCCAGCCGCGGCTGAAGCCGCCCTTCCCGGCGGTGGCCGGCCTGTACGGGTGTCCCACCCTCATCAACAACGTCGAGACCCTGGCGGCGCTGCCGCCCATCATGCACCGCGGGCCCGACTGGTACGCGGCGCTCGGCCCGGAGAAGAGCCCCGGCACCAAGGTCTTCTCGGTGTCGGGCCATGTTCTGAGGCCGGGCAACTACGAGGTGGTGCTGGGCCGGACCACGCTGCGGGAACTCATCGTCGACATGGCGGGGGGCCTGCGCCCGGGGCGTCAGGTGAAGGCCGTATGGCCGGGCGGCTCGTCGGTGCCGGTGATCGGCGCAGGATCGCTGGACGTGCCCCTGGACTACGAGTCGCTTGAGGGCGTGGGCACCTTCCTGGGAAGCGGCGGCTGCATCGTGATGGACGACACCGGCTGCATCGTGCGCGCGTGCCACCGCCTCGCGCAGTTCTACCGCCATGAGTCGTGCGGCAAGTGCACCCCGTGCCGCGAAGGGACGGGGTGGCTCGAGAACATCCTCGGGCGGATGGTCGAGGGCCGGGGCCGGGGCGACGACGACATCCGCATGCTCGAGGGCCTGTTCGGTCGCATCTCCGGCCGCACGCTCTGTGCGCTGGCCGACGGTGCGGTGATGCCCGTCCAGAGCGCCCTCGAGTTGTTCCGCGACGAGTTCGTGCGCGTGGCCCACGAAGGCTCCCCACGGCCAGCCCCCATGACGGAGGCCCCCGTTGGCTGACCAGCCCCGGACGCTGATGACGCTCACCATCAACGGCCAGGTTGTGCAGGCCGCCAAGGGCACCATGCTGGTGGACGCCGCGGCGGCCGTGGGCATCGAGATCCCCATCTTCTGCTACGAGCCCCGCCTCGGTGCACCCATCGGCGCCTGCCGCATGTGCCTCGTGGAGGTCGAGGGGATGCGCGGCCTCCAGACCGCCTGCTCCACGCCCGTGGCGCCCGACATGGTGGTGAGCACCGACAGCGAGGTCGCAGCCGAGGCCCAGGACGGCGTGCTGGAGTTGCTGCTGGCCAACCATCCCCTGGACTGCCCGGTGTGCGACAAGGGCGGGGAGTGCCCCCTGCAGGACCGGACCTTCCGGTTCGGCCCGGGCGAAACCCGCACCCTCGAGCCGAAGATGCACTTCCCGAAGCCGCTCGACCTCTCGCCCCTGGTGGCCCTCGACCGCGAGCGCTGCATCGCGTGCTTCCGGTGCGTGCGCTTCAGTCAGGACGTCGCCGAAGATGGTCACCTGACATTCCAGGAGCGGGGCGACCACATCGAGATCGCCACGGCCAGCGGCGACCCCTACGAGGGGCGCTTCACCGGGAACACGATTGATCTCTGCCCGGTGGGGGCACTCACCAGCAACCCGTACCGCTTCGTCAGCCGGCCCTGGGAGATTACGAACACCCCGTCGGTCTGCGCCGGCTGCGCCATGGGCTGCAACATCGAGATCACCACGCGTGACAACGAGGTGAAGCGCCTGACCGGGCGACCCGAACCCAACATGGCCGTCGAGGAGGGCTGGATCTGCGACCGCGGTCGCTGGGGCTACCCGGCGCTCAGGGGCGACGACCGTCTGCCCGGTGCCGTTCTCGTGGATGGCGTGGGGCGCCGCTCCGTTCCCCTTGAGCGTGCGCTGGGCGTGGCCGCGGACATGCTCATCCCGCATGAGGCCCGGGTGGGCATCCTGCTGGGTGAGGTGGTCACGGTGGAGACGGGCTTCCTGGCCATGGAACTGGGCGACCGTGTGGGAGCCGCGCCCGCCATGGTCCGCCGTATGGGCATCCCCGGCGACGGTCTTGGCCTCATGCGCGCACTGCCCGGTGCCCAGATGGACGATCTCGACCACGCCGATCTGGTGCTGGTGCTGGGCGGCGACCCCTGCTCGCAGCAGCCCGTGGCCGAGCTCCGCATCCGCAAGGCCCGGCGCCGGGGCGTGCCCGTCGTCGTCGTCGGACCACGGCCCACTGCGCTCGATGCCTCATGCGAGGTCGTTCGCACCGCTCCCGGCCAGATGACCGATGCGGTGGTGGCCATCCGGGAACACCTCGACGGCACCCGGCGCGCCATCGTGCTCTGGGACGAGGCCGACCTTGCCGCCGAGCCGGGGGCCGCAGAGGAGATCGCCCGGGCCATGGCGGTGACCGAGGGCGCCCGGGCCATTGAGATGTGCGCCGACGTGAGCGGCCCGGGCCTGCGCGCGCTCGGTATTTCCGCCGATGCCGACCTGCTCGAGGCCATCGAGGCCGGGGGGATCGATGTGCTGGTCACCATCTCCGCGGACCCCACCGCGGGGCCCGCGGGCGATCGCTGGGCCGCCGCGCTCGATGGGGTCGGCACGATCATCGAGATGGCGTCGTATCGCTCGGGGCTCACCGACCGCGCCGCGCTGGTGCTGCCGCTGCTCACGCCGCTGGAGGAGGAGGGCGTGCTGGTGAGCATGGCCGGTCGCGCGCAGCGCCTGCGGCCGGGCGCACGCGAGGCCGCGGGTGCGGCGGCGGCATGGGAGGTGCTGATCGGCATTACCCACCGGCTGGGCCGCCCGGTGCCCGACCGCACGCCCGCGCAGGCGTTCGCCCGACTCGCCGCCCGTCATGCGCCGTTCGCGGGCATGGACTACGGGACACTCGATCGTGAGGGCGCGGTCATCGCGGCGGCGGTCGCCACCCCGGACCCTCGTCGTCCGGAGGCCGGGGGCGAGGGGCTGGTGATCGTGCCCTGCACCCCGGTGTTCGGGGACGCCACGGCGCACCGGTCCGACGCGCTCGCGTCCGTGCGCGAACCGACCCATGTGGGTCTGGCGCCCGTCGAGGCCCAGCGTCTGGGTGTGCGTACCGACTCCCGCGTACGCATCACCACGCCGCACGGCGAGGCCGTGCTGCCGCTGCGGGTGGACTCGCGCCTGCACGAAGGCGCCGCGTACCTCGTGATGGGCGACCCGGCCGTGCGCGCCATGCACCTGCTGCCCGTGGACCGCGGCCCGGTACGCGCGAACGTCACCGCGGTGGCCCGTGAGGACGTGGTGACGTGACGCCGCAGGAGACCGTCGTCGCCATGGTGATCCAGGGGCTGATCGTGGTGGGCGTGGTGTTCTCGGCGTTCGCAGGCCTCACCGTGGCCGAGCGCAAACTGCTCGGCCGCTTCCAGGCACGGCGCGGCCCCAACCGGGCGGGCCCATTCGGACTGCTGCAGCCACTGGCCGACATCGGCAAGCTCACCTTCAAGGAGGACTTCATCCCGGCGGGGGCCAACCGCTGGTTGTTCCGCCTGGCACCGATGATCCCGGTCATCGCCGCGGTGGCCGCGCTGTCGCTGATCCCCTTCGGCGGCGTGCACGAGTGGTTCGGCACGACCGTGACCCTGTACGGCACCGACCTCAGCGTGGGCGTGCTGGTGTTCCTGGCCCTGTCCAGCCTCGGCGCCTACGGACTGATCCTCGGGGGCTGGGCGAGCGGCAACAAGTACTCGCTGCTCGGCGCGGCGCGCAACGCCGCCCAACTGGTGTCGTACGAGGTCGCGATGGGGCTCTCCATCGTGGGCGTGGTGATGATCAGCCAGAGCCTGTCGCTGGTGGACATCGCGAATGATCAGGCCGGGGGGATCTGGTACATCCTTGTGCAGCCCATCGCTTTCGTGGTGTTCATGATCGCGGCCATCGCCGAGACCAACCGGATCCCGTTCGATCTGGGGGAGGCCGAAAGCGAACTGATCGCGGGATACAACCTCGAGTACGGCTCGGTGAAGTTCGCCATGTTCATGACGGCCGAGTACCTGTCGCTCATCATCATCTCGGCGTTCGGCGCCACCCTGTTTCTGGGCGGGCCGGATGGCCCGTGGCTGCCCGGCTTCATCTGGCTGGGCCTCAAGATCTCGGTGCTGCTGTTCATCTTCATCTGGGTGCGCGCCACGCTCCCCCGCTTCCGCTACGACCGCCTGATGAAGTTCGGGTGGAAGGTGCTCATCCCGATCTCCACCCTGAACATTCTGGTGACGGCCATCGTCCTCGGTCTCGGGTTCGCGAACTGATGGGCGTACTCGACCCCTTCAAGGGCTTCGGCGTGACGTTCCGCACCCTGCTCACGAAGCCGGTCACGATCGGCTACCCCGAGCACAGGACCCCGGTGTACCCGCGCTTCCGTGGTCGCCACCGACTGTGGCGATTTGAGAACGGACTCGAGAAGTGCGTGGGCTGCTCGCTGTGCGCGGCGGCCTGCCCGGCGGACTGCATCCGCGTGGTCGCCGAGGAGAACACGCCCGGCAACCGCGTATCGGCGGGTGAGCGGTACGCCCGTATCTACGAGATCAACATGGCCCGGTGCATCTTCTGCGGGTACTGCGAGGTGGCATGCCCGTTCGACGCCATCACACTCGAGCACTCATACGAACTGAGCGAGTACACGCGCGAAGCGCTCATCTACACCAAGGACGTCCTGCTCGAGCCGGCGCCGAAGCAGCCGCCGTTGCACCCCAACGTGCCCGGCGACCCGTCTCTGGTGGGGGACGTCTAGTGCCTGTGGACGTTCTGGCACCCGGTGTGCCCATGCTGTTCATGGGCGAGGGCTTCCGTGTCCACGCGACCAGCGAAACGACCCGTGGGGGCTTCCTGATCGCCGAGATCGCCTCACGACCCGGCGGTGGTCCGCTGGACCTCCACAGCCACGTGGCCGCCGAGCAGTACATGTGCCTCGAAGGCACGATCACCGTGATCACCGACGAGGGCGTGTACAGGCTGGGCCCCTTCGACAGCGTGACGATTTCGCCGTGGCTCGGCCACACCTACCGGAACCTGGGCGACGTGCCCGCGCGCCTCGTGTGCACCCTGTCCCCGCCGCACGACATGGAGGCCTTCCTGCGCGAGGTGTGCGAGCCGCTGGGCGACCCCGCCGCGCCCCTGCCGGAGGTCACCCGCGAGCAGAGCGACTGGGCGATGGAGGTGGCCGGGCGCCACGGCATGCGGATCCTCGGACCCTACGACCCGGCGGTGCTCGGTGGGTGAGGCGGTCACGTTCGCCGTCGCGGCCGTCGGGGCGCTGGGCTTCGGCATCGGAGTGGTGTTCTTCCGGGACGCCTTCCGCGCCGCCGTGAGCCTGATCGGCACGCTCGTGTCGGTGGCCCTGCTCTTCATCGCCCTTCTCGCGCCGTTCGCCGCCGCCGTGCAGGTGATCGTCTATGCGGGCGCCATCGTCGTGATGTTCCTGTTCGTCATCGCCTATCTGGGCGACCGGGGCGACATCGGCACGCCGGATCGGCTGGACCGCTGGCAGGTGATCGGCTGGATGGGCCTGATGGGCCTGGGGGCGTTCGGCGCCATCGTGGTGCAGACCTCCACGGCCGGGCCGGTGCAGGCGGCACCCGCGAGCACCGACGTCGGCTCGCCGGCGTCGATCGGCGATGCCTTCCTCACCGGTCACCTGCTCGCGTTCGAGGTGACCTCGTTGGTGCTGCTGGTGGCGGCCGTGGGTGCCGTGATCCTGGCCCGGGGTGCCGTGCAGGGGGAGGGCGGCAGGTGAGCGTTCCCATCGGGGCCTACCTGATGCTGTCGCTGGCCCTCCTGATCCTGGGGCTCATCGGCGTGATGCGGCGGCGGAACCCCCTGATGCTCCTGCTCAGCGTGGAGCTCATGCTCAACGCCGGGAACGTGGCGCTCATCGGGTTCTCCCGCCTCTGGGACGACCCGTCCGGTCAGGTGTTCGCTCTGGTGGTGATGGTCGTGGCCGCCGCCGAGGTGGTCATCGGCTTGGGCCTGGTCGTGGCGATCTTCCGGTCGCGCACCAACCTCGACGTGGACGAGATGTCGTCCATGAGGGGCTGAGGCGTGGCCACCACGCTGTCGTGGATGGTCCTCGTGCTGCCGCTCGTGAGCGGTCTGGTGCTCACCGGCTGGCCGTCCGAGCCGCCGCGCGCCATCACCCGCGTGCTCGGCATCGGCAGCATCCTGGTGGCGTTTGCTCTCTCGGTCTGGGTCTTCGCCGACCTGCTCGGCAGCCCCCCGGAGGAGCGGTCCCTCACCTCCCGCGCCTTCGAGTGGATCGCCATCGGCGACGTGACCGTTGACCTGTCCATCCTGGTGGACCCGCTGAGCGTGATGATGATGCTCGTCATCACCGGGGTCGGGTTCCTCATCCATCTGTACTCCGCCGAGTACATGGGCGGCGACCGGGACTACCGCCGGTTCTTCGCCGGTATGAACCTCTTCGTGTTCTCGATGCTGCTGCTGGTCATGGCCGGCAACTTCCTGTTCCTCATCGTCGGCTGGGCCTTCGTGGGCCTGGCGTCGTACCTGCTCATCGGCTTCTGGTACGAGCGGCCGACCGCGGTGGCCGCCGCGAAGAAGGCGTTCATCGTGAACGTCATCGGCGACGTGGGTCTGGTGCTGGGCGCGGTCCTCATCCTCCGCGAGACGGGCACGCTCGACTACGCCGGGGCATTCGCGGGCGCGGGGTCAATCGGCGCGGACTCGGGCACGCTCCTGGCGATCTGCCTGCTGCTGTTCATGGGCGCGGCGGCCAAGAGCGCGCAGGTCCCCCTCCACACGTGGCTGCCCGACGCGATGGAGGGACCCACCCCGGTCAGTGCCCTCATCCACGCCGCCACGATGGTGACCGCGGGCGTGTATCTGGTGGTGCGGTGCCACGTCTTCTTCGACCTCTCGTGGCTCGCCGGCGACATCGTGGCCGTGGTCGGTGCCATCACGCTGCTGATGGCGGCCACCGTGGCCCTGCAGCAGGTGGACATCAAGCGCGTGCTCGCGTGGTCCACGATCAGCCAGGTGGGCTACATGATCATGGCCGTGGGTCTGGGTGCCTATGCCAGCGGGATGTTCATGCTGATGGCCCACGCCTTCTTCAAGGCGGCGCTCTTCCTCGCCGCGGGCATCGTCATCCACGCGCTGCACGGAGAGCAGAACCTCGATCGCATGGCGGGGCTGCGGAAGCACCTGCGTGTGGCCTACTTCGGCATGGGCGCGGGCTGCCTGGCCATCGCAGGCGTGCCGGGCTTCGCAGGGTTCTTCGCCAAGGACGACGTGCTGGCCAGCGCACTCGCGGGCGGGAACGTGGGGGTCGCGTGCTGGGTGATCGGCGTGATCGGTGCGTTCCTGACCGCGCTCTACATGTTCCGCCTGCTGTTCCGTGCATTCTTCGGCCCCGAGCCCGGTGGCGGGTACCGGCCTGTGCCCCACCCGTCGCGGTGGTGGATGTCGGTGCCCGTCGTGATCCTCGGCGTCCTCAGCATCGTGGGCGGTCTGGTGCAGGTGCCCTTCGGCTGGGCGGGGATCACCGACTGGCTGCAGCCAGTCACCGGCAACGCCCCATCTGTTCTCGCGCCGACCCACACCACCGAGGTGGTGACCGTCATCACCTCGTCCGTCGTGGCACTGGCGGGGATCGCCCTCGCGTGGTGGCTGTTCGGTGCCGACCCCGCGCGGCGCCTCAGGCTGGCCGGGGTCGCCCGGAGCACCCGCGAGGTGATGCGCGGGGGCTGGCGCTTCGACGAGGTGTGTGACGACGTCATCGTGGAGCCGGGCCGCACGGTGGCCGACGTGATGTGGGCGGAGGTCGAGCCCAAGGGACCCCAGGGCATCATCACCGGCACCACCGCCCTGCTGCGCGGCGGTGCACGCTTGGTGGGCGCCTCTCAGAGCGGGCTGGTGCGGGCGTATGCCTTCTGGATGGTGCTGGGGATCGTCGCTGTCGGGATCGTCCTGGCCATCGTGGTCACGGGGGCCGTCTGATGCCCTGGGTGAGCATCCTCATCCTCGTGCCGCTGGCAGCGGCGGTGGTGGTGGCCCTGATGCGCGATCGGCGCATCGCACGCGTCGTCGCCCTCGCCGGGTCCACCCTCGCCCTCGCGGTGTCCGTCGTGGTGGTGGCGTCGTTCGACCGCGGCGTGGCGGTGATGCAGCAGGTGGACCACCTCGACTGGATCCCCTCGGCAGGGGTGTCGTGGGATGTCGGGGTGGATGGCATCTCGATCTGGCTCGTGCTGCTGACCACCGCCATCTTCACGCTGGGCACCGTGGCCGCCTGCCAGCGACTGCCCGAGCAGCGCGGCTCCGTGTTCCTGGGCCTCATCCTGCTCGCCGAAGCCGGGCTGCTCGGCCTGTTCACGGCGGGCGACCTGATCCTGTTCTACGTGTGCTGGGAGTTCATGCTCATCCCCTTCGCGCTGCTCATCTGGAACTGGGGCGAGGGCGGGCAGAAGACCGCGGGGCTGGTCTTCGTCGTCTACACGATGGCGGGATCACTGCTGATGCTCGTGGCGATCATCAGCACCGGCATCATCGCCATGGACCACACGGGCGGCCTGTCGTTCCTGATACGCGACCTCCAGGGCGTGGCGTTCGGCGAGGCCACCAGCACCATCCTGCTCGCCGGGTTCCTCATCGCGTTCGCCATCAAGATCCCCCTCTGGCCGTTGCACGGGTGGCTGCCGCGCGCGTATTCGCAGGCGCCCCTCGTGGTCACCATCCTGCTGGCGGCGGTGATGAGCAAGGCGGGCGTCTATGGGCTGCTGCGCATCGGCCTGCCCGTGTTCCCCGAGGGAGTCGGCAACGTCGTCATCCCCATCGCCATCCTGGCGCTCACAGGCATCGTCTATGGATCCCTGCTCGCGTGGCGTGCAACCACGATGCGCCTGCTCGTGGGCTATTCGAGCATGGCCCATCTGGGCTTCATCGTGCTGGGGATCATCGTGCTCGACCGCATGGCCGCGCAGGGAGCCGTGCTCCAGATGGTCAACCACGGCCTCGTGGCCGCGGCTGCCTTCGTGATCGTGCTGATCCTCGGCCGCGGCGCCGGCACCGAGGACATGGACAGGCTGAGCGGGCTGGCGAAGGGGGCGCCGCGCATGGCCGTGGCCTTCCTCATCGTCACGATGGCGGCCCTCGCCCTGCCGGGCAGCAACGCCTTCGTGGGGGAGTTCTTCATCCTGGGCGGCGTGTTCAACCAGTACGCATGGATGGCCGTCATCGCGACGCTGGGGATCATCTACGCGGCGGTGTACATGCTGCGCATGTACCAGTCCACGATGAACGGCCCCGTGCACGGCGTGCGGGATGACGGCCGGGCGGTCGAGATGACCGCACGCGACGCCATCGTCCTGATTCCGCTCATCCTCATGATGATGTGGATCGCGGTGTGGCCGGGCAGCCTCGTAGGCGCAACGCGCGCCAGCACCGATATGGCACTGGCGCCGGCACAGTTGGCTGACGGCCGTCCGGTCGAGCAGATCGGCATTCTCCCGGCGCGCGCGGCCCTGCCCGCCACCGACCACCCGGAGCAGCCATGAACGCCGGGGCGGCACTGGCCCTCTACGTGATGGGTGCCGTCACGGTGCTCGTCCTCGTGCTGGCCGTCACGCCCCTCGGCGCCCGCGGGCGCCGGGTGCCCGAGGTCCTCGCCCTTCTGGGGCTCGCGGCCACCGTCGCCATCGCCGTGGCCCAGTGGGGCGAGCGGCAGACGGCGTTCTCGGGTGAACTCCGCGTTGACCGCTTCGGCCTGCTCCTCGCCATCCTCATCGTGATCGCCGCCGGTGCGACCATCCTCCTGTCGTGGGGCGAGCCCGCCGCGGCCGGACGACGCCCGGAGTTCACGGGGCTGGTGCTCGCAGCGGCCACCGGGATGATGCTGACGGTGATGAGCGGCGACCTCGTCACGCTGTTCATCGGGATCGAACTCCTATCGGTGTCGCTCTACGTCCTGTGCGCCATCGAAGTCGCCCGCGGGCAGTCACTGGAAAGCGGGCTGAAGTACCTGATCACCGGCGCGATCGGCACGGCGCTCCTCATCTATGGCTTCGCGCTCCTCTACGGCGTGACCGGCACCACGTCCCTCGAGGGCATCTCCGCGCGGCTCGGTGCCGTGGGCAGCCCGGCGCCGGAGCCGCTCTTCATCGCGGCCATCGTGCTGGTGGTGGTGGCCCTGGGGTTCAAGGCCAGCACGGTGCCGTTCCACATGTGGACACCCGACGTCTATCAGGGCGCCCCCACCCCGGTCACCACCTTCATGGCCACCGGTACGAAGACGGCGGTCATGGGCGCGTTCCTGCTCGTCTTCACGGGCGCGACCCATCAGGCATCAGGTGACTGGCGCGTGGTCATCGGCGCGGTGGCCGCCATCACGATGGTGGTCGGCAACATCGGTGCCCTGCTTCAGGACAACATCAAGCGCATGCTGGGGTGGTCGAGCATCGCGCAGGCCGGGTACCTCCTGATCGGCGTGGCCGTGGGAACGCTCGCCGGTACCGAGTCGGTCATCTACTACCTGTTCGCGTACGTGGCGATGACGCTCGCCGCGTTTGCCATCGTCATCCTGCGTGAGCGCGAGGTCGAGAACGGCGACCACGTGGAGGCGCTCGCGGGCTACGGCCGCGCACGCCCCTGGGCCGGTGTCGTGATGACCCTCGCCATGCTGTGTCTGGCGGGCTTCCCGCCCCTCGCGGGCTTCGTCGGCAAGTTCCTGCTGTTCGGCTCCGCAGTGGACGCCGACATGACCTGGCTGGCCATCGTGGGCGCCGTGGCCAGCGTGGTGAGCGTCGTCTACTACCTGCGGGTGGTCATCGTGATGTGGGCCCCGCCACCCGGGGGGCGCCACGAGGTACGTCGGCTGGGGGTTCCCCGTGCGGTCGCAGGCGTGGCCATCGCAGCCGGCGTCGCGGTGATCGCCCTCGCGATCTGGGCCCAGCCGGTGCTCGACGTATGCGCGGACGCCGCCCGTGCTCTGATGATCCCCTAGGTCCAGATAGCCAACCCATCATGAGCGTGCCGGGCCTCTGTGGTGGTGATGGTTCATGGACGTGTGCATGGTCCGGTTCACCGGACACCCCGGGTCCTGCCCGGCCCACGCCGGGGGAGGGTCCGGCAAGCGAGGACCCACAACACACCGCACGCACGGAGAACAGGCTGTCCGCCCACGCTGACGCGCTGCGCTCGGTAGCGGTACCCCCCGGCACCGCTCCCAGATATCCGCCACGCCCTCCACGGGGCGTGAACACCCCGCCGGGGCACAGACCCCCCAAGCGCCCTCCGCCCTCCCGTACGGGCCACAGAGCCCCGCAGGCCCACGGACGCACCCACCCCCAGCACCCAAACGGCATGCCACCCGGAACCTGAAACGTTGCATCCTGGGCTTGCCCCGTTTCCGTGGACACCTCAGATGTGTTCGTTGGGGTGTTCTACCCAGATGATCCGATCGCCGTCGGGCCTGTGGTGATGTGGTCGGCCCGCAGGGCTGTCCAAGGGCTGGGGTCAGGCCCCTGGGCCTGACCCCGGGCCGGCATCTCCACAGCCTGCTCTGCGTCGGCGTGTTGCTGCTCGAACTCCTCCGGCGAGAGGTAGCCAAGCGCCGAGTGGAGCCTGAGGCGGTTGTAGCACTCCTCGGTGCAGGCTCGGACTCCCCCGATCGTCGGGGTCACCAACCGCGGGGACAGTCCCCAACCCAGCCACCGATCAGGGAGTCCATCGAATGCGGCCAGGCCCGCACCCGACCCTGCACACCGTTTTGACGGGTCACGGCGAGCCCACGCGACGCGTGCCGGCCCACACCCGTACAGCGATGACCAGCATGAGGCCGGCGAACGTGGCCCGCAGTGCGACGTCCGGCAGGTAATGGGCCAGCACAGCGGCCCCGATGGCCGCTGGGATGGCCCCGGCACCGACCAGCGCCGCCGCGCGCAGGTCCACCTCACCCGTGCGCCGTTGCAGCCAGGTGGCAAGGATGGCGACCGGGATGATGGCCAGCAGGGATGTGCCCTCGGCATCGACCTGCGAAAGCCCGAGCACCAGCGTAAGGGCGGGGACGAACAGGATGCCCCCGCCCACGCCCGTGAGCGCCGCGACGACTCCGGCCAGCAGGCCGATGGCACCCGCTATGACGAATGGCATCACGGGGCGACCGCCATCAGGGCATAACCACCAGCGAGATGGCACCCGCGACGAGAAGCAGTGCGAAGGCCCGCGCGATGAGGCGGGTGGACACCCGGGCGCGCAGTCGCACCCCGATGACCGTGCCCGCGAGCGCCGGGACCCCCACCACGAGCGCCAGGCCCCAGTGGACATTTCCGAGGGCCGCGTAGCCGACCACCCCCCATACGGCGATGATGGCGATGGAGGCCAGGGACGTGGCGGTTGCGCGCCGGGCATCCATCCACGCCAGCGCCATGAGGAGGGGCACGACGACGACCCCGCCACCAACGCCGAGGAGGCCCGAGAAGGCGCCGGCAGCGAGTCCGACCACCAGCATGGGCCACGCGCGGGGCACGCGCGGCGGGGTGGTAGCGTCACCCGGCGTGAGCACTCCCCTCGGTTCGCACATCACCGCGGTGGCGGATGAGGCACGAGCCGACCGCGGGCGCACCGCCCTCGTGTTCGACATCGACGGCGTGCTGGCGCCCATCGTGCCCAACGCGCAGAACGCCCGTGTGCCCCCCGATGTGCTGGCGCTGCTCGGCGAACTCACCGCGAGGTACCTGCTGGTCGGTGTCATCAGCGGACGGGGGATCGCCGACGTCGAGCGCATGGTGCCCGTGCCCGGCATCGCACGGGGTGGGAATCACGGACTGGAGGTGGCGGAGGCGGGACACCACGCCCACATGGTGCCCGAGGCAGCGGGCGCTGTGGGGGCACTCCGCAGGTTCGTCGCTGGCCTGACCCCCGAGGTGCTGGCTCCCCGGGGTGCGTGGATGGAGGACAAGGGAGCATCGGTGAGCCTGCACTTCCGCGAGGCGCCCGACCCGGGTGCGACCAGACGGTGGCTGCGTGACGTGGTGCGGCCGGCGGCCATCGCTGCGGGCCTCCGGACGGGCGACGGAGAGATGATCCTCGAGTTGCTGCCCGACGTCGACGTGGACAAGGGCACAGCCCTCCGGGCACTGGTGACAGGGGCCGGGGCACGCCGCGTTCTCTATGTGGGCGATGACCACACCGATGCGGATGCGTGGCGCGCGATGCGCGCAATGTCGGCGGGGGGGGAGATTCACGCCGCCCACTGTGTGCTGGCCGATCGTCCCGGTGTGGACCCCTCCGTCCGTGCGGCCGCGGACATGGCGGTGGCCGCGACCGAGGGAGTGATCGCCCTCATGGCACGGCTCGCCGCCTGAGCGGGTACGCCGGGGGGCCGCCGGAACCCCCATCCCGCAGGCCGCGGATGAGGCCGATTCCGGGACGATGACGGCTGGTATCGTGCCGCGAAATCGGACGGTCATCAGGGGGCATGCGGGCACTGGGATCACGGAGTGGGCTGGTCGCGATCGTCATCACCGGAATCGTGGCAGTCGGCTTCGTTGCGGCGTTCCTGGTGGTGGAGTGGACGTCCCGTCCGGGAGTGGACCCGCTGCAGCCCACCGCGGGGGCTGCGATCAACCCGGCGACGCATCCGATCGTGGTCGGCACCACATCAGGTCCCATGGGCGACCTGAAGGTGATGCTCGATGGCACGGACGTCACCGGAAAGGTCACCGGCGCCGGGGACGGGATCGTCGTCACCGCGCCCCGGCTGCAGGACGGCCCGCACACGATGTCGGTGTCGTACTCGGTCGGAAACCTCCTCGCGCCGAACGCCTCACGCGAGTGGGGATTCACCGTTGACACCAGGCCCCCGGCGCTCCGGATCAACGTCCCCGTGGGCGACGGCGTGAACACGCGCGATGTGCGGTTCGCCGGCATGACCCAGGGCGGAAGCCTCGTGGGGGCCACGTGGAAAGGCGGTGCCGCGACTGTGCGTGCCGGGCAGCAGGGAGGTGCGTGGGGCATCGGGGGGCGCCTCCCCGAGGGGCGCTCCACCGTGACGTTCACCGCAACCGACCCGGCAGGGAACACCACCACGGAGACGCGTCGGCTGATCGTGGACACCCACGCCCCGACCCTGTCACTGGTCGGTGAGAAGGAGTTGATCCAGCTCACCACCACGGCGGAGCCGGTGATCCGTGGCCGCGTGGGCGGCGATCGGCCGAAGGACCTCCTGTTCGGTGCGAAGATCAACGGCCAGCAGATCCCCGTGCTCAAAGGGGCCGATGCCATCGGTGGGCAGACCGCGCAGCCGGAGGTGGCGGACGCCAGCCCCGACACCGCGACCCCGACCCTCACGCTCGACGGGAACCAATTCGCGCTGACCCCCGGCAGGCTGGCCGAGGGAGCGAATGACATCGTGGTGTGGGTGCGCGACCCCGGTGGCAACGTGGCCCGCCAGGAGTTCGCCTCGTACGTGGATTCGTCGTCGCGGTTCGGCTCGTCGCAGTTGATGAAGGGGGCGGTGGGCGACGACGTCACCGAGCTGCAGGAGCGACTGGTTGAGGCCGGCGTCTGGACGGGCGATGCCACCGGTACATACGACGCGCGAACGGTGAAAGCCGTCAAGAAGTACCAGCGGAAGCACCACTTGAGGGTGAACGGCAAGGTGGACGCCCGTACCCTGCGGGCCCTCGTGGGAGGGATCACGGTCAACCTCACGGCCCGCACGCTGACCCTGTACCGCGACGCCAAACGGGTGAAGACGTACAGGGTTGCCATCGGGCAAGACGCGTACCCGACCCCCACCGGCACCTACACGGTGGTGACCAAGGAGACCAACCCCACGTGGAGCCCCCCCAGCTCACCGTGGGCGAAGGGCCTCGGCCCCATCCCGCCGGGACCCGGGAACCCGCTGGGCACGCGCTGGATCGGCACCTCCGCCCCCGCCGTCGGGATCCACGGTACCTATGCCGACTGGTCCATCGGCAGTGCCGCCAGTCACGGGTGCCTGCGGATGCATATCGCCGACGTCGAGGAGTTGTATGAGTACGTGACCGTCGGTATGCCCGTGGAGATCAGTCCCTGAGCCGGGACCCCCACGTGAAGGTGCTCACCGACGCAGACTTCGATGCGGTCGTGCTGCAGACGGGCGGCCTGATGCTGGTGGACTTCTGGGCACCGTGGTGCGTGCCGTGCGAGAAGGTGTCGCCTCTGGTCGAGGCCATCGCACGGGACCATACGGACACCCTGCGCGTCGTATCCCTTGACGTGGATGCGCATCCCGTGGCCGCTGCGCGCCATGCCGTGCTCTCGCTGCCCACCCTCATCCTGTTCCGCGACGGCGTCGAGGTGGAGCGCATCACGGGCACGCCCTCGGAGCGGCGTCTCCGAACAGCGCTGGCACGGCACCTGCTGTAGGTACCCTTGGTGGGGGTGGTGTGTGTTGTGCCAACCCCGGTGCCAGGCACCTTACGATCAACCCCGGTGTCAGGCACCTTGACCCCGGTGCCAGACACCTTAAGACCGCCTTGACCCCGGTGCCAGACACCTTAAGATCACCTTACGATCAACCCCGGTGTCAGGCACCTTGACCCCGGTGCCAGACACCTACTTCGGAGACACCATGACCGAGAAGCCGCTGCCCCCGATGTACTTCAGTCTCCGCACCATCCAGCCGTTTGCGGACATGTCGCTGCGTGCGGTGGAGGGGGAGGACGGTGTCCGGTTGACCATCGCAGATGGCGTGGTCGTGGGAATGCTGCTTCCCGACGTGCGCATGCTCGGGCGACTTGACGAGATCTGCGGGAAGGCCGGCGTGGACCCGTACGAGTGCTGGCGCCGCGTACGCGGGGACGTTGACCTGTCGGTGAGGATCCGCGAGACGAGGGGCTGAACCACCCCGGGGGGGGCCGCCGGCGTTGTCAGCCCATGGCCCGGACCAATTCGGCGACCTCGACGGCGCCGATCCGACCGGCCCTCACAAGCCCCACCTCGCCTGATGGCTCGATGATGATGCCCGCGGGCACGCTCCATATGGGCAGGGCACCGGCCTCGGGATGCTCACCCAGGTCGATGTCCACGATCTGACGTCCCCCTGCGGCGTCATGGATGGCCCGCCTCGCGGGGCCGCAACGCGGGCAGTTCTCGGCGGTCACGACCAGCAGCCACGGACCCGGACCCTGGAGGCCGAACGCCCGCTTCAGGTCATGGGCCGCTCCGGCCCGCCGGGCGATCTGCTTCCACGCGATGCACCCGATGCAGATGCCGCTGATGGCCGAGAACAGGGCCACCACGGCCACGACGCCCGTGACGATCCAGCCGGCCGTCGCCGCACCCGAGTAGAGCAGGATGATCCCGGCCGCCAGCATGACCACGGCGATCCACTGCGCGAAGCGGGTGGGCCGGGACGGCTCCAGTTCGGCGGGCCCCACCGGCAGAATCGCGAACAGGTACGAGACAGGCGACCAGCGCGGCCCGACGAGGGCGAGTGCGATCAGCACCGTGGCCACCCAGACGACGGCACCGGTCTGGAATAGCAGGGCCTCGAGGCAGAGGAGGCCCGTGATCGCCTGCGCGAACCGCGGGGCCCACGGGTGCACCGCCGCCGGGGTGCGTGCGGGAAGCAGGAATGCGCTCATCGGACGCGGATTGTCACGCGCGGGAGAGGGAGATTGCAACCGGTTCGGCGTCAACCTCCCCATCCTCCCGGTGCAGCGCGGCGAAGGGCACGCCGTGGCCCACCGTCAGGTCGGTGGCCAGCACCTCCCCGGCGATCCACTGGCGGTGGGCATCTATCGCCTCGCGGACACGGCCGGACCCATCGAGGTGCACGACGATGCGATCCGCCACATTCAGATCCGCCGCCCGCCGCGCATTCTGGATGGCGCGCACGAGGTCCCGGGCCAGACCCTCCATCTCAAGTTCGTGTGTGACATGTGTTGACAGCCCCACGGCCAGTGGACCGCCCTCGGCCACGGCATAGCCCTCCGACGGCCGCACCTCGCGCAGGATGTCGTCGTCGCGCAGCACCTCGTCGCGCCCCTGCACGGTCACCGTCACCGACTCACCGGCGTCCAGCGCGCGCACCGTCGCCGTGGCGTCGAGATCTGCGACCGCCGCGGCCATCGCCGGCATCGCCGTGCCCATCCGGGGACCGAGGGTGCGGTAGTTGGGCTTCAGGGTCACCTCCACCAGGCCGCCCGCGTCGGTGACGAACCTGATCTCGCGCACGTTGAGCTCCTCGGCCACGATGCCCGAGAGCCCATGGAGCATGCGGGCCGTCGCGGGCGGACAGGCGATGACGGCCTCCAGGAGGGGCTGGCGCACCTTCAGTTTGGCGTTCTTTCGTGCAGCGCGACCGAGAGTGGTGGCCTCCATGGCAGCGACCATCGCCTGCTCAAGGTCCTGATCGCGCCGGGACCCCGGGTCCGGCCAGTCCGCGAGGTGCACGCTCGGTGGTGCGGTGTCATCGTGCACTGCCACCAGGTTGCCCCACATCTCATCTGCCACGAAGGGGCAGAACGGGGCAAGCAGCAGCGAGATGGTCGTGAGGCACTCATGCAGCGTGGCGAAGGCCGCTGCTGTTCCGGCCGGGTCATCGCCCCGCCAGAACCGGCGACGTGAGGTGCGCACGTACCAGTTGGAGAGGTCGTCCACCAGTTCCTCAAGTGCGCGACCTGCCGCCGTGGGGTCGTAGTCGGCCAGGCGGGCCGTCACCTGCTCCACCGTGGCGTCCAGGCGTGAGAGGGCCCATCGATCCATCGCCGGGCGCTCCTCCGGCGGCGGCGCGGGATCACCGGGCGACCACCCGTCCGGCAGTGCCGCGTAGGTGACCAGAAACACATAGGTGTTCCAGAGCGTGAAGAGGAAGCGGCGGCGGGTCTCGTCCACCACGTCCAGACTGAAGCGGAACGACTCCCACGGACTCTGCGCCGTAAAGAGGTACCAGCGGAAGGCATCCGCCCCGGCGTGGTCGATGACGGTCCAGGGCTCGACCACATTCCCCTTGGACTTGCTCATCTTCTGGCCCTCGCCGTCCAGGATCAGGCCGAGGCAGACCACGTTCCGGTACGGCGCCTCGTCGAACAGCAGCGTGCCCTCGGCCAGCAGCGAGTAGAACCAGCCGCGGGTCTGGTCGAGGGCCTCGCACACGAAGTCGGCGGGGAAGCGGCCGGCGAGGTCGTCGCTGCCCTCGAACGGGTAGTGGTGCTGGGCGAACGGCATGGCGCCCGAGTCGAACCACACGTCAGCAACCTCGGGCACCCGGTGGGCCGTGCCTCCGCAGCCGCACCGCACCGGGATCGTGTCCACCCAGGGGCGATGGGGGTCCAGATCGGCGGGCACGTCCACCAGAGCGCAGGCACGCAACGCGGCGAACGATGCGATGGCCGTCACCTCGGAACAGTCGTCGCAGCGCCAGAAGGGCAGCGGCGTGCCCCAGTAGCGCTCGCGCGAGATCGCCCAGTCCACGTTGCCCTCAAGCCACTTGCCGAAGCGGCCCTCGCGGACGTGCCCGGGGTGCCAGCCCACCCCGGCGTTCAGGTCGAGCATGCGGTCGCGCACATCGGTGGTGCGCACATACCACGACGGCTTGGCGTAGTAGAGCAGCGGCGTGGAGCACCGCCAGCAATGCGGGTACGAGTGCGCGTAGGGCACGGACCGGAACACGCGGCCGCGGGCCTCGAGATCGCCCATGAGCACGGAGTCGGCGTCCTTCACGAACACACCCTCGACAAGGGGCACCGCAGCCGTGAACCGCCCCTCGCGATCCACCGGGTTCGGCGCGTCCAGCCCGTGATCACGCGCCACGCGCATGTCGTCCTCGCCGAAGGCCGGCGCGATGTGCACGATGCCGGTGCCGTCGTCCGTGGTGACGAACCCGCTCATCACCACCACGTGCCGACCCGGGATCAGATCGAACGGTGGCTCGTATTCCAGACCCGCCAGATCCGCAGCCGGGATCACCCGCTCCACCACGGCGCCCTCGCCCATGACGGCGGGCACCAGTGCCTCGGCCATCACCAGGCGCTCCTCACCATGGACCACGACGGCGTACTCCGTGCCGGGGCTGATGGCAGCCGCCTGATTGGCGGGCAGGGTCCACGGCGTTGTGGTCCAGACGAGCAGGGACAGTCCCTCTCCCGTGGACTGTCCCGGGAGGAGCGGGAGGGTCACGTAGATGGACGGGTCCACCACGTCCTGATAGCCCAGCGCAACCTCGTGGCTGGACAGCGCGGTGCCGCACCGGGGGCAGTAGGGCACCACCTTGTCCGACTCGTACACCCGCCCCTTCTCGAACAGCGTGGCGAGCCCCCACCACACGCTTTCGACGTAGTCGGTGTCCATGGTGCGGTACGCCTCGGATGTGTCCACCCAGAACCCGATGCGCTCGGTGAGCCGCTCCCACTCCTCCAGGTACTCCCCGACCGACTCGCGGCAGCGCCGGTTGAACTCGGCGATGCCGTAGGCCTCGATCCCGGGCTTACCGCTGATGCCCAACTGCCGCTCGACCTCCAACTCGACGGGAAGCCCATGGCAGTCCCATCCGGCCTTGCGCTCCACAACGCGCCCGCGCATGGTGTGGAAGCGCGGGAAGATGTCCTTGAACACGCGCGAGAGCACGTGGTGCGACCCCGGTCGGCCATTCGCTGTGGGCGGGCCTTCGTAGAACACATAGGGCTCGCCACCCCGACGCATCGCGACGCTCTCACGGAACACGTCGCCCTCGCGCCAGCGCTCCAGCACGCGCTCCTCCATGGCGGTCCACTCCGACGCCGGACCGACCGGCCTCCAGCGCCTCACGTGCCCGCCGGCTGCCGGCTCCCGGGGGTGGTCGCCCGGAAGCCACCGTGCAGGGTGATGGTGCCGAGCGTGCGGGCGGCGGGAAGGAACGGGGCCACGACCGGTGAGGCTACCAATGACGTCGCTACCATGATCGCCGTGCAGGAGGTGAAGCCATAGAGGCCCTGCGGCCCGTCTTCATCCACGGCGCGGGCCGCACGCCGGCGTCCTGGGGACCCCAGTTGGCCAGGTTCGAGGGGGCCCTCGCGGTTGCCTTGCCCGGCCACCCGGATGGCGCACCCCTGGACGGCACGCGCGCCATGGCCGACTGGGTCATTGCCGAGGTGGAGGACGTGCCGGGTCCGCTTGTGATGGTGGGGCACTCGCTCGGTGGCGCCGTGGCACTGGAGGTCGCCCTCGCGCGCGCCGACCTGGTGGCCGGGCTCGTGCTGGTGTCCACCGGCGCACGGCTGCCGGTCCCGGATGATGCCCTCACCCGCCTGGACCACGACTTCGCGGGCGAGTGCGCCCGCCTCGTTGAGCAGTCATGGCTGTACCACGACGCCGATCTGATCCGCCGGGGGACCAACTCGGTCATCTCCATGGGCCCCGCGGCCCTGCGCGCTGACTATCTGGCCGCGCGCGGGCACGACCTACGTGGCGGGCTCGGCGGGCTCGACATGCCCGCGCTCGTCGTGAGCGGTGACTCCGACCCACTGGTCCCGACCTGGCTGTCGGAGGAGTTGGCCGACGAGTTGCCGGACGCGACGCTCGCCATCATCGCCGGGGCCGCGCACGTCCCGCAACTCGAGAGATCGGACGCCGTGGACCTGCTGGTGGCCGCCTTCCTCGCCCGGCTTGAGCAGTCCCTCGCGGACGACCCGTGACCCAGCCCCGCCGTCCGGCGGAACACCCCATCGCGATCCTCGTGAACCCCCACGCCACCGCCGCCCGGCCGGGGCTCACGGAGTACGCCCAGTCCCGGCTGGCGCCGTTCGACGTGCGGGCCGTGCTCACCACCCGCCAACGCGGCCACGCCGCCGATCTGGCCCGGCTGGCCATTGACGAGCACGCGGCCCTCACCGTGGTCACGCTGGGGGGCGACGGAACGGCTGCCGAGGCCGCCGGCGCGCTGGTCGGCACGGGCGCGGTGCTGGCGCCCGTTCCCACGGGCAGCACCAACGTGTTCAGCCGCACGATCGGCTGGCCGGCCGAACCCCACGCCGCGATCGACCGGCTCGTCGACGCCATTGCGAACGGGCAGCATGCCGAGTCGGTCACCATCGGACACGTGGACGCCAGTGGCCAGGAGCGCTACTTCATCGTGAACGCGGGGGTGGGGGTGGACGCCGAGGCCACTGACCTCGTGGAACGCCACCCCGGATGGAAGAAGCGGGCGGGCCAGGCGTGGTTCGCCGGCGCCGTCGTCGCCGCGACGGCACGGGGGTGGCGGCAGCCGCTCATCCACGCGAGCATCGATGGCGGCACACCCTTCCCGGTCGCGTCCATGAGCGTCGCGTGCACGCGGCCCTACGCGTATTTCCGCCGACGCCCGTTCGACCTCGTCCCAGACGCCGGCAGCCGGGGATCTCTCGGGTGGCTGGCCGCCGTCTCACGAGGGGTGTCGGGTCCGGCCATCGCCTCCGCCGGTGCCTTCACGGGTGGCTGGCACCTGGACTCATCACAGGTTGCGCATGGCACGGCATCCGAGGGGATCGTCCTGGAGTGCGATGAGGGGATGGCGCTGCAGGCCGACGGCGAACCGCTCGGGCGGCACCGGCGGATCGTCCTGCGGCCGGCAGACGGGCTGCTCGTACTCCGGGGCGACGCGCCCGCGGAGTCGCCCGCCTAGATCTCCTGCCCGGCCATCAGGTCGTCGAGGTGAGCGCTGATGCGACGGCCGAGACGCAGGAGCGCGCGGCTGCTGCCGGGCCCTCCGTGGCGCGCCGACAGGCACAGGGTGGCACGTACATCCCGCACCGCGGCTTCGGCTGCGTCGGAAAGACGACCCCTGACCGACGGGCCCGGTGGCGGCCACTCCGCGGGGTGGCCATGCATGAGGGGAGAGATCACACGCCTGATCGCCACCGCAGCCTGCCCGAACTCCACGTCGGGAAGAGCCGCGCGGGCATCATCGAGGATGTCCCGCACCGGGGGCCACGGGTCCGCCGGCTCCCCGTCGCCGACGGCACGGGCCAGGGCGCGGGGGTCGTCGATGGGAGCCAGACGGTCAGCAGACATCCGGCGCTCCGGGGAATCGTCCGACGACGGCATTCTCAGCCCGGCGGAGGCGTCTCGCGGCCTGTCGCCATGCCGATACCGCCCTCCGGGTCGCGCAATGGACCCAGCCTGCGGAACCGCTCCCGCCGGGCCCGCCTGCGCTCGCTCGCAGGGATGGCGCCGAGTTCGGTAAGGGTGCGGAACAGGTACTGGTCCAGGATGCCGGCGGCCTGATCGTGATCTGTGTGTGCGCCGCCCTCGGGCTCGGGCACAACTGCATCGACCACGCCCCACCGGTAACAATTGGCCGCCGTTGGCTTGAAGGCCTGTGCCGCCTGGCGCGCCTTGCTCGCGTCGCGCCAGAGGATGGCCGAGGCACCCTCCGGACTGATCACGGCATACGTGCTGTTCTCCAGCATCAGGACCCGGTCGGCCACGCCCAGACCCAGCGCGCCACCCGATGAGCCCTCCCCGATGACCACCGCCACGGTGGGCACGTCGAGCCGCCACATCATCTGAATGCTGCGGCTGATGGCGCCGCCCTGACCCCGCTCCTCCGCGCTTGCGCCCGGAAACGCCCCCGGAGTGTCGATGAGGGTCACGACCGGCATACCCAGCCGGTTCGCGATCTCCATCACGCGCATCGCCTTGCGATAGCCCTCGGGCCCGGCCATGCCGAAGTTCCGGAACGTGCGCTCGTTGGTGTCGCGGCCCTTCTGCTGGCCGATGAAGGCAGTCGGTCGGTCGTGGTACCGGCCGAACCCGGCGACGAGCGCCGCATCGTCCCCGTAGAGGCGGTCACCGTGGACTTCCTCGAAGTCGGAGCACAGACGGGTGATGTAGTCCAGCGTGTAGGGGCGCTCCGCATGGCGGGCCATCTGCACACTCGCCCAGAGATCCTCGTCGGGTGACTGCGACGCCCGGCGCACCTTGCCCGTGGCCTTGCGCACGAATCCCCCACCACGGCGGGGCGCGGTCATCCGGCGTCCTCGCCATCCGGCGACCCCGGACGGATACGGTCCATCACCTTGCGGGGGAGCGCCTGCACCGCGTCGCCCATCCACTGCGCGCCACCCTGCGCCCACTGAAGGGCCGGCGCCTGCGTGCTCGTGGGCCCGTCGTCATCAGGGCGGCGGAGGATGTGGAGAACCCGGCCGATGCGCTCGGCCAGCAGGCGGCGATCCACGACAGCGTCCACCTGGCCGTTCTCCAACTGGCGCTCAGCACGTCCGAAGTCGGCCGGGAGTACCTCGCGGGTCGTCTCTTCGATGACGCGCGGGCCACTGAAGGCAATGAGCGCGCCGGGCTCGGCATAGGTCACGTCGCCGAGCGAGGCGAATGACGCCCACACGCCGCCCGTTGTGGGGTGGGCCAGCACGACGATGACCGGAACCTGTGCTGCCGCCAGGGAGTCCAGGGCGATGACGGTCTTGGCCATCTGCATCAGGGCCAGGGTGCCCTCCTGCATACGCGCACCGCCGGAGGCCGCCACCACGATGAGGGGGACCCCCCTCTGCGCAGCGCGGTCGCATGCGCGGGCAAACTTCTCGCCCACCACCGCACCCATGCTGCCACCCATGAAGGCGAAGTCCATCACCGCGGCGACCGCCGGGGCGTGGCGCACCTCGAGGTCGGCACACACGATCGCCTCGCTCATCCCCGTGGCCTTCTCGGCCTCGGCGATCCGCTCGGTGTACGGCTTGAGATCGGTGAACTGCAGCGGATCCGCTGCGCGCAGGTCGGGCCACATCTCCTCGTATCCGCCCGGCGCACCCAGTTGCTCCAACCGCTCGCGTGCACTCACGGGGAAGTGATGTCCGCATGCGGTGCACACGCGGAGGTTCCGCTGCATCTCATCGGCCGAGAAGTGGCTGTCGCACTTGGGGCAGGTGCCCGCGTCGGCCTTGATCTTACGAGGGCGTGCGTCACGGTGCGCCAACTGGCGCAGGCGATCCACCGACACATGGATGTTGCGTCCGACGCGACTCATCGCGCGTCCATCATCTCACGCGGTCGGGATCGGCTTGGTGGATCGGGCGGGCACCCGTCGCCAGCCACTCCTCCACGGCCCGCCGATAGGTCGGCACCAACCGTGCCTCGTACCGGTGACCCAGCAGATCGCGCGCGGCCGCCTCGGCAGACCGGCCACGCAGACGGAGGACGGCATATGCGACCATCAGCGAGCGCCTGCGGCCGCGCTGGCAGTGGATGAGCACCCGCGCATCGGGGTCGTCGTCCAGCCACCCCGCTGCGATCTCCGCGGCCCGCGCCCATTTCGCGGGGGGCTGATGCCGTCCGTGGTCCCACATGGGCGCTACCGCCACATTCCGGTCGCCGAACACCTGGCGTTCGGCTGACAGGTCCTGGCTGAAGTGGGTCTGCGTACGGGCGCGGCAGTTGACCACATGGGTCACGCCCTCCCGCGCGAGATCCTGCAGGCTCCCGGGCGTGGGCACGCTGCCGACGGCGATGCGCTCGTCACCGATCCACGTCCACGGGCGGGTTCTGGTGCCCGGGCCGTACACCCGCGTGGCCACACGGAACCAAGCGTCGCGGAACGGGGTGAGCGCCAATCGGAGGCGGCCGGGGAAGTGCCCGCCCGCGAGGCCCGACCGGGCCATCATCCCTCCACGCGACGGAATGCCAGCGTGGCGTTGTGCCCGCCGAACCCGAACACGTTGGACAGCGCCACGCGGATGTCCGCGTGGCGGGCCTCCCCCAGAACGTGATCCACTCCCGTGCAGGCAGGGTCGAGTTCGGTGACGTTGATGGTCGGCGGGATGATGCCGTCCTGCATCGCCAGCACGGTGAGCGCGGCCTCCAGACCCCCCGCGGCACCCAGCGTGTGCCCATGCATCGACTTCGTGCTGCTCACCATCGTGGTGGCCGCCTTCTCCTCGCCGAGCGCACGCTTGATCACGTTGATCTCGGCAGGATCGCCGACGGGGGTCGAGGTTCCGTGCGCGTTCACGTAATCCACCTCGGAACGGTCGAGGCCGGCATCGGCCAGTGCCATCGTCATCGAGAGGGCAGGGCCCACCGCGGAGGGGTCGGGCTCGGTGATGTGATGGGCATCGCCGGAGAGGCCGTAGCCCGCCATCTCACAGATGATCGCGGCGCCCCGGTCCATCGC
Organism: Bifidobacterium breve; assembly: GCA_945861935.1. Taxonomy (GTDB): domain Bacteria; phylum Actinomycetota; class Thermoleophilia; order Miltoncostaeales; family Miltoncostaeaceae; genus SYFI01. Next base: position 24,779 of record CAMAVU010000001.1, on the reverse strand, counting down.
ATGCTGAAACTCCTCGAGCACGATCACCGCCCCGGCCTCGCCCATCACGAAGCCATCGCGATCGAGATCGAAGGGCCGGCTGGCCGTCGTCGGGTCGTCGTTGCGCGTGGACAGCGCCTTCATCGCGTTGAAGCCTGCGATGCCCACGAGCGCAACCGCGCCCTCGGCGCCCCCGGCGATCATGGCATCGGCGCGTCCGAGGCGGATGTGGTCGAAGGCATCGCCGATCGCGTGGTTGGCCGACGCGCATGCGGTGGTCGAGCACGAGAGCGGACCCTTGAGGCCGAGTTCCATGGATGCCTGCGCTGCTCCCATGTTGGCGATGATCATGGGGATGAACAGCGGGGAGACGCGGGTGGGGCCGAGGTCGCGGAGCCGCATGATCTGCTCGTGCCACGTCTGAAGGCCGCCGATCCCCGACCCGATGAGAACACCCATCCGCTCCGGCGACACGGTGCCCGCAATGCCCGAGTCCTCGTACCCCAGCATCGCTGCCGCGACCCCCAGATGCGAGAAACGATCCATCCGACGGGCGGTCTTGCGATCGACGAACTGCTCGATATCGAAGGCCTCGGGTACCTCACAGGCGAAGTGCGTGGCGCAGCCGGACGAATCGAACTGCCGGATGGGCGCTGCCGTGGAGACACCCGCCTTGGCAGCCGCCCACGTCTGCTCATGCCCGATGCCGAGCGGCGACACCAAGCCGATTCCGGTGATAACCACCCGGCGCAGGCCGCGTCCGTCTATGAGCGTTGTCCCCATCGCTATCTCCGCCTACATCCCCAGGCCGCCATCGACCGGGATGACCGCCCCGGTGATGAACGATGCCGCATCAGAGCACAGGAACGCCACGAGTCCCGCGACGTCGTCCGGTGTACCGAGGCGCCCCAGCGGGGTGTGGCCGATCAACTGCTCCTTGATGTCGTCCGACAGCACATCGGTCATGCCGGTCGTGATGTACCCCGGGGCGATGGCGTTGGCCCTGACCCCGCGGGGGCCCGCCTCCTTGGCGAGCGACTTCGTCATGCCGATCAGCCCGGCTTTCGCGGCAGCGTAATTCACCTGCCCTGCATTACCTATCAAGCCCACCACCGACGAGACCGCGACGATGGAGCCCGCCCGGCGCTTCATCATGCCGCGGAGGGCCGCGCGCGCGCAGTAGAAGGACCCTGACAGGTTGGTGTCGATCACCGCCTGCCAGTCGTCGTCGCCCATGCGCATCATCAGGCCGTCGCGTGTGATGCCTGCATTCAGCACCAGGGCATCGAGCGGGCCCAGCGCGTCCTCGGCCCCCTGCACCACCGCGGTGGCCGCGGCGGAATCGGAGATGTCACCCTGGACCAAGGCCGCGGAGCGCCCCGTGGCCTCCACCGCCGCGGCAATCGCCCGTGCGCCGACCTCGTCCACGACGTAGCCGATCGCTACGTCGTGGCCGGCACCGGCCAGGGCCACGGCGCACGCCGCACCGATGCCCCGGCTTGCACCCGTCACCAGGGCGACGCTCACGCCATCACCTCGGCCAGGCCCTGAAGGCCGCGGGGGTCCGAGACCTGATGCAGCACGGCGTCCCGGCTGATGCGCTTCACCAGGCCCGAGAGGACCCGACCGGGACCGATCTCCACAAACGTCCGGGCACCCATCTCCACGGCAGCCTCCACAGCCTGACCGAACCGTACCGGTGAGGTCAGTTGGTCCAGGAGCACGCCCCGCATCCGGTCAGCTGGCTCCACCCGTGCAGTCGTGGTGGACAGGAAGGCCGGGTCCGGTGCACACGGGTCCCAGGCCTCGAGGGCCGGGGCGAGGCGTTCCGCGGCCGGTGCCATGAGCGGGCTGTGAAAGGCGCCGCCCACCTTCAGTTGCGTGGCCCTGATGCCCCGGTCGTCCGCGATGGTGAGCAACCGGGCAATGCCCTCCAACGATCCGGACGCCACCACCTGCCCCGGGCAGTTGTAGTTGGCCGGCCATACGTCGCCGGCCTCGGCGCAGAGGTCCTCCGCATCCACATCGGACAGACCCAGGATGGCCGCCATCGTGCCGGGTCGGGCTGCGCCGGCGGCCTGCATGGCGGCCCCACGCTCGCCCACCAGCCGGACGGCCTCTGCGAAGCCGATCGCGCCGCATGCGACGAGGGCCGAGAACTCCCCGAGGGAGTGGCCGAGGGCGAGGTCCCCGGTAATGCCGTGGTCGCGCGCCACCCGAAGGCATGCCACGCTCATCGTGAGGATTGCGGGCTGGCAGACATCGGTTCGGACCAGGTCCTCCTCCGGACCCTCGAAGGCGATCCGCGTGAGGTCGTAGCCCAGGGCATCATCGGCTTCGGCGAAGGTCTCCGCCGCCACGGGGAAGGCCTCGGCCAGATCCCGGCCCATGCCCACCTGCTGGGCGCCCTGCCCCGGGAAGAGAAGGGCGATCATCCGCGTGGCTCCCAGCGCACGAGCACGCTGCCCCACGTGAGGCCCGCGCCGAAGCCGACCATCAGCACCAGCGACCCCGGTTCGAGCGTCCCGGCATCGTGGACATGGGCCAGCGCCAGCGGGATGCTCGCGGAGGATGTGTTGCCCACGCGGTCGAGGTTCATCACGACCTTCTCCCTGGGGATGCCCATGCGCTCGGATGCATGGTCGAGGATGCGTTCGTTGGCCTGGTGCGCGACCACCAGATCCACGTCGTCGATCGTGAGCCCCGCCTCGTCGAGCAGCCGCTGCGACGACTCCACCAGAATGCGGGTGGCGAAACGGAAGACCTCGCGGCCGTTCATCTGAATGCAGGACTCGCCGTGGGGCGTGCTGGCAGTGGCCGGCGTGCGCGTGCCTCCCGCCGGCACCCAGAGGTCCCCGAAGCCGCTGCCGTCCGACCCGAACTCCACACCCAGGATCCCCGTGCCCGGCTCCCCCTCATCCACCTCGATCAGCACACAGCCCGCACCGTCGGCGAACAGCACACACGTGCCCCGGTCGTCCCAGTTCGTGATGCGTGAGAGGGTGTCGGCGCCCACCACAACAGCCGTGCGCACCATCCCGGACTCGATCATGCCCGTCGCCTGTGCGATGGCGTACATGAACCCCGAGCACGCGGCGTTGGTGTCGTACGCCGCCACGGTGTCCATGCCGGTCATGGTGCCGACGATCGGAGCACATGGCGGCAGCACGTAGTCGGGCGTGGAGGTGGCGACGACCAGCAGGTCCACGTCGGTCGCCCGGACGTTCGTCCGGCGGAGCAGATCGCGCACGGCGCCCGCCGCAAGGTCGCTCGTGGCCTGATCGGCGGCGGCGATGTGGCGCTCATGGACGCCCGTACGCGAGACGATCCAGTCATCCGTGGTATCCACGAGCGCCTCGAGGTCAGCGTTGGTCATCACGCGCTCGGGCAGATATGCGCCGACGCCGGTGAGCCGTGCCCGGCGGCGCGCACGTGGGCCCGCAGTCACGATGCTCAGGGTGTCCCCGCCTGCTCGCGATCGACCAAGGCGAACTTCAGGGTCGCCTGGCACGCCACCTGACCGTCCACGGTGGCCACGGCCTCGGCCTCGCCGATGGGCCCGCGGGTGCGGGTAACGCGGGTACTCATCTCCAAAACCTCACCGGGGCGCACGGGGCGCCTGAACCGGCACTTGTCCACGCCTGCGAACAACGCGAGCCTGCCCCGGCCGTCATCGGTGGACAGCGCCGCCAGTGCACCGGTCTGCGCGAGAGCCTCGAGGATGATCACCCCGGGCATGATCGGCTCGCCGGGGAAGTGGCCGGCCAGGAACGGGGTGTCCGGTCGCAGGGTCCACCGGGCGCGCGCCGACTCCCCGGGCACCAGCTCAAGAACCTCGTCGATGAAGAGGAATGGCTCCCTGTGCGGGAGGATGTCCTTGGGGTCGGGGAGGACGCTCACGGTCCGCCAAGGGTAGTGGTTTCGCGCCCGGTCCTGCGACATATGCTGCCTCTGCCCGCCACCCATGCGTCGTCGTGACCGGTCTGTGGGGCGGCCGGGGAACGGGAGATTCTGCGGGCCGATGACCACCGGCACGGCCTGCCGGGTGGGCTCCGCGTGTTCGAGTGCGCCTCGTGGTGAGCGTGCCCGACTTCCGCTCCGCCACGCGGTGGGTGGCCCGGGGCGCCTGGGATGCGCTCGAGCTCCCCCGGCACCATGTGCGCTTCGACCGGGACTCCCTCACCCTGGTGGCACCCGGGCAGGGGGCTACCCCCTGCCCAACCGCGGGGACAGTCCCCCCCGGGGGACTGTCCCCGCGGTTGGTTCCCGCGGTCAGCCCTCCTCGCTGCCCTCGTCCAGCTCAGGGTCAAACACCTCAACGTCAACCGCGGGGACAGTCCCCTCCGGGGACAGTCCCCCTCCCGCGTCAGTCCCCTCTGGGGGCGGTCCCCCTCCCGCGTCAGTCCCCTCTGGGGGCGGGCCGACTTCGTCCTGCTCGTCCACCGAGGCGCAGGTGGCCACCTGGTCGTCGTTGCCCACATCCATCAGTCGCACGCCCTCAGTGCTGCGACCCATGCGCTTGACCGCGTCGACCTCGATACGGATGATCTTGCCCTGCAGCGAGACGAGCAGCAGTTGCTGGCCCGGACGCACGATGCGTGCGGTGATCAACTCGCCCTTCCGGTCCGACACCTTGATGGTGCGAACGCCCTTTGTCGGACGGCCCTTTCGCGGATAGTCCGAGACGGCTGTGCGCTTGCCGTACCCGTTGCCTGTGACCACGAGCAGGTCGGCCTCGTCGTCGGCGACGGCGACGGCCAGCACCCGGTCGTCCGTGTTCAGGTTCATCGCACGCACACCCTGCGTGCCCCGCCCGGTCGGGCGCACCTGATCCTCGCCGAAGCGCGCGGCCTGACCCCGCGCCGAGACGATGAGCAGGTCGGACCCGCCGTTTGTCAACTGCACCCCGATCAGCTCATCGTCATCCGTAAGGCGGATGGCGATGATGCCTGCCTCCTTGAGCACCGTGTTGTAGGCGGCGAACTCGGTCTTCTTGACCATGCCGTTTCGCGTGGCCAGAATCAGGTACCGGCCCTCGGCGTAGTCGCGTGTATTGAAGACCTGGCGCACGTCCTCGTCCGGCAGGAGGGCCAGGAGGTTGGCGATGTGCCTGCCGCGCGCGTCCCGGGCGGCCTGCGGGATCTCGTGCACCTTGACCCGGTATACGCGCCCCTGGTTGGTGAAGAACAGCAGGTAGTCGTGCGTGGACGCGATGAACAGGTGGTCCACGCGGTCCTCGTCCTTCAGCCGCGCCCCGCGCAGACCCTTGCCCCCGCGGTGCTGCGCCCGGTACGTGGTCACCGGCAGGCGCTTGATGTAGCCGCCCGTGGTGATCGAGATGACCATCTCCTCCTCGGCGATGAGGTCCTCGAGGTCGATCTCGCCCTCCGCCGGAATGACCTCGGTCCGGCGCTCGTCGGCGTGCCGCCGGCGCACCTCGGACAGCTCGTCCCGGATCACCTGATACACGCGCGCCTCGTCGCCGAGGATCGCCCGCAGTTCCGCGATCTCCGCCTGCAGCTCGTCGTACTCGGCCTGGATCCGTCCGGACTCCAACTGGGTAAGGCGCTGGAGGCGCAGGTCAAGAATCGCGCGGGCCTGGAGTTCGGTCAGGTCGAACTCGCGCATCAGCCCCGTGCGGGCCTCCTCGGGGTCCGAGGCCCGCCGGATGAGCGCGATGACGGCGTCAATGGCCGCCAGCGCGATAAGGAGGCCCTCCAGCACATGTGCGCGCGTCTCGGCGCGGTCGAGACGGAACCGTGACCGTCTGCGGATGACGTCCTGCTGGTGGTCGAGGTAGTGCCGGATGATGTCGCGCAGCGAGAGCGTGCGTGGCACACCGTCCACCAGCGCAATCGCGTTCACGCCGAAGGTCGTCTGCGCCTGGGTGTGCTTGTAGAGCTTGTTCAGCACCACCTTCGGCACGGCGTCGCGCCGGAGCTCCACCACCACCCGGATTCCGTCCCGGCCACTCTCGTCCCGAAGATCGGAGATCTCCTTCAGCACACCCTGAGCGGCCAACTCGGCCATCTTCCGGAGCATGTCGGACTTGTTGACCTGATACGGCAACTCGGTGAACACGATGGCGTTGCGGCCGTGCTTCAGCGGCTCGTTGTGCGCCAGCCCCCGCACCACAACACGACCGCGTCCCGTGCGGTACGCGTCGCGCACGCCCGCCAGGCCCACGATCTGCCCAGCGGTCGGGAAGTCGGGCGCCTTGACGTACGCCATGAGCCCATCCGAGTCGATGGACGGGTCGTCGATCATCGCGAGGCAGGCGTCCACCACCTCTCCCAGATTGTGGGGCGGAATGTTGGTGGCCATCCCCACAGCGATGCCGGCGGAGCCGTTGACCAGCAGGTTCGGTACCCGGGCCGGCAGCACGGTCGGCTCGCGGCGTCGGTCGTCGTAGGTCGCGACGGTATCGACGGTGTCCTCGTCGATATCCCGCAGCATCTCTGTCGCGTACCGTGAGAGGCGGGCCTCGGTGTAGCGCATCGCGGCAGCGGAGAACTCCTGAGACCCGAAGTTGCCCTGGCCGTCCACCGTCGGGTGGCGGCTGTTGAAGTCCTGGGCGAGCCGCACCAGTGCGTCGTAGATCGCCGAGTCGCCGTGCGGGTGGTACTCGCCCATGACGGTACCGACGATGTTCGCGCTCTTCACGTAGCCGCGATCGGGCTGCAGGCCGCGGTCGTGCATGGCGAAGAGCACCCGCCGGTGCACAGGCTTCAGGCCATCGCGCACGTCGGGGAGGGCGCGGCCGACAATGACGCTCATCGCGTAGTCGAGGTACGACGAGCGCATCTCCTCGGCGAGCTCGCGGGGCTCGATCCTCCCGTGCCGGTCAATCGACATGTCAGACATCCAGGAACTCGACGGAGTGGGCGTTGCGCTCGATGAACTCGCGGCGCGGCTCAACCTTGTCGCCCATGAGCATCGAGAAGAGTTCGTCCGCGGCGGCGGCGTCGTCCATGGTCACCTGCTGAAGCACCCTGCGCTCCGGATCCATGGTCGTCTCCCACAACTGCTCCGCATTCATCTCACCCAGGCCCTTGAAGCGGCTCAGCGCGATGCCCTCCCGCGCCAGATCCATCACCGCACCGCGCAGTGCGTCGTACGTGGCGACCTCGCGTCGACGGGCCCCGCGGGTGACGACGAACGGCGCCCCGCCCAGCAGGTCGCGCAACTTGCCGCGGGCCGCACGGAACGACGTGAGTTCCGTCGTCGCGTAGAGGGACAGCGGGATCGTGACCGTGCGGGCTTCACCCGTGCGCGTCTCGATGGCACGCACCCGCACGGTTCCGGCCGTCGTCTCGGTGTCGAGGACCGAGAGCACAGCGGTGTCGCCGGACGCCTCGACAACCGCGCGCCCGAGGGCAGCCAGATCCGCAGGCTCAGCCTCGACCAGCCCATGCACCTGGATGAACTCCACCAACTCGTTGCCGTGGGCTGCGCGCAGCGCCGCTGACCAGCCGTCGTGTTCGCGCACAACCCGGGCGTACCGCTGGAAGCGGGCCTTCGTCAAAGCGGACTGCTCCCCGGTCGCCGGGATCAGCACCATGTCACCGACGTTGCGATCGAGGAGCCACTCCTCAAGGTCCGACTCCTTCTCGAGGTACTGCTCGGTGCTCCCCTGCTTCACCTTGTAGAGCGGCGGCTGCGCGATGTACACGTAGCCCTGATCCACGATCTCGGGCATCTGCCGGAACAGGAACGTGAGGATGAGCGTCCGGATGTGCGCACCGTCCACGTCGGCGTCCGTCATGATGATGAGCTTGTGGTAGCGGGCTTTTGTCACGTCGAAATCGATGCCGATGCCCGTGCCCATTGCGGTGATCATCGCCTGGATCTCCGTATTGCTGAGAACCTTGTCGAGGCGGGCCTTCTCGACGTTGATGATCTTCCCGCGCAACGGCAGGATTGCCTGAAACGACGACTGGCGCGCTTGCACGGCCGACCCCCCCGCGGAGTCCCCCTCCACCAGGAAGATCTCGGTGTTCTCGGGGTCGCGGTCGGAGCAGTCGGCCAACTTCCCGGGCAGGCTGCTGGAGTCCATGACCCCCTTGCGCCGGGCGAGGTCGCGTGCCTTCCGCGCGGCCAGCCGCGCCTGGGCCGCGTTGGCGCCCTTCTGGCAGATGACCTTGGCCGTTTGCGGGTTCTCCTCCATGAACTCCGCCAGGCGCTGATTGACCACCGTGGCCACGAATCCGGCGAACTCGCTGTTGCCCAACTTGGTCTTCGTCTGGCCCTCGAACTGCGGGTCACGCAGTTTCACCGACACGATCGCCGTGAGGCCTTCGCGTGTGTCGTTGCCCTCGAGGTTGTCGTCCTTCTCCTTGAGCAATCCCTTCGCGCGTGCGTAGTCGTTGACGCAGCGGGTGAGGGCCGTACGGAAACCGGTGAGGTGGGTGCCGCCCTCGTGGGTGTTGATGTTGTTGGCGAAGGTGAACACGGACTCCGTGAAGCCCGCCGTCCACTGCATCGCGATGTCCACCTGCCCCTCGGCGCCGACGGCCGAGATCGCGACGATGTCGCTGTGGAGGGGGTCCTTCGTCGAGTTGATGTGCCTGACGAAGTCGGTGAGACCGCCCTCGAACTGGAAGGAGTCGGTGCGCCGGCCGGCGCGCTCGTCCGTGATGGTGAGTCTGAGGCCCGGGGTGAGGAACGCCGTCTCGCGGAATCGCGCGGCGAGCGTGTCGTAGTCGAAGTGGGTCTCCTCGAAGATCTCCGGGTCCGGCCAGAACGAGATGGTCGTACCGCTGCCTTCGGCGGGACCCACGTCCGCGATCGGCCCGTCCGGTGCGCCGCGCTGGTAGCCCTGCATCCAGAGGCGTCCCTCGCGGCGCACCTCGGCCCGGAGCCGCTCCGAGAGGGCATTGACCACCGATACGCCTACCCCGTGCAACCCGCCGGACACCTTGTAGCCCTCGCCGCCGAACTTACCGCCCGCGTGCAGCACGGTGAGGACCACCTCAAGGGCGCTCCGCCCATCCTGATCGACCATCGCCGCGACGGGGATACCCCGGCCGTCGTCGGTGACGGAGCATGCCCCGTCGGGGTGCAGCACGATGTCCACCTGAGTGCAGTGCCCCGCCATGGCCTCGTCGACGGAGTTGTCCACCACCTCGTAGACCAGGTGATGCAGACCCCGGGGGCCGGTGGATCCGATGTACATACCGGGCCGCTTCCGGACGGCCTCGAGGCCTTCGAGGACGGTAATCGCATCCGAGTCGTAGGCGGCGGTCGTGGCGGTGGCGTCGAAGCCCGGTTCGGTCACCTGTCTCCTTGGGTTCGGCCAGCCCATGACGCCCCTCCGCAGGGGCTGTTCCGGACCGTCAACGTGTCGGATTTGCAGGCAGAATTATACCAGCGAGCACCACGGAAACCGTGCCGTGCGGGGCCTTCAGGGACGCTTGTCACGCTCCAGCGACCACGCTGCGGCGTGTGTGACGATCTCGCGCAGAACCGGGTCCTCGATGTCGTCCGTGGCGGCCCGTGCCCGCTCCATGGCCTCGGGTCCCGGCGGGGGTGGCGGAACGCGCCGGGGGACCTCAGCGGCCATGGAGGCAATGACGTGGTCGGCCACCACGAACCTGAGCCCGGCGACCGCCTCGCTGTCTCCGAGGATCTCTGCCAGGCGCGCCTCGATCTCATCCCGCCGCATGTCCATTTCGTGGGCCCACACCGAATCCGCGCAGGCAACGGTCACAACCCCGGCACGGCTTCTACGGATCGGGTAGGCGTGGTCCACCATCCCCGGCCCCGTCGCCTCGGTCCACGCCGCACGCACTGACGTGAGGACCGAGTCGCCCGCCCGCGTGAAGGCGCGCGTCGCCCGGCCCAGCATGTCGCCGATGCCCACGGGGTCGCGGCGGTGCCTACGCCGCAAGGAGCCCCTCCCGCACCGCCACCACGCGGGCCCCTCTGTCCTGCGCCGCACGGGCGGCCGCGGGGTCGGCAGTCGTGAGGATGCTCTGGCCCCCTCCCACCACGGCGTCCAGCAGCCGGCCACGGCGAACGGGGTCCAGTTCGGACAGCACGTCGTCCAGCACGAGGATCGGGATGCCGGAGCGCGCACCCAGATAGGCGCGGTGGGCCATGAGGAGGGCGAGTACGGCGGTCCGCTGCTCCCCCTGGCTGCCCACGCGGCGCAGGTCCACAACCCCTCCGGCGCGCTGCTGCCCCACGAACACGTCGTCGCGGTGGGGACCCGAGAGGGTCATCCCGGCCGCGACCTCGCGCGCGCGCGCGGCGGACAGCCGCTCGGCGAAGGCCTCCCTCACCACGTCGTCGGGCGTGCCGGAGATGGCCTCCGGCGACGGCTCGATGCCGAGCACCCCGTCCGGACCGCCCCCGAGGTCCTCGAGCCAGCGGGCGAATGGAGCGGCGACGTCGAGCACGGCCCGGCGGCGGGCGATCGTGATGCGCGCGCCATGTTCCACGAGCGGCTCGTCCCACGGCAGGACCGCCTCGATGCCGGTGCGTCCGGCCCTCACGTGCCGCAGGGCTGCGTTGCGCTGAGCGAGTGCCGCCGAATACGCAGCCAGATCGCCCGCGTACCCCGGCTCCGCAGCCTCGAGGAGGCGGTCCAGGTGGCGGCGCCTTGCCGCGGGCGGACCCTTGACCGCGCGGAGTTCGTCGGGCAGGAAGACCAGAACGCTGCCCTCCGCGCGCCAGTCGCCCAGGCTCCGCGCGGTGTCACCGTCCAACGAGAGGCGCCTGCCCTGCCGGGCCGCGTACCCGATCTCCCGCCGGTGCGCCCCCCCCGGCCCTGCCAGATCCAGGCCGACATGCAGGGCCGTGGCCCCCGTGCGCACCACCTCGGCGTCCCGGGTGGTACGGAACGACACACCCAGGCAGGCCATCACCAGCGCCTCCACGACCGACGTCTTCCCGGCGCCGTTCGGGCCGGACAGCACGGTGGCGCCGGGTGGCAGGTCAACGGAGACCCGTCTCCACGACCGGACGTCCACGACATCCAAGCGGGTGGCCGTCCACTCGCCGGCCACGCCGGGGCTACCCGGGCAGCCGGATCGGCATGAGGAGATACCGGTGGTCGTCGGACCCACCCGTGAGCAGTCCGGGGCGCAGCGGGCTGATGAGCCCCAGCCTCACCTCGTCGCCCTCGATCCCCTCCACGCCCTCGCGGAGGAAGTCCGCGTTGAAGCCGATCTCCAGAGGCTCGCCCGAGTACGGCGCCGGCAGCGACTCGCGGCCTTCTCCCACCTGGTCGCTGGCCGTGGCAACGGTGACCTGGCCCTGCTCGAATGACAGCCGGAGTGGTGAGGTTCGCTGGGCCAGCACGCCGACGCGTGTCAGGACCGCGAGGAACTCGGCACGGTCGAGGCGGACGTCGTGGTCGAACTCCGCGGGGATGAGTTGCCGGTAGTCGGGGAACTGCCCGTCGATGACGCGCGTGGTGAGGCGCACGCCTCCGCACCGCACGCCCGCCTGGTGCTCGCCGAGGGCGAGGTCCACCATGCCGTTCTGTGACTGCGCCACCAGGCGCGCGGCCTCCGCGACAGCGCGCGCCGGGAGGATGGCCTCCCGCGTGTCGGCCGGTGGGTTGTCGAGCGCGGTCGAGCGAACGGCCAGCCGGTAGCTGTCGGTGGCGGCCATCGTCAGGCCGTCCGGTCCCAGCCGTACGAACACCCCTGTCAACACCGGGCGGGTCTCGTCGCGCGATGCGGCCCGCACGACCTTCTCCGCGCAGATCAAGAAGCGGCTCGCCGGGATCTCGATGCCCAGGCCGCCGTCGGCGGGGAGGTCGGGGTACTCATTGGCCTGATGGCAGTTCAGGCTGAAGGACGACCCTCCCCCCGACACCTGCACCTGGCCCTCGTTCTGGTTGTGCGTGATGGAGACGGGACCTGGTGCCATGCTGCGTACGAGGTCCGTCACCAGGCGGGGCAGCACCACCGCGCCGTGCTCCTCGACGCCGGCGTCCTCCAGCGGCACGCGCAGCGACACCTCCGTGTCGGTCGCGGAGAGCTCGACGACTCCCTCCTCGGCGCGCAATAGCACGTTCGCGAGAATCGGGATGGTTCCCTTGCTGGACGCAGCCCTTGACGCCACTGCCAGGCGGCTCGCGAGTTCGTCACGGGGGCAGGTCAGGCGCACGGCGGCAGCGTAGCGACTGGTCGGCTGGGCTCGCCCACACCAGCCGGGGGTGGAGGGGTGCCTGATGTTAAAACAATGGATCAGTAGATCGTCGTCGTAGTGATAGGGCCTGTGGATGGCGTGGATAGATGCCGGTCTTCGCCGCGAGAGGCGACATTTCTCCCCTGTGGACGACCTGTGGGAACGCCGGGAGAACACGGGCACCCACAAACAGCCGTCCACAGCAAAAAGCGGCGCGGGGATGGGAGCCGGGACGGGTGTGGATGGACCCAGGGGATCCACGTGGACTCTCCACAGGTTGTCCACAGCGCCGCCCGGGTTCCGTCCACAGGCGAGGTTTGGCGAAAGGTCGCAGCGAGCGGGCGAAACCCCGCCGCGGCGCTCGGGCGTGGTGGCACGCACCCCACCCTCGCGCGGGTCCCGCCCGTCACTGCGGAGCCTCCGCGTGACAACACGAGCCCCGGGGGTGCGGTACGAATGGGGACCGGCCGCCACCGGGCCGCGGCTGCCCCGGGGGCTAGATCTGCGGGAGGGCTGCGGCGCCCGTGAGGGAGCGGGTGAGGGATTCGATGGCCTCGTACACCGGGCCCCCCTCGGCCATCTGGTTGGTCATCTTCTGCACCGCGTAGAGGACGGTCGTGTGGTCGCGACCCCCGAAGGCACGGCCGATGGCAGGCAGCGAGGAGTCGGTGAGCTCGCGGGCCAGGTACATCGCGACCTGCCGGGGAACCACCACGCGCTTGGTGCGCTTCTCTCCGATGAGGTCGTCGAGTGACACCGAGTAGTGCCGGGCGACCGCCTCCTGGATGAGGTCGATCCGCAGCTCACCGACGTCGCCCGGGAACAGGTCGGCCAGAACCTCCCGCGCCAGATCCGCCGTCACCGGGCGTCCCGAGATGGAGGAGTGGGCGACCACCCTGATCAGCGCGCCCTCAAGTTGCCGGACGTTGGTGGAGACGCGGGCGGCGATGAACGAGAGCGCCTCGGAATCGCGGATCTGATAGCCGTCGGTCTGCACGCGCTTGCGCAGGATCGCGATGCGGAGCTCCAGGGCCGGCGGCTGGACATCGGTGATCAGGCCCATTTCGAAACGCGAGCGGAGCCGGTCCCCGAGGGTCTTGATCGCGCTCGGCGGCCGGTCACTGGAGATGACGATCTGCTTGCCATGTTCCTGCAGCGCGTTGAAGGTGTGGAAGAACTCCTCCTGCGTCTGCTCGCGGCCCTCGAGCATCTGGATGTCGTCGATGAGGAGGATGTCCGTGGATCGGTAACGGTCCTTGAACGTGCGGATGCCGCCGTCGCGAAGCGCATTGATGAACTCGTTGGTGAATGTCTCCACCGAGACATACCGGACAGAGAGCCCGGGGTGGTTCTCGGCGGTGTAGTGCCCGATGGCGTGCAGCAGGTGGGTCTTACCCAGCCCCACGCCGCCATAGATGAACAAGGGGTTGTAGGCACGCGCGGGCGTCTCGGCGACGGCCAGGGCAGCAGCGTGAGCAAAACGATTGCTGGGCCCGATCACGAAGGCGTCGAAGGTGAAGCGCGACTGCAAGCGTGCCGCGGGGTCCGTTGGCGCCGCGGAAGGCGGCGGCGCGGCGGCCCTGGCCGGCGGCGCGGGGGGCGACCAGCGCCCCGGCGGCTGGGCAGCAGCAGGCCCGGGCGCGACGACCTCGACGCCCACAGAGACGTCACGGCCGATGACCTCGAACAGGGCGTCCCGGACCAGGGAGTCGTACCGCTGGACGATCCATGCCCGCGCGAACTCGGTCTCAACCCCGATCCGGAAGCAGCCGTCATCGAGCCCGAGCGCACGCGCCCGCTCGAAGGTCAGGCTGTACGTGGCCGTGTTCAGTGCGCCATGCAGGCGCTCGAGCACCTGCTGCCACATCGCCTCGAGGTGGGCCGGGTCACGGGCGATGGGGATGGACGCGCCCATGGTCTAGAAGAGCGTCGCGACGATCGCCGCGCCGCGCTCGGTGAGAACCCTGCCGCCGTCGGCGAACCGGGCGACGAATCCGCGGTGTTCCAGGAGCACGAGCTCCCGGCCGACGAGGCCGAGGGGCAGCCCCAGTTCGCGGGCCATCGTCTCGGGGTGGGCGGGTGCCATCTCGAGCAGCAGGGCGAGCAGGCGTCGCTGGGCGTCGTTTGGTGCGCCGGGCTCGCCGGGCAGGTCCGGCGCCGGGGGCCCGTCCACCGTGAGCGTCACGACGGTCCCACCACCGAGGTTGTCCTCCACCTCGAGCAGGCCGCCTTCGGCCGCGACGATCCCGGACGCCAGCGGCAGGCCCGAGCCGGCGCCGCGCACCACCGCGCGGATGGACTCGTCGGCCGTGGTGTAACCCGGCTCCATGGCCCGGCGTGGGTCGGAAATACCGGGGCCCCTGTCGGACACCCGTACCGTCCGCCCGGCGTCGAGAACGGTCACCAGTGCGTCGCGAAAGCCTGCGTGGATGAGGTTCTCGATCACCTCGCGCAGCGCGAGGGGCGGAACAGACGAGATCCGGGCCACATGGGAGAAGGTGGATTCGATGATCGCCGCGGGCGCGATGTCGCGGATCTCGGTGATGGCCGGGGGCTCCAGGGCCGCCCGATGTACCGCCACGCGCACCACATACGTGGTGCCGCGCAGCTCGGCGTCCGAGAGGCTGTCGGCTGGTTCGGGGTTCATCGGGGCGCGGAACGCTACCAATGGGCGATGGCCCGACGGGCGGCAGAGAGGGCCTGTGGATGAACGAGGGCCGTGCGAGCGGGAAAAATGGTCTGCGTCCGCCACAGCACGCCCCGCCGCCGCGGTGCGGATATCGTCAGGAGCAGGAGGAACATACGGTTATCCACAGGGATGTCCACAGATGTGGAGAAGTGGGCGCCGGGGCGCCTGGCGGGCACGAGGGCGAGCGGTTCCCCCGACGCGACCCCGGCCCTCTGGCACTATTCCGGGACGCGCGGTGCGCGAGCCCGTCTGCGCCGGCACTCTGGTAGTGTTTCTATGTCGTGCGTCGAGTTCGCCCCGGCGCCCAGCCCGAGCCCGCACCCCAAGGAGCAGCAGGCGAGTGAAGCGCACCTATCAGCCGAACACGCGGAAGCGCAGCAAAACGCATGGCTTCCGCAAGCGCATGTCCACTGCTGCCGGCCGTGCAGTTATCAAGCGCCGGCGCGCGAAGGGCCGCGCGCGGCTCTCCGCCTAGGTCGCTGGCCCCGTGCCAGGCGCTGCCGCTCCGCGAGGTGGGCGGACCCGGGTCAGCCGATCCGGTGATTTCGACACGGTGTACCGCCGGGGCACGTCGGCGGCAGGTCGGCACCTCGTGGTCTACGCGTTCATGAGGGGCGAGAACGATCCGCCGCGGCTGGGTCTCTCCGTCGGCAAGCGCGTGGGCGGCGCCGTGGAGCGGAATCGTGTGAAGCGCGTGCTCAGAGAGGAATTCGCCCGCATTGAGTCGGTTCTCGCTCCGGGCGTGGACTACGTCGTGATCGCCCGCCCGGGCGTGCACGAGTACATCGAGGAGCGCGGGTCGGGTGCCCTGGGGGAGCGGCTCGAGGATCTCGCCGTGAAGGCCACCCATCAGGCAGCGGCATGAAGGAGATGCTCATCAGGGCCGTGCGCGCCTACCAGCGCGCCGTGTCCCCCCTGTTGCCGCGTCGCTGCAAGTACCACCCGACCTGCTCCGAGTACGCGGTCGAGTCCATTGAGATGTTCGGCGTGAGCAGGGGATTCGTGCTGGCCGCCTGGCGGCTGCTGCGCTGTAACCCCTGGAGCCAGGGCGGAGTGGACTTCCCGGCCGACCAGACGCTGTTCGGAGCGCGATGAACTTCCTCGACATGATCGAGGCGCCGCTCCGCGCCGTTCTGGACTTCTTCCACTCGGTTGGCTTCACCTGGGGCTGGGCAATCGTCATGCTCACGCTGGTGGTGCGTCTGATCCTGCTGCCCCTCTTCGTCAAGCAGTACAAGTCTGCCCGGCGCATGCAGGAAGTCGCACCGCAGATGAAGGAGTTGCAGCGGAAGTACAAGGGGAACAAGCAGAAGCTGCAGGAAGAGACGATGAGGTTCTACAAGGAGAACGGCGTAAACCCGTTCGGCTCCTGCCTCCCCCTCCTTCTGCAGGCTCCCGTGTTCATCGCGCTGTACTACACGCTGCGCAACCAGGACTTCTCGGACGGCACCGACGTCTCGTTCATGTACGTCGTGCCCGACGTGTCGAAGTTGCTCACGGACATCGGCTGGGCGGTAATCCCACTCATCGCGGTCTATGCGGTATCTCAGCTGATCTCGACGGAGCTCTCCGCGACCTCCACGATGAGCAAGAACCAGCGCTGGCTCATGCGCCTGCTCCCGATCGGCATCGTGTTCTTCATCTTCCAATTCCCGGTTCCGTCCGGTCTGGTCATCTACTGGGCGACCACGAACCTGTGGACAGCCGGGCAGCAATTGGTCCTGAAGCGCCGCATTGAGGCCGAGATCGAGGCGAACGGTGGGTCGATGGTGGGCCCGAACGGCAAGACGGACGACCCGGAAGCCGATCAGGACGAGGAGCCCCCCGGGCCCGAATCCCCCGAGGCCGTGCTGACGGAGGATGTCGAGGTACGGTCGAAGTCCGTGCCCAGACGCCGACGCTTCCGGCGCGACGACGCAACCGCGGATGGGGCCGGCAGACCCACGGTGACTGACGCGGGGTCCGACGATGCCGTGGGAGTTCCCACCGCACCGGTGGCCGATTCCCCCGACCCCGCTGCGACACCAGCGCCGGATGCAGACGATGCGGGCGGCGACGCGGCGGGCACGCAGCACAAGCGCAGGCCGCCGACCCGGAAACGGGTGGGCGGCGGACCATCGCGCCCAGCAGGGCGTAAGCCACCAAAGAGGCGCAAATGACCGACGGGGATCCCGGCGCGGACGTCCTGCGGGAGGTCGTGGAAGCGGCGATCGAGGGTCTGGGCCTCACTGCCGACGTCATCGTCGAGTATGGCGAGGAGGACGGGCTCGTGGCCCGGATCGAGGGCGACGACATCGACGCCGTGATCGGTCGCGATGGCGAGGTGCTCGACGCACTGCAACTGCTGGCCGCCCAGGCCGTGCGTCGCCTGGCGGGTGGTCAGCGACGGGGAGTCCTTGTGGACGCCGGCGGATACAGGAGCCAGCGGGCCGATCTTCTTGCGCGGCTCGCCCAGAAGGCTGCCGACGAGGCTGTGGAGTACGGCGAGGAGATCGAACTCGACCCCATGAGTGCCCTCGATCGCCGGACGGTGCACATGGCGCTTCAGGACCGCCCCGGCATTGACACACGGAGTGAGGGTGAGGAACCGCGCCGGCACATCGTTGTCGTGCCGGTCATGACCGACTGACCCCGGCGTTTCACGTGAAACGCATCGCCGGACTCATCATCGAGCGCTCGGCGCACATGGGCGTGGAGGTCCCGGACGCGGTGGCAATGGCCCTCGCGGACGTGCTCCAGCGCATGGCCGCGGAGCCGCAGAACCTGTCAGCGGTGCGCGACGACGACGAGGCCGTGTGGATCCATGTCGTCGACTCGCTGAGCGGTCTCCTGGTGCCGGCCGTGGCCACCGCGGGCAACATCGTGGATCTCGGGAGCGGCGGCGGCTTCCCGGGCCTCGCACTGGCGGCGATGTTGCCGGACGTGCGGGTGACCCTCGTGGAGAGTGAGCGGAGGAAGGCGGACTGGCTGCGTCGTGCCGCCGGGGCCTTCCCTAATGTCCGCGTGGTGTCGGAACGCAGCGAGACCCTCGCGCGCGAGGAGCGCGAAGCGCATGCGCTGGTGACCGCGCGCGCGGTAGGCCCCCTGCCGGTGGTCCTCGAATTGGCGGCGCCGCTTGTGCAGCGAGGCGGATCCGTCGTCGCCTGGCGTGGACGTCCCGGGGCCGACGATGCGGTGATCGCCCGGGAGGCCGGGCGTCAGTTGGGTCTCGCGCCCACCCCCGACGTCCACGTCACACCGATTCCCGGTGTGAGCAGGTACTTATCTGTGTGGAACAAGGTCGCCGATACCCCAGACCGCTATCCCCGCCGCCCGGGGATGGCCGCAAAGAGGCCGATCGCGTGATCTACGCGGTGGTGAACCAGAAGGGTGGTGTGGGCAAGACCACCTCCGCGGTGAACATCGCTGCCTGCGCTGCCGGTATGGGGAACCGCGTTCTGCTCGTGGATGCCGACCCGCAGGCGAACGCCACGAGTGGCATCCTCGGCCGTGAGCGCCTCGGACCCGGTGCGCTGACCACCATGGATGTGCTCCTGGATGGGGCTTCCGTGGCGGCGGCCCGCATGGCGACGGTCGTGCCCGGGCTCGACCTGATCCCCTCCGGCCCCGACCTCGCTGGCGCTTCGGTGGAAATGGTGGGGAGGGTGGCCCGGGAGGGCCTCATGCGGTCCGCCCTGGCCGGGACCGCTGCCGAATACCAGCACGTTTTCGTGGATTGCCCGCCTTCTCTGGACCTGCTCACCATCAATGCGCTCGTGGCGGCGGACCGCCTGATCGTGCCGGTGCAATGCGAGTACTACGCGCTCGAGGGTCTGTCGCGACTCATGGAAACGATCGGGGAGGTCCGTGCCCGGCTGAACCCGGCTCTGGTGGTCGGCGGTCTGCTTCTGACGATGCACGATCCCCGCACCCGTATCAGCGGTGAGGTGGTGGGCGAGGTGCGTACGCACTTCCCCGGGCTGGTTCTCGACGCCGTCATCCCGCGCAACGTCCGTGTGACCGAATCGCCGTCGTTCGGCGAACCGGTCGTCCGTTACGACCCGAACTGCGCCGCTGCACGCGCGTACACCGAGGTCACCGAGGAGGTTCTGGCCCGTGGTTGAGAAGAAGTCGTCGGCACGCCTTGGGCGCGGCCTGTCCACCCTGCTCGGCGATGCACCGATCGTTGAGATCCCGCCGCCGGGGCCTGCTTCCCCTGCCCCGCCCGGCGGCGGGGCCCTGCGGGTGCTCCGCATCGATCAGATCACCCCCAGCCCGACCCAACCACGGAAGCGCATTGATCCCGACGCCCTGGCTGCGCTGGCGGAGAGCATTGCCACCACCGGCCTGATCCAGCCCGTCGTGGTGCGCGAGCTCGGGGATGGCGGCTACGAGTTGATCGCCGGGGAGCGGCGCTGGCGCGCGGCGCTGGCAGCCGGGCTCGAGGAGATGCCCGTCGTCATCCGCGACGCCGACGAGCGCGAGCGGCTCGAGGTGGGTCTGGTCGAGAATCTCATGCGCCAGGACCTCGATCCGATCGAGGCCGCTCAGGCGCTTGCGGCCCTCGTTGAGGACTTCGCCCAGTCCCAGGCCGACGTGGCGCGCACCGTGGGCCGCAGCCGTTCGGCTGTGGCGAACATGATCCGGCTGCTCGAGTTGCCCGACGACGTGCAGCAGATGCTGGTGGACGGTGCCCTGACCGAGGGCCATGGCCGGGCGATCCTGATGGCGGATGGCGCGAAGCGCCGCCGGGCCGTGGCGCAGGCTGCCGTCGAGAAGGGTCTGTCGGTCCGGGACACGGAATCGCTTGCGCGGGCCAATGCCGGGCACCTGGCCGCAACGGGCCGCCCACGGGCGCCCGCACCCGACATCGCCGACGAGGCGATCGACATCTTCGCCGGGGTGTTCGGTGCCCCCGTGCGCGTGAAGGCGGCTGCCCGCGGGCGCGTGATCGTGGAGATCATCTTCGACGACGAAGCCGCGCTGGCCGCCGCTCTGGATCGCCTCGACCCCCCGGCGGGTGGCTGAGTGGGCGATCCAGGACTCGAACCTGGGACCTCATCCTTATCAGGGATGCGCTCTAACCACCTGAGCTAATCGCCCGCGGCGCGGGACCATAGCAGCGGGATTCCGTCCTGCCCCCACTCGCGGCCGGTGCGCGCAGGCGGTGGTGCCGCGACCCCCGGCCGGCGAGCCCCACCCCCACCCCCGGTCTATGATCGGTGCATGCAGGAGATGGTCATCTACGGCGTCAGTTTCGACATGGTCGGCAAGCAGCCCATCGTGTTGCTGAAGACGGTCGAGGGCAACCGGTTCCTTCCCATCTGGATCGGCCATGCCGAGGCCGCAGCGATCCTGATGAAAATCCAGGGCGCCGACTCGCCACGTCCGATGACGCACGATCTCATCACCGACATGGTCGAGGGTCTCCAGTCGGAGGTGGTCCGGGTAACGGTCACCGAAATGCGTGACAACACCTTCTATGCCCTGATCCAGTTGAGTACTCGGGGTCCGGACATCGAGGTGGATGCCCGCCCGAGCGATGCCATCGCGGTGGCGGTGCGCGCGGGGGCACCGATCTTCGCCGCCGACGGCCTCCTGGATGAAAACGCGATCGAGTTCGACCACGAGCCCGAGGACGACGAGGACATGGTCGAGAAGTTCAAGGAGTTCCTCGACAACGTGACGCCGGAGGACTTCGCCGACTAACCCGTCCGGCGCCCCGGCCTCATTCCTCTGTCTCGCTCTTGGTCAGTTCCAGGACGTGCCCGTAGATCTCCGTAAGCCCCCCGGACGACAGCGGCCCGCGGTTCGCGCCCTGCAGGTACCGGTGCATCCACTGCTCCCGGGATGGGTCGACGAACTCCATGTTGCGTTCGTGCTTGTAGGCGCGAAGCCGCGCAACGAGGGTGAGACGCTGGTTGATGGCCTGCACCAGCCGCACATCGTTGTCGATGATCTGGTCGCGTATCTGCCGGATGATGGCGGCATCGGTCGGCGAGACGAGGTCGTCGTCCATCATGGGTGAACCCTATCCCAGCCACCCCTGGTGCTGGCCGGGAGGGCGCACACGGTCTAGCCTCCCCCCCGATGTTCGACATCTCGCCGATCCAGCTCATCATCGTGCTCGTCATCGCGGTGCTCGTGCTCGGACCCACCAAACTGCCGCAGTTCAGCCGTGCGGTCGGCCGGGGGATCCGCGACTTCAAGGAGACCCTCACGGGCGATGCCCGCGACGACGACGCGGCGTCCCCGGCTCCCGCGCCCACCCCCGCTGCGCAGGCTGCACCCGTGACCACCGCCACGGCGGGCCCACCCGAACAGCCGTCGGCCTCGCCGCATGTGCTGGAGGGGATCGTCGTGAGCGGTGATGCGCCCCCGTCGGGGAACCCGCCCGCCGCGGGATAGCGCCATGGGCCGCCGCTTCGGCCGATGGGGGGTGAGCAGGGTCGAACCCGACGACCGGCTCAGCGTCGTCGAGCACCTCACTGAGCTGCGCACGCGGCTCGTCATCGCGGTCGCGACGCTGGCGGTCGCCGTCGCCGTCCTCTACGGGTTCAACGAGTGGCTGATGGGTGTGCTGCTCGATCCTCTGGCACCCGAGTACCGCACGCTCCTGGCGCTGTCGCCGACCGAGCCCTTCCTGATCATCCTCAAGGTCGTGTTCGGTGCCGCCGTACTCGTGACCATGCCGGTGCTGCTCTATCAGCTGTACTCGTACGTGGTGCCGGCGATCGGGGAACAGACGCGCCGGCGGATGATGGTGGTCGTTGGTGGTGTGTCGGCCCTGTTCATCGCCGGCGTTTTCTTCGTGTACTTCCTGGTTCTGCCCGTCGCACTGCAGTGGCTCCTGGGGTTTGCGGGTGATGACTTCCAGGTGGCGCTGCGCGCGAACGAGTACTTCTCGTTCGCCCTCACGCTGATGTTTGCGGGGGGCCTGGTGTTTGAGGTGCCGGTGGCGATGCTCGCCCTCGCGCGCATGGGCCTGGTGAGCGCGCAGCAGTTCCGCACGGGGTGGCGCGTCGCAATCGTCGCCATCGCCCTCGTCGCGGCCATCCTGCCCGGAGGCGACCCCTTCAGCATGCTGATGCTGATGGTCCCGCAGGTCATCCTGTATGCCGTGGGCATCTGGCTCGCCGGCGTCTTCGGCAGACCGGCGCCGTGGGCTGCCGGTGATGTGGCCACCGGGGCCACCGACACCCCGACGTAGTCAGTCCCCGCCGGGCGAGCCCTCGCGGAGCGAGTGCCCCGTCAGGTGGATGAAGAGGTCCTCGAGTGTGGAGCGTCGCTCCGCGACCATCTCCCATGGGATGCCTGAGGCATCCGCGTGCGCACGCAGGTCGTCGGCTCTCTCCCCGAAGGCAAGTACCACGTCCCCGGCCACCAGATGCCGCGCGCTCGTCGCCCGGGCCAGCGCCGCCGCATTCCCTGCGGTCGTGCGCATCTCGAGGACCTCGCTGCCGACCTCGTCGCGCACGAGGTCGGCAGGCGCCCCGCGACGCACGACTACCCCGTGGTCGATCACCACCAGGCGGTCGCACATCCGCTCGGCCTCATCCATGTAGTGGGTGGTGATCACGACGGACGTGCCACGATCACGCAGGTCCCGAAGGCGCTCCCACACCAGCCGCCGGGCCTGCGGGTCGAGGCCCGTGGTGGGCTCGTCGAGCAGGATCATCTCCGGATCGTTGATGAGAGCCCGGGCAATCTGGAGGCGCCGCTGCATCCCACCGGACAGGCGGACCACGGTGTCACCGGCGCGCTCGTGCAGGTCGACGAATCGCAGCAATTCATCCGCGCGTCGGCGTGCATCCCCCTGCGGAATACCGAAGTAGCGCGCGTACACCAGCATGTTCTCGACGACCGTGAGCTCGAGGTCGAGATTGATCTCCTGCGGCACAACGCCCAGGCGGGCTTTGAGCGCGCGCGGGTGCAGGTCCGGATCCATGCCCAGCACAGAGAGGGTGCCTGCATCCCGGGACGACAGGCAGGCGAGCATGCGCATGGTGGTGGTCTTGCCGGCTCCGTTGGGACCGAGGAAACCGAAGCACTCGCCCCGCCGGACATCAAGGTCGATCCCGTCCACCGCGACCCGTGGGCCGTATGCCTTCCGAAGGTCCCGCGCCAGAACGGCTGGGTCGCTCACGCCCGGCTAGGCGGGTGTGGCGGCGGTACCGGCACCGGGGGTGCTCGCGATCGTCATGCGCAGGCCGTCGGCGAGGGTGATCGTGGGCTCCCATCCGAGGATGGCCCGGGCCCGGGAGATGTCGGGCTTCCGGACGGCGGGGTCATCCTGTGGGAGGGCCTCGAACACGATCTCGGACGCCGACCCGATGGCGTCACGCACAGCCTCCGCCAACTGGAGGATCGTGTACTCCGTCGGGTTGCCGATGTTCACCGGGAAGTGCTCGTCGCTGCGGATCAGCCGCACGAGGCCCTCGATGAGGTCGGTCACGAAGCAGAAGGAGCGTGTGTGGCTGCCATCGCCGAAGATCGTCAGCGGCGCACCCTCGGCAGCCTGGCGCAGGAACGTGGGGATGGCGCGGCCGTCCTTCGGGCGCATGCGTGGGCCGTAGGTGTTGAAGATGCGCACGATGTGCGTGTCCACGCCCTGTTGCCGGTGGTAGGCCATGGTGAGCGCCTCGGCGTAGCGCTTTGCCTCGTCGTAGACGCCGCGCGGCCCGATGGGGTTCACGTGCCCCCAGTAGTCCTCGTGCTGCGGGTGCACCTGCGGGTCGCCGTACACCTCGCTGGTTGAGGCAAGCAGGAACCGCGCCCGATGGCGCTTGGCGAGGCCCAGCGCGTTGTGCGTGCCGTACGAGCCGACCTTGAGCGTGTGCAGCGGCAGGCGCAGGTAATCAATGGGGCTTGCGGGGGACGCGAGGTGGAACACCTCATCCACGGGACCCGCGATCTCGAGGTGCCGGGTCATGTCGTGCTCGAGGAACACGAAGTCACCGGACCGGATGTGCTCGATGTTCTCGAGCGTCCCCGTGTCGAGATTGTCGACGCAGATCACGCGGCGGCCGTCTGCGAGCAGACGGTCGCACAGGTGGGAGCCGAGGAATCCCGCCCCGCCGGTCACAAGTGAGGTCAGCATCGCCTGCAGGCTACGCGAGTGCGACGCTCACTGAACCGCCTCGATGGCTGCGAGGATGTCGTTGACGCTGTCCGGACGGGTCACAACGCGCTTTCCTTTCCCGCCCGTCACGACATACGACGGTGTCGCTGTGACCCCGCTCGCCCGCGCCGACTGGCGGATGATGTTGAGATCGCGATAGACCACCCGGGCCTTGGCGTCGTTGAGGAACCGGGTCGTCGTCAGGCCCTTCACCGAGACCACGACCCGCTTCAGGGTCGCAGCCGTGAGCCAGTCGCCGTCACGGCTCAGGCGGGTGCCTGCCAGGCCGGCGGCAACCGACCACGCACGATTCTGCCGTGAGGCGGCGAGCATGGCAGCAGCGGCCTCGATGCTGTTGGCATCACGCCCCATGCACAGGGGGGACAGGAGAACGGTCGCCGTTCCGTCCGTGGCGACCCGGCGGAGCAGAACGGGGGTGATGCGCAGGTGCGCGGCAGCATCATCCGGGTCGCCGAGATCGACGAATACATGGATGGTGACGGGTCCCCGACCCGCCGCCAGCCCGGAGGTGGGGACCCGGCTCGGCACTGCTGCGGCCACGGTGGCTGCGATGGTGGGCCCGGCCCCCCCGCTGCGCGGGGACGCTGCTGTGGTGCCGCCGCCCGGGATCACCGGGACAACTGGCGCCTCTGGTGCGACGGGTGGCACCAGGATCGGGTTGGGTGTGGATCCCCCGTTGCCCGGCGTGGGAGGCTTGGGCGTCGGCGGTGTGGGGTTGGGTGTGGATCCCCCGTTGCCCGGCGTGGGAGGCTTGGTGGGCGTCGGCTGCGTCGGGAAGGGCAACCCTCCACTGCCCGGCGTGCTGGGGTGGGACGGCTGCGTCGGCGTGCGGACGGCGCGGTCTTCCGA